>DASQNG010000174.1:0-16789 GCA_035645095.1 Gaiellaceae bacterium | reverse complement strand
TCGCTCGGCCGCGGGCCCGATCCCGGCGGCGGCGCCGGCCAGCTCGGCCGGTTGACCGCACTCAAGGAGCGGAGCACCGCGACGCGAGGCACCGCCGTCGCGCGGGAGCACGGCCTGAGCGCCTTCTGGACGCTCGTCGCGCTCCTCTTCGCCGGCGGCTCCGCGATCGGGCTCGCGAAGCTCGCGTGGCGGCGCTCGCGGTACCTCACCCGCGACCCGCGCCGCCTGGCTGCGGCGGCGCGGCAGGAGCTCGCGGACTTCCTCGTCGACCAGGGCGTCCCGGTCCCTCCGAGCGCGACCCCGGAGGAGCTGCAGCGCCTCGTGCGGGAGCAGCTCGGGATCGACGGACGCCGCTTCGCCGCCGCCGTCGCGGCCGCACGCTACGGCCCGCCGGAGCGGAGCGCGGCGGAGGCCGACGACGCACGCCGCGAGCTGCGGGCGCTGCTGCGGCTCGTCCGGCGCGGGCTGGGCCGGCCGCAGCGCCTGCGCGGCTTCGTCACGCTGCGCTCGCTCCGCACGCAGTGACGGCGCCACCGGGCGCGGTCGTCATCGCGGCGGGGCTCGGGATGCGCCTGCGGCCGCTGACGGAGCTGTACGCGAAGCCGGTGCTCCCGCTCGGCGGCGTGCCGGTCGTCGCTCGGCTCATGAGGGAGCTCGCCGTGGCCGGCCTGGCGGAGGCGACCGTCGTCGTGGGGCATCTCGGCGACCAGGTGCGGCGGCTGCTCGGCGACGGCGGGGGCTTCGGGCTCTCGCTCCGGTACGCGACGCAGGCAGAGCCGCTCGGGTCCGCGCACGCGGCCGCCACCGCGGAGGCGGAGCCGCCGTACCTCGTCGTCGGCGCCGACACCGTCTTCGGGCCCGGCGACGTTCGTCGCTTCACCACCACGTTCGCGGCAGCCGGCGCCGGCGGCGCGCTCGCCGTCCGGCCCCAGGAAGGCGGCAACGTCGCCTGCGCGGACGGTTTCGTCCGGCACGTCGTCACGCGCGGCGGCACGCACACGGCGGCGCCGCTGTGGGCGGTCGGCGCTGCGCTCGCGGAGCGCGTCGCGGCCCTGCCGGGCGACCCGCCGTACGAGCTGGCGACGGCGTTTCAGGCCGCGATCGACGCGGGAGAGCGAGTGGCGTCGATCGAGATCGGGGCCACGCGCGACCTGACATCGCCGGTCGACCTGTTGCTGGAGAACTTCCCCTACCTCAGAGACCTGTGACGGACGCGTACGACCTCTTCCAGCAGGGCCGGCACCTCCTCCAGGACGGGATGCCGGCACAGGCGACGGTGCCGCTCGAAAAGGCGAAGCGGCTCGAGCCGGACAAGGCCTCCATCCGCGAGACGCTCGGCATCGCCTACTTCCGGATCCAGCGTTGGAAGGAGGCGGAGGCGGAGTTCCGCACCGTGCTCGAGCTCTCGCCGACCGACGACTACGCGCACTACGCGCTCGGCCGCTCGCTCGAGAAACAGGGGCGGGACGCAGAGGCGAACGGCCACTACAAGCTCGCGAGCTCGCTGCGGCCGGGCAGCGAGCAGTACGCGGACCGGATCATGGACCTCGAGCCGCCGGAGGAGCCGGAGCCGGACGACAGCGCGTGAGGGCGGTCGTGCAGCGCGTCGTGCGTGCCGCCGTCCGCGTGGACGGGCGTGTGGAAGGCGAGATCGACGCGGGCCTCCTCGTGCTGCTCGGGATCGCGGCCGAGGACGACGCCGCTGTGGCCGAGCGCCTGGCCGGGAAGGTCGCGCGTCTGCGCGTTTTCGAGCACGACGGCCGCTTCGACCGCTCGCTCCTCGACACCGGCGGCGCCGCACTCGTCGTCAGTCAGTTCACGCTCCTCGCCGATAGCAAGCGCCAGAAGGGAGCTCGACCGGACTTTTCACAGGCGGCTCGGGCGGAAGTGGCAGAGCCGCTGTACGAACGGTTCTGCGTTGAGCTCCGGGCGCTCGGGGTGCCGGTACGGACGGGCGTCTTCGGCGCGCGGATGCACGTCGAACTGGTGAACGACGGGCCGGTCACGATCATCCTGGACGTGTGAACGCTGGATCGACACCTGCGCGACGCGTGTATGCAGCACGGCTCGGGATACATCACATCGCAAGCGTCGGGCATCGATTTCCTTCTTCAACTTCACCGGCCGGCTGGAGGGCCGCCTCCGGTCTCCCGCCGGACGACGTCCCCGCAGGCGCCCGGCCACCCGAAGCCCGCGCTGCAACCGCAGCACGACGCCGAAGACTCACCCGCTTCAGCGCCCACAGGACGCGTTAGGCGCTTCCCTGGGTTCTCGCTGGCGACCTGTTCGCTCGCCTCCGAGCGCAGGTCTGCGGACGTCTCGCTGCTACACTCCGCGCACCACATTTCACCTGCTGGACGAAATGGGCGCGCAGCGCCCATTTTTCGTGAAGGGGGCGTATGGCGACGGCACACGACAAGGAGCGGACTCTGCAACGGCAGATCGCGGGCGCGGTCGAGCCGGCGCTCGCGGGCGTCGAGGTGCTCGCCGTCGAGTTGAACGGGCCTGAGGCCTTCACCGTCTTCGTCGACCACCCACAGGGCGTCGACCATGCTCTCTGCGGCCGCGTCACCGATCTCCTCCGCGACTACCTGCGCGAGTACTCGGTGGACGTCTCGTCGCCGGGGATCGAGCGGCCGCTGCGCACGCGGGAGCACTTCCGCAACGCGCTCGGGCGGAAGGTGTCGCTGCGCACGGAAGGCAGGAAGAAGCGCTTCAAGGGAGAGGTCGTCGCCGTCGGCGACACGTCCGTCACCGTCGAGTCCGGCGCCGAGCCGGTGGAGATCCCGTACGACGCGATCGTACGGGGCAACCTGATCTGGGAAGGGTAGGAGATGAGCCAGGAGATCATCGAGGCCGTCCGCACGATCGAGCGCGAGAAGGGGATCGAGAGCGACACTCTCGTCACCGCGCTCGAGGACGCGCTCCTCGCCGCGTACAAGAAGACCCCGGGAGCGGCACGCCACGCCGTCGTCGAGCTGGACGAGGAGGGGGAGTTCCGCGTGTTCTCGATCGAGATCCCGGGCGACCTCGAAGAGCGCCTGCTCGAAGAGGCGATGGAGGCGAAGCTCGACGAGCTCGAGCGGCTCGAGGAGGAGACGGGTGAGAAGCAGCACACGCTCGTCAACGAGGACGACCTCGACCTCGACTGGTCGCAGGTGCCGGAGGAGCAGATCGTGCGCGCCGACGTGACGCCGGAGAACTTCGGCCGTATCGCGGCGCAGACGGCGAAGCAGGTGATCCAGCAGCGGATCCGCGAGGCCGAGCGGGCGATGATGTACGAGGAGTACGTCGACCGCCAGGGCGAGGTCGTGACCGGCATCGTGCAGCAGGCGGGCGACCGCAACAACGTGCTCGTCGACCTCGGCCGTGTCGAGGCGCTGCTGCCGCGCTCCGAGCAGGTGGACGGGGAGCGCTACGAGCAGGGCTCGCGCATCAAGGCGGTGATCACCGAGGTCCGCTCCGGCACGAAGGGGCCGCAGGTGATCCTCTCGCGGCGCGACCCGGAGCTGATCAAGACGCTGTTCGAGCTGGAGGTGCCCGAGATCGCCGACGGGCTCGTCGAGATCCGCGGCGTCGCGCGCGAGCCCGGCTACCGGTCGAAGATCGCGGTCGAGTCGCACGCTCAGGGCGTGGATCCCGTCGGTGCCTGCGTCGGCCCGCGCGGCTCCCGCGTCCGGATGGTCGTCTCGGAGCTGCGCGGCGAGAAGATCGACATCATCCCGTGGAACACCGAGCCGGCGCGCTTCGTCGCGAAGGCGCTCTCGCCGGCGCGGGTGCGCGAGGTGTACATCGACGACGACACGCGCGAGGCGACCGTCGTCGTCCCGAACGACCAGCTGGCGCTCGCGATCGGCAAGGAGGGCCTGAACGCCCGGCTCGCCGCGCGGCTCACCGGCTGGAAGGTCGACATCCAGTCCGACGAGGAGTTCGCGCGGGCCGAGGCCGAGGCGGCCTTCGGCGGCGAGGGGGGCGACGGCGAGGAGTACAGCGGCCGCTGCGCGGCCGTGCTCTCGAACGGGAAGCGCTGCCCGAACGCCGCGCTGCCGAGCTCGAAGTACTGCGGCGTGCCGGCCCACCAGGCGCTCGCGGCGAGCGACGCCGAGGCGGGCGACGCGGCGGAGCTGCAGCCGGAGGAGCTCGAGCAGCAGGTCGGTGCCGTCGCGGAGGAGGAGCGCTCTGGCGCGTGACCGTCCCGGAACGCACCTGCGCGGGCTGCGGGGCGAAGCGGCCGCAGCGGGAGCTCGTGCGCTTCGCGGCGGCCGACGGACGGCTCGTGGCCGGACGGCTGCTCCCGGGGCGGGGCGCCTACACCTGCCGGCGGCTCTCCTGCTTCGAGCGGGCGGTCGCCCGGCGAGCGTTCAACCGCGTGTTGCGGCGAACGGTGACGGTCGATCCGGCACTCTCGCCCGTCGTCACGGAGCCTCTACACTTGGAGCCTGAGCATGGCTGACGAACCGAACAAGCCGAACCGCCCGATCCGGCCCCGCCAGGGAGCGCCGGGACGCAAGCGCCGCGTCGTCATCGACAGCGGCGGGCAGCGCGGCCCCGGCGGCGCGCGCGGGCGCGGGCGTCCCTCGGATGCACCGAAGCGCGAGAAGCAGGAGGTCGTCGCCCCGACCGGCCCGGTGACGGTGCCGTCGGGCGTCACCGTCCGCGACTTCTCGCAGGCCCTCGGGACGCCGGCGGCTCAGATCATCAAGATCATGATGGGCCTCGGGAACATGGTTCAGATCACGCAGTCGCTCTCCGACGAGGAGGTCGAGCTGATCGCCGCCGAGATCGGGCGCGAGGTGACGATCAAGCACGCCGCCGACGAGGAGGAGCTGCCGGAGGTCTTCGACGACGCCGAGACAGACCTCGAGGCGCGGCCGCCGGTGGTGACGATCATGGGCCACGTCGACCACGGCAAGACGTCGCTCCTCGACGCGATCCGCCAGACGGCTGTCGTCGCGACGGAGGCCGGCGGCATCACCCAGCACATCGGCGCGTACCAGGTCGACGTGAACGGCCGCAAGGTCACGTTCCTCGACACGCCGGGCCACGAGGCGTTCACGGCGATGCGCGCACGCGGCGCGAAGGTGACGGACATCGCGGTGCTCGTCGTGGCCGCTGACGACTCGGTGATGCCGCAGACGCGCGAGTCGATCTCGCACGCGCGCGCCGCCGAGGTGCCGGTCGTCGTCGCCGTGAACAAGATCGACCTGCCGGACGCGAACCCGGACCGCGTGAAGGCCGACCTCGCCACCGAGGGGTTGCAGCCGGAGGACTGGGGCGGCGACACGCAGTTCGCGCTCGTCTCGGCGAAGCAGGGCCAGGGGCTCGACGACCTGCTCGAGCGGATCCTCCTCGTCGCGGACGCAGAGCTCGAGCTGGTCGCGAACGCGAAGGTGGAGGCGTCCGGGCCGATCGTCGAGTCGCGGCTCGACGTCGGCCGCGGCCCTGTCGCGACGATGCTCGTCCAGCGCGGCACGCTGCGCGTCGGCGACGCGATCGTCGCCGGCGACGCACACGGAAAGGTCCGCGCGCTCCACGACTACCGCGGCGAGAAGGTGAAGGAGGCGCGGCCGGGGACACCCGTCGAGATCCTCGGCTTCGACGCGCCGCCGCCCGCCGGCGAGGTCGCGCGCGTCGTCGAGAGCGAGCGCGAGGCGCGCTCCCTCGCCCAGCGCCGCGGCCAGCGGCTCCGGACGGAGCAGCTCGCACAGCGCTCGAAGGGCGGGGCGTCGCTCGAGTCCCTCTTCTCGCAGCTCGGCCAGGGCGCCGTGCAGGACCTGAACCTGATCCTGAAGGGCGACGTCGGCGGCTCCGTCGAGGCGGCCGTCGGCGAGCTCGCGAAGATCCAGCACCCCGAGGTCCGCGTCAACGTGATCCACCAGGGCGTCGGCCCGATCACGGAGGGCGACATCATGCTCGCCGCCACCTCGACCGCACTCGTCGTCGGCTTCAACGTGCGCCCGAACGTCGAGGCGCGCGGGCTCGCCGAGCGCGAGGGCGTCGACATCCGCACCTACCGCGTCATCTACCAGCTGACGGAGGACATCGAGCAGGCGCTCGTCGGCATGCTCACCGCCGTCCGCACCGAGGAGACGATCGGCGAGGCGGAGGTGCGCGCGCTCTTCAAGGTCTCGCGGCTCGGCACGATCGCGGGCTGCATGGTCACGAACGGCGTCGTGCGCCGGAACGGCCAGGTGCGCGTGGTCCGCGACGGCACCGTGATCTACGACACGACGATCGCGCAGCTCAAGCGCTTCAAGGAGGACGCGCGCGAGGTGAGCGAGGGCTTCGAGTGCGGCATCCTGCTCGACGGCTTCAACGACGTGAAGGAGGGCGACGTGCTCGAGATCTACGAGACGCGCGAGGTCGAGCGCACGAGTCTCGACGAGCCGGCGCCCGCCGCCGCAGGCGCCACGGCCTCGACCGACGCCTAGCCCGCCGCAGTGGCGAGCGGCTGGGTCGGGATCCTGACCCTCGAGCTCCACTTCCCAGAGGCCCACTCGCTGAAGGAGAAGCGCATGTTCGTCCGCTCGGCGAAGGATCAGCTGCGGAATCGGTTCGGCGCGTCGGTGGCCGAGGTCGACCACCACGACGCCTGGCAGCGCGCGCGGGTCACGGTCGCGTGCGTCGCGCGCGAGCGCGGCGAGGCGACGCGGCTGGTGGCCGGTGCAGAGCGCTGGCTCCACGGCCAGGGGTTCGACGTGAGCGGAGTCGACCGGGACGTGGTGACACTCGATGAGTGAGCGGATGCGGCGGGTGAACGAGGCGCTGCGGCAGGTGCTCTCCGAGGCGGTGCCGCAGCTGAAGGATCCGCGGATCGGCTTCGTCACGGTCACCGGCGTGAAGACGTCGCCGGACCTCCGCTCGGCGCGCGTCTTCGTGAGCGTGCTCGGCGGCGACAAGCGGCGAGACCGCAGCCTCGCCGGCCTCGCGGCGGCGCACGGCGTGCTGCAGGCGCGGGTGTCGCAGGAGCTGCGGCTGAAGCGGACGCCGCAGCTGGCCTTCGAATACGATCCGTCCGTCGAGCACGGGGTGCGCATGTCGCAGTTGATCGACGACCTGGCGCCGCCTTCCGTCGAGAGCTCGGAGCCCGATGACGCCGTCGCAGACGAACCACGCTGACCTCGTCGCCGTCGCCGACGCGCTCCGCCGGCACGACCGCTTCCTCGTCACGACGCACGAGAACCCGGACGGCGACGCGCTCGGCTCGCTGGCCGCCGCGCACCGGGCGCTGGGCGCCCTCGGCAAGGACAGCGTGATGTTTCTCGCCGGCGAGGCCCCGATTCCCGGCGAGTACCGGTTCATGGAGCTCGAGGACCTGCGGCGGACGCTGCCGGACGACGCGGCCGAGCGGCTGCTGCTCGCGGTCGACTGCGCCAACGAGTCGCGCCTCGGGGCCGACCCGGTGGCGCTGCACCAGGCGCCGTTCACGGTCAACGTCGACCACCACCACGACAACACCCGCTTCGGCGACGTCAACCTCGTGGTCGCCGACGCGTCGTCGACCGGGGAGGTGCTGCGGGACGTGCTGGCGGAGCTCGGGGTCGAACTCACGCCCGAGCTCGCCGAGCCGCTCTACATCGCGCTCGTCACCGACACCGGCCGCTACCAGTACGCGAACACGACGCCGAAGGCGCTGCGGCTCGCCGCGGAGCTGGTCGAGGCGGGCGCCGACGTGCACCGGGTCTTCCAGGGCGTCTACGAGAGCGTGCAGTTCGCGAAGCTGAAGCTGCTCGCGCGCGCGCTCGAGCGGGCGGTGGTCTACGAGGGCGGCGGCCTCGTCGTCTCGCACCTGCTGCGCGACGACTTCGGAGCCGTCGGCGCAGTCGAGCCGTACTCCGAAGGGATCATCGACTTCCTCCGGGCCGTGGAAGGCGCGGACATGGCCGCGCTGATCCGGGAGCCGCCCCGCGGCGGCAGCCCGGCGCGGCGCGTCTCGCTGCGCGCGTCGCACGACGAGCTCGACGTGTCGGCGATCGCACGCAAGTCGGGGGGCGGCGGCCACCGGCAGGCCGCGGGCTTCTCCAGCGACGCGTCGATCGAAGAGATCACCGCGTTCCTCGTGCGCGAGTTCGCGGCGACGCGGACGGCGTCGTCGGCCTGATGCCGCCGAAGGGGCTCGAGCCGAGCGGGATCATCCTCGTCGACAAGCCCGCCGGGCCGTCGTCCTTCGGTGTCCTCGCGCGCGTGCGCTCCAGGACCCGGACGAAGATGGGGCACGCCGGCACGCTCGACCCGTTCGCCACGGGGCTCCTGCTCCTGCTCTCCGGTCGCGCGACGAAGCTCGCCGCCCGGTTCGTCGGGCTCGACAAGCGCTACCTGACCGAGGTCGACCTGCGCCGGCGGACGACGACCGGCGACCCCGAGGGCGAGGTCGTGGAGGAGCACGGTCCGCCGGCGCCCGAGGAGCTCGACGCCAGGCTGGTCGCCCTGCGCGGAGCGGTGGAGCTGCCGATCCCGGCCGCGTCCGCCGTGAAGATCGACGGGCAGCGTGCGTACAAGCTGCACCGGCAGGGCGTCGCGGTCGAGATGCCGCTCCGGCGCTCGCGCGTGGAGATGCTCGACCTGCTCGCGTACGCCGACGGCATCGCGCGGCTCGATCTCCGCGTCAGCTCCGGCACGTACGTGCGTGCGCTGGCGGAGGCGCTCGGCGGCCACTGCCTGACGCTGCGCCGGACGGAGATCGGCCCGTTCCGGGTGGAGGACGCCGACGAGCACCGGATCGTGCCGGCCGACGAGGCGCTCGCGCTCCTACCTTGAGCTGGACGGCGGCGATCGGGACCTTCGACGGGGTCCACCTCGGGCATCGCCGCGTCGTCGAGACGGCGCTCGCGTACGGCCGACCAGTCCGTATTGTCACGTTCCACCCGCACCCGCGGAGCGTCGTGCAGGGGAACCTCGTCGAGCACGTCACGACCCTCGACCGGCGCGTAGAGCTGCTGCAGGCGCTCGGCGTCGACGAGGTGGCCGTCGTCCCGTTCACGCTCGGGACGGCCGCCCAGGAGCCGGAGGCGTTCGTCGCGGAGCAGCTCGCCGGCGCGAGCGCAGTCGCGGCCGGCCACGACTTCCGCTTCGGCCGCGGGCGCGCCGGTGACGTCGAGCTCCTGCGGGAGCTGGGCCTCGAGGTGCTTCCGGTCGAGCAGGTGCACGGGATCTCGTCGTCGGCGATTCGCCGGCTCGTGCACGACGGCGACGTGCGCGCGGCGGCGGCGCAGCTCGGGCGGCCGTTCGAGCTCGACGGGGTCGTCGTTCCCGGCGACCGGCGCGGCGGCACGCTCGGCTACCCGACGGCGAACCTCGCCCTCGACCCCGTGCTGCTCGTGCCGCGCTACGGCATCTACGCAGGCGCGGCGCGGCCGCAGGGTGGCGAATGGCACCGGGCTGCGATCTCGGTCGGAACGAATCCGCACTACGGCGGCGAGGAGCGGCGCATCGAGCCGTTCCTGCTCGACTTCGAGGGCGACCTGTACGGACAGCGCCTGGTGGTGGAGCTGTGGGAGCGGCTACGGGACGAGCGGGCGTTCGAGAGCGAAGCGGCGCTCGTCGACCAGATCGGCCGCGACGTCGAAGCGACGCGCACAGCCACACGCCCCGCCTGAGGCGGCCGTGGGCGGGCGGGCGGTCCGGGCGTCGCGCCGGTCACCACCTGCCCAGGGAGCGGCTCCAGAGGCATGGTGCGGCGTCGCGTGCGGGACTAGGCTTCTCTCATGGATCTTCGGAGCGTGCGTGTCGCGGCCGTGCAGGCGACCCCGGTCGTCCTCGACGGGCCCGCCTGCATCGAGAAAGCTGTTCGCCTGATCGGCGAGGCCGCGGGCGAGGGCGCCGAGCTCGTCGTCCTGCCGGAGACCTTCGTGCCGCTGTACCCGTCGAACGCCTGGGCGCAGGGAGCGGCCGGCTTCGGCGGCTGGGACGCGTTCTGGGAGGCTCTGTGGGACAACAGCGTCGACGTTCCCGGGCCGCTCGTCGACCGCCTCGCCGCCGCGTGCCGCCGGCACGGCGTGCACTGCGTGATCGGCGTGAACGAGCGTGAGGCCGCACGCCCGGGCTCGCTCTACAACACGATGCTCACGATCGGGCCGGGCGGGTTGCTGGCCCGACACCGCAAGCTGATGCCGACTCAGCACGAGCGGCTCTTCCACGGGATCGGCGCCGGCGACGATCTCGCGGTCACCGAGACGCCACTCGGCCGCCTCGGCGGGTTGATCTGCTGGGAGAACCGGATGCCGCTCGCGCGCTGGGCCGTCTACCAGGGCGGGCCGCAGATCTGGGTCGCGCCGACCGCCGACGACTCCGACGGCTGGCTCGCGACGGTGCGGCACATCGCGATCGAATCGGGTGCGTACGTCGTCTCGGCACCGCAGTACATCCCGGCCTCGGCGTTCCCGGCGGACTTTCCGGTGCCCCTGCCCGAGGGGAAGGAGGTGTTCGGCCGCGGCGGCGCCGCGATCTGCGAACCGACCTGGGGCGAGGTGATCGCCGGGCCGCTGTACGGCGAGGAGGGCATCGTGGTGGCCGACTGCGATCTCCGCCGCGGCCTCCACGCCAAGCGCTGGTTCGACGCCGTCGGGCACTACGGGCGCGGCGACGTGCTCGCGCTGCGGCCCGGGGACGCGCCCGCGCCGGCCGGCTAGGCGGCCGCGTCGGGTGCCGGACGAGCTCGGCGCCTGCGCCCCGGAAGCGGCGCCTGCGGCGCAGGTAGGTTCAGGAGCGTGAGCGGCGGCGCCCCGATGATCCATGCACGCGGGCTCGTGAAGCGCTTCGACGACTTCGTCGCCGTCGACGCGATCGACCTCGATGTGGCGCCGGGCGAGGCGTTCGGCTTCCTCGGCCCGAACGGCGCGGGGAAGAGCTCGACGATGCGGATGGTCGGCTGCGTCTCACCGGTGACGGAGGGAACGCTGCGCGTGCTCGGCCTCGATCCGACCCGCGACGGTGCGGCCATCAGGGCGCGGCTCGGCGTCGTCCCGCAGCTCGACTCGCTCGACAACGAGCTGACCGTGCGCGAGAACGTCCTCATCTACGGCCGCTACTTCGGCCTGACGCGCCGCGAGCTGCGGCCGCGGATCGACGAGCTGCTCGAGTTCGTGCAGCTCACCGATCGCGCCGGCGACCGGGTCGAGCCGCTGTCGGGCGGGATGAAGCGCCGGCTCACGATCGCGCGCTCGCTCGTGAACGAGCCGGAGCTGCTGCTGCTCGACGAGCCCACGACCGGGCTCGACCCGCAGGCACGCCACGTCGTCTGGGACCGCCTCTTCCGCCTCAAGCAGCGCGGGGTCACGCTCGTCCTGACGACGCACTACATGGACGAGGCGGAGCAGCTCTGCGACCGGCTCGTCGTGATGGATCACGGGAAGATCGTCGCGGAGGGGTCGCCGTGGCAGCTGATCACGCGCTACGCGACGCGGGAGGTCGTCGAGGTGCGCTTCGAGCGTGACCGGCCCGAGAACGGCAGCCTGGAGGGGCTCGCGGAGCGCGTCGAGGAGTTGCCCGACCGCGTGCTCCTCTACAGCGTCGACGGCGACGCGACGGCGGCGCGGCTGGCGGAGCGGACGCTGCCGCCGCACTCGACGCTGATTCGCCGCAGCACGCTCGAGGACGTCTTCCTGCACCTGACGGGCCGCACGCTCGTCGACTGATGCACGCGCTCGTCGGCCCGGTCCGCGCCTACGAGCACTGGCTCGCACAGTACCGCCGCGTCTGGCGGGGCACGATCGGGACGAGCCTGCTCAACCCGATCCTCTTCCTCGCCGCGATGGGGATCGGGCTCGGCACCCTCGTCGACGCGTCGCCGAACGCGCCCGAGGGCGTCCGCTACCTCGACTTCGTCGCGCCGGGGCTCCTCGCCGCGGCGGCGATGCAGACGGCCGCCGCCGAGTCGAGCTTCCCCGTGCTCGGCGCGGTGCGGTGGAACCGCACGTACCACGCGATGCTCGCGACGCCGCTCGGCGTGCGGGACGTGCTGCTCGGCCACCAGCTCTTCGTCGCGACGCGGGTGCTCGTCGCGAGCGCGGGATACCTCGCGGTGCTCGCCGCCTTCGGTGCCGTGCACTCGCCGCTCGGCCTGCTCGCGATCCCGGTCGCGGTGCTGGTCGGCGCCGCGTTCGCCGGCCCGGTGATGGCGCTCGGGGTCAGCGTCGAGATGGGAGCGGCGTTCCCGACCATGTTCCGCTTCGGGATCATGCCGATGTTCCTCTTCTCCGGGACGTTCTTCCCGGTCGAGCGGCTCCCGGCGCTCGCCGAATGGGCGGCGCGGGCGACGCCGATCTGGCATGGCGTCGCACTCTGCCGGCGGCTGACGCTCGGCGACGTGGAGGCGCTGCCGGCGCTCGGGCACGTCGGCTACCTGCTCCTGTGGACCGCGGCCGGGCTTGCGCTCGCCCGCTGGCGCTACGGGCGGAGGCTCTCCGGATGACGTCGTACGTCCTGCGCGCGCTCGAACGCCCCGGCGCCCGCGGGGCGCTCCTCTTCGAGCGCAACGTCATGAGCTACCGCCGGATGTGGATCGTGATCCTGTCCGGTTTCTTCGAGCCGCTCTTCTACCTGCTCTCGCTCGGCTACGGCCTCGGCGCGTACGTCGGCGACGTGGTCGAAGGCGGCGTGGCCGTCTCCTACGCCGCCTTCGTCGCGCCAGGCCTCCTGGCCGCCTCCGCGATGAACGGCGCCTTCTACGACGCGACGAACATCTTCTGGAAGCTCCGTTATCAGAAGCTCTACGACGCCGTCCTCGCGACGCCGCTCGGCCCGAAGGACGTCGCGGTGGGGGAGACGGCGTGGGCGCTCTTCCGCGGCCTCGTCTACGCGATCGGGTTCTTCGCCGTGATGGCCGCACTCGGGCTCGTCGAGTCCTGGTGGGCGCTGCTCGCGCTGCCGGCGACGCTCTTCGTCGGCTTCGCGTTCGCCGGCGCCGGCATCGCCGTCGTCACGTACATGCGGAGCTGGCAGGACTTCGACGCGCTCAACCTCGTGATGCTGCCGATGTTCCTCTTCTCCGCGACGTTCTTCCCACTCGCCGTGTACCCGGACTGGCTGCAGGTCGTGGTGCAGGCGACGCCGCTCTACCACGCGGTATCGCTCGTGCGCGGGCTGACGACGGGCGCCGTCGGCGCTGCGCAGCTCGCCGACGTGGCGTACCTGAGCGTCCTCGGGATCGCGGGAACGTGGCTCGCCGCGCGACGCATCGAGAAGCTGCTCCTGACGTAGCGCGAGGCAAGGCCACGAGCTCGCCGCTCTCACACAGGGGAGGCGGCGTGCCCGCTGCGCCGCGGGTCGCCGGCCGCGCCGCCGCGGCCGACGAGGCTGACGCCGCCGAAGTAGTGGTGTCGCGCGCCCCAGCGGCGCACCGTGCGGCCCGCCGCCTCGAGCCGGGCCAGCGCGTCCTCGTCGACCCCCGGCTCTGCGTGCACGACCTCGCCAAAGGGGTGCGCGCGGGGCCGCTCGACCGCGGCGACGGGATCGACCCCCTCGTCGAGGATCGCCGCGGCGACGCCCACGAGCGCCGTGCGCAGGCGCGTCCCGCCCGCGGCGCCGATCGCGAGCGCGAGCCCGTCGTCGTCGACCGCGAGGCTCGGCGCCATCAGGCTCTCCATCCGGCGTCCGGGGACGAGCGGCGCCAGGAGCAGGTCGACCTCGCCGAGCATGCTGTTCAGGTGGAGGTCGAGCCCGGGCAGGAAGTCGCCGGTGCCGAGGCCGAGGCTCGACGTGAGGACACAGGCGCAGCCGTCGCGGTCGACCACGGACACGTTCGTCGTGTGGCCGCCGGCGGCCGGGCCCCGCAGCGCTCCCAGGAGGGCGAGCACCCGGTCCGCGGCGCTCAGGTCGCGGAGGCGCGGCAGTCGGCCCAGCGTCTCCGGGACGCCGCTGAACCCGCCGCGCGTGAGCACGCGCGCGCCCCCGTGGTCGACCGCGACCGGCTGCGTCCAGCGCGCCTCGTAGCCCGCCAGGTCGGCTGCGGTGACGGCGCACCCCTCCTCCGCGAGGAGCACGTCGGCGATCGCGCCGCGGTAGACGCTCGCCGCGCCCTCCGCCGCGAGCGCCTCGAGCGCGACCGCGAGCCCCGGCTGCTCGAGCAGGTCGCCGGCGCCGAGCGGCTCCCCCTGCGGCGCGTAGATCCGCCGCCCGGTCTCCTGCAGCGTGAAGACCGGCGCCAGCATGGCGAGGCACGAGGCGTGCGCCGGCGGGAGCGGCACGCCGCTCCGCGCGAGCCGCAGCGCCGGCTCGACGAGGCGCGGCCACGGCAGCCGGCCGTGCGCCCGCCAGAGCGCGTCGAGCGCGCCCGGCAGCCCCGGCACAGCACACGACCCCGGACCGACCGCGTAGTGCACGAGCTCCTCGCCGAACGGCACCTGGAGCTCGACGAGCTCCGCACCGCTGCCGCTCGGGACGTCGACGAAGCCGTCGAGGTTGCGTGCCTCCTGCCCGTCCCAGTGGATCGCGTGTGCCCCGCCGAGGAGGCCGGTCATCACGGTCTCGGCCACGCACGACGCGAGGCACGCGGCGACGGCGGCATCCGCAGCCGTGCCGCCGTCCCCGAGGATCTCGATCCCGGCCTCGACCGTGGCGGGATGGCCGGCGGCGACGGCGGCGTGCACGCGGCGGAGGCTACAGCTGCGCCCCCTCCCGCCGGGACGCGAGACGGCTTCCGAAGCGCACGAACCGCGGGTCCCCGGCGGCCGGATGGAAGTCGAAGCGGCTCCCGCGCCTGTCGCCCCCGACGATCTCGAACAGCCGCTCGCCGAGGGGGCGCGCGTGGGTGGGCTCCTGCCGCGTCCGCGTCCCGTCGGGAGCGATCGCGGTCGCGTCGACTCGCAGGCCGCCCGACTCGACGGAGAAGGCGACCTCGGCCTCGGCGCCCACGTAGCGGCCGGCGAGGAGCGCGAGCCGCTCCGCCGGGACGGGCACCGTCTCCGCCGGCACGCGCCGGACGCCGAGCACCCGCTCGACCGCGGCGTCCTGGAGGTCGCGGAGCACAGCGCCGGCGGCGCCCGAGTTCGCGAGCGCGACGAACGCAAACGCGTGCTCCGGCTCGAAGAAGAGCCGCGACTCGTAGCCGCCCCAGCTGCCCACGTGCCCCCAGAGCCGGAGCTTGCCGACCGGCTCGAGCATCAGGCCGTAGCCGTACGACCCACCGGGTGTCACCGCCGCCGGCGCACGCAGCGCAGCCGTCGCTGACGCTTCCAAGTGGAAGCGCGCGAACGCGAGCAGGTCGGAGACGTTCGAGGTCAGGCCGCCGGAAGGGCGACGGGCGCGCGGATAGTACGGGCGCTGCGGGTGCGGGTCGTGGCCGGCGGTGTCCGGCTCGCCGAACGTCGTCGCGCGCAGGCCGAGCGGGCGCAGCACGCGCTCCGCGAGCGCGCTCTCGTAGCTCGTCCCGCTCCGCTCCTCGAGGATGTGCGCGAGGAGCCAGTAGCCGGCGTTGCAGTACGACCACAGCTCGCCGGGCGCCACGAGCTGCCGCTGCCGCTGGCGCTGCAGCTCTGCCGCGAGCCGCGCGAGCGCGTCGTCGCCCTCGCCGAAGCGAGCCAGGTCGCCGCACTCGCTCTCGAAGCCGCAGAGGTGCGCGAGGAGGTGCCGCACCGTCACTCCGGGCGCGGGCGCCGGCACCACCTCCGCGAAGTCGAGGACACGGGAGCCGGCCAGCGAGAGCGCGAGCGTCGCGGTGAAGGGCTTCGACACCGACGCCACCCGGAACGTCGTCTCCGGGCGGACCGGGATGCCGCCGCCGCGCTCGGTGACGCCGAAGCCGCCCGTCCACTGCCCGCCCCGGTGCAGCACGCCGACCGCGGCTCCGGGGACGTCGGCCGCGGCGAGCGCCTGCCCGCACACCGCGGCGAAGTCGCTGCCGAGAGCCGCCGGAGCCACGGTTCGCTACCCTAGTCGCGTCCGAGCTCTCGGCCGCGCGTGCCTTCCTTCACGGCGAGCGGGGACTCCGGCGCAGTCACGACAAGGAGGCGGGATGGCCCTCACCAAGGATGTCAAGCAGGAACTGATCGGGAAGCACGGCCGCACGGACGCGGACACCGGTTCGCCCGAGGTGCAGATCGCGATGCTGACGAGGCGCATCAACGACCTCACCCAGCATCTCCGGACGCACCCGAAGGACCACTACTCGCGCCGCGGGCTCCTGAAGCTCGTCGGCCGGCGGCGCCGCTTCCTGACGTACCTGCAGAAGAACGACCTCGAGGGCTATCGCGCCCTCATCAAGGAGCTCGGCCTTCGGCGCTAGCCGAAGGCAGACTCCCAATCCGGGGAGTGGAAGCTTCGGCGAGCGCGCTCCCAACCCGGCGCGCTCGCCCAAGCCTCCACTCTCCACCGGCAAAGTGGAGGAGTAGAGGACATGGCTATTGCAACGGGGCGACACGCCTCGGTGACCGTCGACATCGGCGGCAAGGAGATCACGTTCGAGACCGGCAAGCTCGCCAAGCAGGCGGACGGCGCGGTCGTGGTGCGGTCGGGCGAGACGATGGTGCTCGCGACGGCAGTCGGTCGCCCGGAGGCGCGGGAGGGGGCGGACTTCTTTCCACTCACGATCGACGTCGAGGAGCGGGCGTACGCCGCGGGGAAGATCCCCGGCGGCTTCTTCAAGCGCGAGGGGCGGGCCACCGAGCGCGCCACGCTCACGGCCCGCATGATCGACCGCCCGATCCGGCCGCTGTGGCCGAAGGGCTTCCGCAACGAGGTGCAGGTGATCTGCACCGTCCTGTCGGCGGATCTCGTGACGCCGCACGACATCCTGTGCATCAACGGCGCCTCGGCCGCGCTGATGCTCTCGCCGCTCCCGTTCTTCGGGCCAGTC
>DASQNG010000173.1:0-10149 GCA_035645095.1 Gaiellaceae bacterium | reverse complement strand
CTCGTCGACCCCGAGACGGGGCGGCAGCTCCGGGTCGACACCCGCAGCCGCCGCCTCCGCACGCGGTTCGCGTCGGCTGCGGCGGCCGAGCGCGCGGAGGTCGCGCAGCTGCTCGCCGCCGCCGGCGTCCGCCACCACGTCCTCTCGACCGAGGGCGACTGGCTGCGCTCGCTCGCGTCGTTCCTGCGGCGGCCGGGGCCGTGAGCTTCGAGAACCCGCTCGCGCTCCTCGCGCTCCTGCTCGTGCCGCTCGTCGTCGCGGCGTACGTCCTCCGGGAGCGGCGGCGCGGTCGCGTGACCGAACGCTTCGCGTCGCCCGCGCTCCTGCCCGCGCTCGCGCCGCGGCCGCCGCGCCGGCTGCGCCTCCTCCCGCTCGCCGTGCTGCTGCTGGCGCTGACCGCCATCGTCGTCGGCGCCGCACGACCCGAGGCGACGATCTCGGTGCCGCGCGAGGAGGCGACGGTCGTGCTCGCGCTCGACATCTCCCGCTCGATGGCCGCCGACGACGTGCAGCCGTCGCGGCTCGCGGTCGCACGCGCCGCCGCGACCTCGTTCATCGGCACCATCCCGAAGCGTTTCCGGGTGGGCGTCGTGGCGGTCGGAACGCGTGCGGTCGTCGCCGCGCCGCCGACGGAGGACCGCGCGCTCGTGACGGATGCGCTGAACGCGCTCCGGCCGAGCCAGGGAACGGCGCTCGGCGACGCCGTCGTGGTGGCGGCGGAGCTCGGGCAGCGCGAGCGTGGCGACGACGCCGAGGTGCCGCCGACGGCCGTCCTCCTCATCTCGGACGGCGCGCGCGACGGCGGCGAGACGGAGCTCGCCGAGGCGGCCGAGCGCGCACGCGAGCTCGGTGTCCCCGTGTTCACACTGCTCGTCGGCACCCCGGACGGCCGCATCGAGCACCCGCTCGAGGGCGGCTACACGCAGATCGTCCGCGTGCCGGCCGACCCGGCGGCGCTGCGCGAGCTGGCCGAGGGAACCGGCGGTCGCGCATTCACCTCGCCGGACTCCGCGGATCTCGCCGCCGTCTACGCCAACCTCGAGTCGCGGCTCGGTAGGCGCGAGGAGCGGCGGGAGCTCACCGACCTCGTCGCAGGTGGGGCGCTCCTCCTCCTCGCCGGCGGAGCCGCCGCGTCGCTCGTCCTCTTCCGGCGGGTGCCCGCGTGAGGCGGCTGCTCCTCCTGGTTGCGGCCGCGGCCGCCTGCGCCGGCGCCGCCGCACCGCAGGCGCTCGCGGCGCGGGAGTGCGACGGCCTCGACGTGTGCGTCCCCGTCGCCGGCCCGTGGGTGGTCGTGCCGACGCCCGCGGCGACGCCACGGCCCGTCGTCCGGTACCAGCTGACGTGCCCGCGCGGCCACGTCGTCGCTGGCGTCGACGTCGAGCTCTCCCACCGCGCGGTCGACGTCACCTGGGCCGCGCTCCCCGGCAGCCCGGTGAACCCGGGCATCAGCACGGAGCGGAGCGCTCTCTTCAGCGCCGTCCACACCGGCTCCGGAACGCCGCCCGCGACGTTCCGGCCGCACATCGGCTGCATCCCGGCGGCGGGCGGCGGCGGGCGGATTCCGACGTCGCTCGACGCCGTCTTCCCGCCTGCGCCGCCGCCGGTGCGCCGCGTCCGCACGGCGCGGGTGCGCCCCGGCACGACGACGATGACGCAGCGCTGCGGCGCTGGGGAGCGTGTCGTCGGCGCCTGGCACGCCGTCGGCTTCGGCACCGCTCGGCCACCCGGTGCGGGGCTCCTCCGCTCCGTCCGGGCGACGCGGACGCTGCGGGCCGGCACGCTGAGGGTCACCGCCCGCGCCTCGGCGTCTCTCCGCAATCGGCAGGCGTTCGTGCAAGCCGGCGTGGTCTGCGGAGCCGCGCTGTGAGCTTCGCGCGGCCGCTCTTCCTGCTCGCCCTCCTCGCGGTGCCCCTCGCCGTCGTCCTCTACGTCGTGCTCGAGCGGCGGCGGGCGCGGTACGCGGTCGCGTTCACGAACCTCGAGGTGCTCGCCGCCGTCGCCGGCGGACGCCCGTGGCGGCGGTACGTGCCGCCGCTCCTGGCACTCGTCGCGCTCGCTGCGCTCGCGGCGGCGCTCGCCCGGCCCCACGTGCGCACCACGGTCGCCGACGAACGCGCGACGGTGATCCTCGTCGTGGACGTGTCGGCGTCGATGGAGGCGGAGGACGTAGAGCCCACGCGGCTCGCGGCCGCACAGGACGCGATCCGCACGTTCCTCGACCGCGTCCCCGACCGCATCCGCGTCGGCCTCGTCGCCTTCGCCGGCGACCCCCAGGTGGCCTCGCCGCCCACGCGTGACCGCGCGTTCGTGCGGGGCTCGCTCGACCGGATCGCGCAGTTCCCCGGCTTCAGCGGCACCGCGATCGGCGACGCGCTCGCACTGGCGGTCGAGCTCGGCGAGCAGGCGACGGGCGACGGCAGCGGCCCGGCGGACGACGACGCGGACGGGGAGACGATTGCCCTCCGGAGCACGGCGCCGGCTCCGCCCGACGAGTCGCTCGTGTCGATCCTGTTCCTCTCCGACGGCACGCAGACGCGCGGAGTCCTCGGACCGCTCGAGGGCGCCGAACGGGCCCGCGCCGCCGGCTTCCCCGTCTACACGGTCTCGCTCGGGACGCCCGAGGGGACGGTGACGCGGGAGTTCGAGGGCATCGTGCGCACGATCCCCGTGCCGCCCGACCCGGTGACGCTCTCCGAGATCGCCTCGGCGACGGGTGGGAGCTTCTACGAGGCCTCGAACGCCGGAACGCTGGAGGACGTCTACGCGAAGCTCGGCTCGAGCCTCGGCCGCGTCCCCGGCGAGGCGGAGGCCACCGCCTGGTTTCTCGGCGCGGCTGCGGCCGCGCTCGCCGCGGCGCTGCTCCTCGGCGCGCTCTGGGCGCCGCGGCTGCCCTAGAGGACGGGGGCGGGCGTACGGCCCTCGCGGAGCCGCCGGAGCGCCTCCTCGAAGTCCTCGTGCGTCACGGACGGCGACTCCTCGCCGCTCGTCCGCGCCATCGCCGCGAGCGCCGCCTCCTGCGCCAGGGAGCGCAGGTCCGCGGGTGAAAGCCCCTCGGTCTCGCGCGCGAGCTCTTCGAGCCTGACGGCAACGGTCGGCATGCGCTGCGTGTGCAGGTGGAGCATCGCGAGGCGCCCCTCCTCATCGGGGAGCCCGAGGACGACCGTGCGCGAGAGCCGGCCGCCGCGCAGGAGCGCGGGGTCGAGCTGGTCCGGCCGGTTCGTGGCGCCGACGACGAAGACGCCGCGCTGCCCGCCGACGCCGTCGATCTCCGCGAGCAGCTGGTTGACGTGGCTGTCGTGCGTCCCGAGCGAGTCGCCGCGCCGGCCGGCGATCGCGTCGATCTCGTCGATGAAGACGATCGACGGCCGGTTCTCGCGCGCGCGCTCGAAGACCTGACGGATGTTGCGCTCCGACTCGCCGACCCACTTGCTGATCACGTCCGCGCCCGAGAGGGGGTAGAAGGAGCAGCGCGCCTGCGCCGCGAGCACCTTCGCCACCGTCGTCTTGCCGGTGCCGGGAGGGCCCGCGAGGAGCAGCCCGGTGGGCGGCTCGACCCCGAAGCGCCGCGCGCTCTCCGGATCCTCGATCACCGCCTGCAGCTGCTGCAACTGCGCCTTCACGTGCGGGTCGAGGATCAGCGAGTCCCAGGTCCAGTGCTCGACAGTCGGGCGGTCCTGGCCGCCGTAGCGCTCGATCGCCGCGAGCAGGTGCTCCGTGTCCAGCTCGAGCTCCTGACCCGTCTGCTTCGCCTCGCGGAAGACCTCGAGCGCCGCGGTGTCGACGATCTTCGAGATCGCCGCCGGCGTCATCCCCTCCGTCCGGCGCACGAGCTCGTCGAGATCGACCTGCCGCCGCACGGGCCGGTCGTCGAGCTCGGCGCGGAAGATCGCGTTGCGGGCCTCCGCGTCCGGCAGGTCGATCCGGATGTGCCGGTCGAAGCGGCCCGGCCGGACGACCGCCGGGTCGAGGTGCTCGATCGAGTTGGTCGCCGCCATCACGAGCAGCCGCCGCTCGCCGCGCCAGGCCTCGAGCGAGGTCAGGAGCTGGTTCACGGTCCGCCGCGACTCCTGGTCGGGCGTCGAGTCACGCCGCTGCGCCACCGAGTCGAACTCGTCGAAGAAGAGCAGGCACGGCAGATTCTGCGCGGCGGTCTGGAAGGCCTTGTCGATGTTCCGCGCCGACCCGCCGACGAGGGAGGCGACGAGGTCGCCGGTCGACACGTGGATCAGGTTCATGCCGTACTGGCCGGCGATCGCGCGCGCGACGAACGTCTTTCCCACTCCCGGCGGGCCGTGCAGCAGGATCCCGTTCCACTCGATCCCGTAGCGCTCGGCGTCGTCCGGGTGCTCAAGCATCAGGCCGACGGAGTCCCGGAGCTCCTGCTTCAGCTCGTCCATGCCGCCGACGTCGGCGAACGTCGTCAGCTCGTCGGGATGCTGGACGGTGAACTCGCCGCTCCCGTCCCCGCCGCCCATCATCCCGCCCATCATCCCGAAGGGGCCAGCCGAGCTCCGCTGCCGCTTCACCTGGGGCCGCGGCCGCTTCGGCCGGCGCGCCTCGGCGCCTTCCGGCTGGGGCCGCCGCTCCGGCTCCGGCTCGAGAATCTCGTCGGGGTCACCGTCGGTGATGTCGATCCACTCGCCGGTGCGCGGGTCGATCCGGTACGAGCGCGCGCCGCCCATCAGCGCCTCGAGCAGGCCGCCGAAGGGCAGCAGCGAGAACGGCGACACGTCCTCCTCCTCGCCCGACTCCGCCCGCCGCCGGCGCGCGTCCTCTGCTCGCCGCTGTGCCTCCTCCATCGCGCGGCGCTGCCGCTCGGAGGCGCGCGACGCTGCACGCATCGCGAAGCTCATGACGAGCATCAGAACCAAGAACATGACGAGCAGCGTCAGCACAGCGCTCCCGTGCCCCGAAACGCCCGCGGTGCAACATCCGGTGCGGGTGGGCGGCTCGGCGCCGCCCACCCGCACCCGCAGGTCCTACTCGCCGTACTCCGGGCAGTACGGCGCCGAGGCGTCGTACAGCGTGGACGTGTCGTGCGTGACGGCCCGCAGCGCGTCGATGCGCCCGTTGCCGAAGCACTCGTCGTAGCCCGGCAGGCCGATGTCGACCGCCGTGGACTGGAGATAGTTCTCGACCGTCTGCGGCGGCAGCTTCACGTCGCCGTCGGGGCCGAGCTTGCCGAACTGGCTCACGATCAAGGCGGCCACGCCCGCAGCGTGCGGCGAGGCCATCGAGGTGCCCTGGATGCAGATGTAGCTCCCGGCCGGCGCGGTGGAGAGCACGGTCTTCGTGCAGTCGCCGGTCGTCCCATCGCCGCCGGGTGCCGCGACGTCCGTCATCCCGGAGCCGTAGTTCGAGTAGCCGGCCTTCTCGCTGCGCGGCCCGAGCGCCATCGTCCCGATCACGCCCTGCGTCTCGGCCGGGACGACCTCGCACTCGTTCGAGATCGGCTGCCCGTCCTCGCCCACTGGGTGCGCGAGATCCTGGTCCGAGTTGCCGAGCGCGGCGACCGGCGTCACGCCCCGGTTCCGCGCGTACTGGATCGCCCGCTCGACCGCGTGCCGGAACGTCTTCTGCACGGGGTCGCTCGAGCACTTGAACTCGGTCGACTGCTGGAACTCGTTGTCGTCGACGTAGAGCGACATGTTGATCACGTCGAACTGCTGGTCGCCCGAGTAGGTGATCCCGTCGACGACCGAGGAGGCGTAGCACATGCCCGACGTGTCGCAGACCTTCACCGGGACGAGCGTCACGTTGGGCGCGACGCCGACGATCCCGATGCCGTTCGCGCGCGCACCGATCGTGCCGGCGACGTGCGTGCCGTGGAACTGGTTGTCCGTGCAGGGATCCGGCGTACCGACGGCGACGCCGGGCGGCAGCGCCGCCAACGAGTCGCGGCCGCGAGAGCAGTCGACGTTCGACGTGCCGTCCTTGCCGATGAAGTCGGGGTGCCGCCCGTCGACGCCGCTGTCGAGGACGCCCACGTCGACGGCGCGCCAGCCGGCCTGCACCGCGTGCGCCTGCTCGGTGCGGATCTGCTTCATGTCCCACTGCAGGCCCTCCAGCGCGTCGGAGCTCGGGTCTGGGCCGCGCTGCGGCGCCGCCGTCGGCAGCCCCTGCCAGCTCCAGTCCTCACCGGCGCTCGCGACGAGGCTCGAACCGCGCAGGAGCTCGTCGAACGACTCGTTCGCGGAGCGTACGACGAGCACGCCGATCTGCTTCCCGAGGTCGTTCACCACGGTGCCGCCGGCCGTCGCAACGAGCGTGTTCACCGCCGTGCGCGTGCCGGCGAGCTGGAAGCCGCTCGTCGACTGGTCGCCCGCGAGGACGACGATGTAGTTCTTCGCGGCGCTGCCGCCCGTCGCCGCCCCCGGCAGCAGGGCTGCCACCACGGCGACCAGCGCCAGTAGCGCGACCGTCATGCCTCTGCGTCTCTGCATCTGCTCCTCCTGCCGCCGCGCCGGCGCCGCAACGGTTCGACCGGGTGTCCGGGGCCGCGACGCGCACCCCCTCGCGAGCGGCGTGCCGGCGCGTGCGGCTGTGACTCGGGGCGAGTACCGCACCGGCTGCAGCGGGAAACCTGCGCTGTGCAGGGTTTTCGTTGAACGACCGGTCAGTCAGCCGGCGCTGCGGCCGCCATGGCGGGCTGCGCGGGCGGGCGGGCTACCGGCCGAGTGGGACGATCAGTTGCCTGTACGCGGCCAGGCTGCGCGGCCGGCTCGCGAGGTCCCACGGGGACCCCGGACGCCCGTTGTAGTACGCGAGCAGCTCGACGCGCGGGTGCGAGCGGACGAACTGCGCCATCTGCGCGATGAACCCCGGGTCGTCGAGGCCCCAGTTCGCCCACTCGGCAATCGCGTACGGCTTTCGCGGGTGGGCCGCGTAGAGGCGCTCGTTGGCCGCCCACTCCGCCTTGCCCCGGATGTTGTAGATGTCGTTCGCGACGACGTCGACGTACGCGTCGCCGGGGTAGTACGCGGCCGCCGTGTTGCCGGGAAGATCCGGGCTCCCGTAGCCCTGCGGGTTCCAGACGACCCTGACCCGCGCCGACGAATTCGCGGCGACTGCGCCGGGCAGCGGCGGCAGCCCGAGTTCGCGGAGCTTCGCGTTCACGACGCCGGGCGGGCCGCCGCGGACGGCGACGTAGATCCGCGCGAACGCCTTTCTGAACATCGCGGTCGACCGGGCGGCACCGCGCGAGGAGCCGTCCTTGTCGAAGGCGCAGTAGTCGTTCCAGTGGCCGTTCATCTCCGCGAGCGGGCGCACGTAGACGCGGCCCGGGTGCGCCGCCACCGCCTCGTTCAGCTCGAGCAGCCAGTCGTCGCCCTTGCCGTACGCAATGTCCCGCACCGTCTGCCCGGCCCCGGTGTTGATGCCGAGCATCGGCGCCTCGCCGAGCGCGCCGAGGATGCGCGTGATCGGCCCCTGGCCCCAGGCTGCGATGACGTGACCGACCTGCGTCCGCTGGCCCGTCAGCCCGTCGAAGCGGTCGCGCGCCCCGAGGACGCCGAGCAGCACGGGACGCGCGGTCGCGCGCTCGCTGGCGTGGAGGCGCGCCTCGGCGGCCGCCGGAGCGAGGGCCACGAGCGTGAGCGCCGCGGCGGTGACGGCGCAGAGCTTGCCGGTCGTCATCGCCCGATCTCAGCACGACCGGCCGCAGAAGTCGAGTGGACGGCTGTTCGAAGTCGTCGACGCGGCGCCTCCAGACGGCAGGCCGGAGCGCGTTAGGCGAAGAGCGTCAGCGCGGGCTCGCGCTCACCCCGTAGGAGCCCGAGATCCACCTCGACGCAGCAGATCCCGCGCGTCTCCGCGAGCGTCACCGCCTGCGGCTTGAACGACTGCGCCGCGAGGATGCCGCGGCACGCCGCCTTCGCCGGGTCGGCGCGGATGAAGCCGAGGTAGCGCGTCAGCTGCTCGACCGCGTCGATCGTGCCGACGCGCTTGATCTCGACCGCGACCCAGCCGCCGTCCTCGTCGCGGCACATGAGATCGACCGGCCCGATCTCGGTCGCCCATTCCCGCCGCACGAGCCGCAGGTCGTCCTCGAGCCGCTCCGGGCACTCGGCGAGCGCCTCCTGCAGGTGCCGCTCGACGCCGTCCTTCTCCAGGCCGACGACCTCGTCCAGCGCGTGCTCCTGATCGGAGACGACCTTCAGGAGCCGGATCTCGAGCCGGTCCTCCGTCCGCCCCGCCCGCTTGCGGACGACGATCAGCCCGTCGGACTCCTCGATCACGGTCGGCGGTGTCATCCAGTTCGTCGGGCGGTAGCCGCCGCTGTCGGCGTGCACGAGCACCGACCCGTCCGCCTTCAGCATCAGCAGGCGCACGGCCTCTGGCAGGTACGCATCGAGGCGACCGGAGTACGTGACCTCGCAGCGGGCGACGAGCAGGCGCATCGGGCGAGGGACCGTACCGTCCCCTGCGGACGTGTCCGGTCAGGACGCCCGAGGCCTACCGGCGCCGCACGAGCGTGACGCCGTCGCGCACCGTCAGCTGGGCGACGACCACCCGCTCGTCAGCCGCCAGCTTGTCGTTCAGCTCCGCGATCGCGCGCGAGTCGTCGTCCTGGGGCTCGAGCACCCGGCCGCTCCAGAGCGTGTTGTCGATGGCGATCAGGCCACGCTCCGTCAACCGCGGTAGCACCGCCTCGACATAGTTGCCGTAGTTCCCCTTGTCGGCGTCGACGAAGACGAAGTCCCACTCGCCACCGAGCCGCTCGATCGTCTCGAGCGCCGGCCCGACGTGGATCGTGATCCGGTCGCGGTGCGGGCTGCGCTCGACGTAGCGGCGCGCGACCTCCACGTGCCGCAGCTCGACGTCACAGGTGTGGATGTGCCCATCCGGCGGCAGCGCCGCCGCCATCGAGAGCGCGGAGTACCCCGTGAACGTGCCGATCTCGAGCACCCGCCGCGCGCCGCTCCCGTGCACCAGGAGCTCGAGGAAGCGTCCCTCGACCGTCCCCGTCAGCATCTGCGGCGAGCTCATCGTCGCGCGCGTCTCCGCCGCCAGCTCGGAGAGCAGCGCCTCGGGCCTGGTCGTGTGGCTCTCCGCGTACCGCTCGATCGCGTCGGCGACGAGCGGATTCATCGCTCGACGCGGCTCCCGCCGACGATCGCCTCTCGCCCGTTCGCCAGGCGGACGAGCGCCTTGCCATTCCCGTCGTAGTCCGGCGACCAGACGAGGAGCGTCGCGTCGTCGCCTCCGACCCGCACCGGCTCGTCGATCGGCGGGGCCTCGCCCCGCCAGTAGCGCACGAACGGGTTCTCCTCCCACTCGCGACCGATCGTCGTCTCCTCGGTGTGCCCCGGGAGCACGCGCACCTCGTGCGGCAGCGCCATCAGCACGTCCATCACCGAGCGCCGGATCACGCCGGCGTCACCCCCGCCACCGACCGCGTCCTTGAACAGGATGTCCGCCGTGAAGCAGGCCGTCCCACCGACGAGGTACGCGAAGTGCGGGTCGGCGTGGCCGGGTGTCTCGAGCGCCTCCACCTGGAGGCCGCCGGTCACGAGCGGCCCCTGCACGATCTCGACCCCGTAGCGCTCGACGAGCTCGTCGTCGCCGGCGACATGATCCGGATGCGAGTGCGTCGTCAGGAGATGCGTGACGCGGAGCCGCTCGCGCTCGACCACCGCGTGCAGCGGCCCGAGCGGCGCCCCGCTGTCCACGAACACGGCCGTCCCACCCGGCTCGTCCGCGACGAGGTACGCGTTCGAGAGCCACTGCGGATGCATGCTGCGCTCGACCAGCACATGCAGAGCCTACAAGTGCGCCTGCCGGAAGGGATCGGTTGCTGCAGCACGACCCCCGCGCTGCCCCGGCTTGACCGGCCGCGAACGCCGCTGCGACCCTGCCCCGGTGCGCGTCCTCCTCGTCACGGCGCTGAGCGTGCTCGCCGCCATCCCCGCGGCGGCGGCCGGCGTCCGCGTCGTGCCCCCGTTCGACCCGGCCGAGTACGCCGACCGCGCGGCCGTCGGGCTGCTCGTGCCGGGCGCCGGCCCGACGGTGACGCGGGAGGGGGCGCTGGCGGCGCTCCTGCGCGGTCGCGTCGAGCACTCGCTCCTCGGGGGCGTGCCGGCCGGCGAGCCGCTGCTCCGCCTCGGCCGGCCGGGGGAGCCGGAGGTGCTCGTCTCGCTGCCGCCGCCC
>DASQNG010000172.1:0-3643 GCA_035645095.1 Gaiellaceae bacterium | reverse complement strand
CGCTGCGGCTGCGGCCGAGTCGCTGGTGGGCGCGGAGCTGTACGCCGAGGCGGAGCGAGCGGCGCTGGCGCTGTACCGTTTCGCTTCCGAGCACGCGCAGGCGCGCGGCATCCTCCTCGCCGACACGAAGTTCGAGTTCGGCCTCGACGCTCAGGGGCGGCTCGTTCTCGGCGACGAGGCGCTCACACCGGACTCCTCACGTTTCTGGGACGCGGCGGCGTACGCCCCCGGCGGTCCGCAGGCGTCGTACGACAAGCAGTTCGTGCGCGACTACTGCGAGCGCCTCGGCTGGGACAAGACCGCACCGGGGCCGGAGCTGCCACTCGACGTCGTCGCCGGCACCCGGGCGCGGTACGTGGAGGCTTTCGAGCTGCTGACCGGGCGCGCCTTCGACGACTACCTCGCGGAGCCCGCGGTGGTGCTCGCGTGAAGGCCACGGTGCTCGTCCGGCCGAAGCAGGGGATCCTGGATCCCGAGGGCGAAGCCGTGCGCGGCTCGTTGCGGAAGCTCGGCTTCGCGGTCGGCGGCGCCCGGGTGGGACGCGTCGTCGACCTGGACGTCGAGGCCGCGACGCCCCAAGAGGCTCGAGCCGAGGTGGAGCGGATGTGCCGGCAGTTGCTTGCGAATCCGCTCGTGGAGAGCGTCGAGATCGACGTGGAGGGCGAGTGAGAGTGCTGCCGCGGATCGGCGTGCTCGTCTTCCCCGGGTCGAACGACGACCGTGATGCGGCCTGGGCGCTGGCGGCGCTCGGAGGTGACCCACAGCTCGTGTGGCACGCCGAGAGCCAGCTGCCGCGCGGCACTGCCGCCGTCGTCCTGCCCGGCGGCTTCTCCTACGGCGACTACCTGCGCTGCGGGGCGCTCGCACGCTCGGCGAACGTCATGGTCGCGGTACGGGAGTTCGCCGCCGCCGGCGGACTCGTGCTCGGCATCTGCAACGGCTTTCAGATCCTCTGCGAGGCCGGCCTGCTCCCCGGCGTCCTGCGCCGGAACCGCGACCTCGAGTTCGTCTGCCGTGATGTTCAGATCCGGGTCGACCGCGCGGACAGGAGCCTCACCGGCCGCTGCAGCGACGGGCAGCTGCTGACGATCCCGGTGAAGCACGGGGAGGGATGCTGGTTCGCCGACGAGCAGCAGTACGAGGAGCTGCAGGCCTCGGGCCAGATCGTGCTGCGCTACGCGGAGGACTGCAACGGCTCGGTGGGCGACGTCGCGGGCGTGTGCAACGAGGACGGCAACGTGTTCGGCCTGATGCCGCATCCGGAGCACGCAGTCGACCCGCTCCTGGGGACGGCCGACGGCGCGCTCCTGCTGGCCGCGCTCGTCGACGCGGCGCGCGACCGGGCGCTCGTCTCCGCCTGACGTCGCGTTCTCCTTACGGATCGAGGGCCTCTTTCAGCGCGGGGTGCTGCGCCAGAGCCACCCGCAGCCGCTGGAGGTCACGGCGCCGCAGCGTCACCGGGCCGCGCCGCGCCGTCCCGTCGGTCGCGTAGGCGAAGCGGACGAGCCGCTCGCCGCCGGGGCCCTCGAGCAGCTGCACGAGCGACGAGAATCGCCGGTCGCCGGCCCGCTGCTGGAGCCGCACCTCCTCGACCAGCCGTGCCGCGCCCCAGGGCGTCGCAACCGCCTTGACCTCCGCGTTCGCGGCCGCCTGCCGCTCCGGCTGCTCGTCCCGAGTGCTCGTACGTGCCATGCCGCTCACGGTAGAGCGGGCCGGCATACGTGTCTGTGCCGACTTCGTGCCGAAACCGTGTCGACGGCTGCGCCGTTACACCGGCATGCCGCGCTCGATCTGGACCGGCTCGATCTCGTTCGGGCTCGTGAACGTCCCCGTCCGCATGTACAGCGCGATCTCCGAGAGCGACCTGCGCTTCCACCTCCTGCACGAGCCGGACGGCGGCCGCATCGGCTACCAGAAGATCTGCAAGGCGGAAGGCGACCCGGTACCCGACGAGGAGATCGTGAAGGCCTTCGAGTTCGAGAAGGACGAGTTCGTCGTCCTCACCGACGAGGACTTCGCCGCCGCAAAGACCGAGGGCGTGAAGACGATCGAGATCTCCGACTTCGTCCCGTACGACGAGATCGACCCGATCTACTTCGAGAAGACGTACTTCCTCGGCCCGCAGTCCGGAGGCGAGAAGGTGTACGCGCTGCTGCGCGACGCGATGGAGCACACCGGCCTCGCTGCGATCGGGAAGTTCGTGATGCGCGACCGGCAGCACCTCGGCTGCCTCCGCGTCCGCGAGGGCACGATCACGCTCGAGAAGATGTTCTTCCACGACGAGGTGCGCCCGATCGACGAGATCGCCCCCGAGGGCGTCGAGGTGGGGGCGAACGAGCTGGAGATGGCGACCGCCCTGATCGAGCAGTTCACGGGCACCTTCGAGCCGGCGAAGTACGAGGACACCTACCGCGAGGCACTCTGCGGCGTGATCCGCGCGAAGCGGAAGGGCCAGAGTGTCACCGTCGCGAAACCCGAGGCCGAGGAGGAGCCGACCGACCTGCTGGCGGCGCTCCGCGCCTCGGTCGAGGCTGCGAAGCGCTCGCGCGGCGACACGACGCCGGCGAAGCGCGCGCCGGCGCGGAAGCCTGCTGCGAAGAAGGCGTCGCCCAAGCAGAAGGCGGCGAAGCAGAAGGCGCCGGCCAAGAAGGCCGCAGCGAAGCGCTAGAGCCGCTCGACGACGCGGAAGCGCTCCGCGACGAAGAGCGTGTCGTCGTCCACGTCCCACGCCGAGTCGCCGAGGTAGGAGCGGATCTCGTCCGCGTACCCGCGCCAGAACGCGTCGTGCGCCTGGCGCCACTCCCTGACCGATCCGAAGCCCTCGCCCTGGGCGCGGGCGAAGTCGAGGTCGCAATCGCCGACGTGCAGGACGCGCACGTCGGTGAGCTCGAGCACCGCGACCCCCCGGTCGTCCGCGTCCACGAGCAGCAGGCGCTCGCCGGGCTCCGGCACGGGCTCGCCGTCGCGTTCGTAGTCGACGAGCAGGCCCGCGGTCGCCGTCTTCTCCCCCCGCAGCACCGCCGCCACGAGCTGCTCCCGGAGCGGCGTGCCGGCGAACCCGAGCTCCATCCTGCGCACCGGCCGACCCTAGCGCCTGCCGGCGGCTAGATCGTTTCGGGCACCATCTCGATCGCGTTGCAGGGCGGCACTCAGCGGCGCAGATGACGAAGCCTTGCAGCGTTGGGTGTTGATCGCGTCTGGCGGTAGAGGACTCCGATCCCGAGCTGCGCGGGAGCGCATGCGCCTCGCGCCCTCGCGAACCACCCACCGAGGACTGCGCTGCCGCGGCAGCGCTCCGCCGGGAGCCCTGGCGGCGCTACCCTGGCAGCGTGCTCTTCTCCCGCGACAAGGTGCGGCTGGTGGAGCCGGAGGAGGCGCTCCCCGGCCGGGAGACGCCCGTCGCCGTGCCCGGCGCGCACGAAGTGCTCGGGACGCCGCTGACGCCGCCGTTCCCGGAGGGTCACGAGCGGCTCGTCCTCGGAATGGGCTGCTTCTGGGGCGCCGAGCGGATCTTCTGGCAGCTCCCCGGCGTCCACACGACTGCGGTCGGCTACGCGGGCGGCCACACGCCGAACCCGACGTACGAGGAGGTTTGCAGCGCGCGCACCGGCCACACCGAAGTCGTGCTCGTCGTCCACGACCC
>DASQNG010000171.1:0-2097 GCA_035645095.1 Gaiellaceae bacterium | reverse complement strand
GACCCCCCGGGCAGCAGTTCTTGACGGAAGCAGACGCGAGCGCGCTGAGAACGGCGCTACCCACGGCTGCCGAGCGTGCTCGCCTCCGGAGGCGGGCGCTGTTCATCGGCGAGCGACGCGAACCGGGACGCGGGCGCCGTCTGCGGACACCTGTCTTGTCGAAAACCGCCTTCAGGTGATCCTGCGTCGTGAGCGGTGAGATCGACAGCCGCCGCCATGGCAGGTGTGTCATGACCTGCTGCGACTCCTGGACGAGTGAGGCCGTAGATCCGGGCGAGACGGCCGAACGTCTCCGCAGACGTGGGACTCCGGAAGGTGACCGCGACGGAGCGTGCGCCCCCACCGTCCAGCGTCTCGGCTTCGATCAGCACCGCGGCGTGGATGCTGCCCGGCCATGGTCCACCCAACCGCGATGAAGGCTCGTTGGGCGAGGCCGCGCGGGTGCTCGAGCCGACTGCGGAGGGACGGTGGCGTGGGCGGCTGCGCCCGGTAGAGCGGCCATCCACTCTCGAGCCGCCGCCGTGGTGGAAACGGGCGCGAGACGATCGTCCAGCGCCAGCGCCCCGGCGCGACCAGGGCAGCCTGCCAGTATTCGCGCGGAGCGTGTGGCGGTTTTTTAACCGCTCAGCGGACGCCAATGCCGTGCGACTCTCGGCCCGCGCGTCAGCCGGCCAGCCAGACGAGCAGCGCGACGCCGATCACGACGGCTGCGACCAGGGCGAGCAAGGCGTACAGGTAGCCGTGTTCGTTCAGTTGCCGCGCGCCCTCCGAGCTCGTCTCCAGCCCTCGAGTGAGGTGGTCGCGTGGCTCGTCGGTCATATGCCGAATGTACGTGATGACCCGCCGCGAGTGCGAGCACGCGGAGCGTCTCCCACGTCTCGCGGACGCGTGTGCGCGACTTTCCGATGCGCGCTCGGTAGTCGCGTCGGCGTCAGCCGTGGCCGTCGCTTCGACTGCCGCCTCCGTCTTGCGGGCGGGTCGCGACGTAGACGCGCGTGTCGGGATCGCTGCCGGCGACGACGTCGACGGTGGCGAAACCCACGTCCCGGAGGAGCGGTACGAGCTCCTCCCGGTACCACTGGCGCATCGTCAGCGCGTGCTCTTCGCGTCGCCCGTCCGCCGTCTCGGCGCGGATCGTCAGGTGGACGCAGCGATCAGCCTCGTCGACGGCGTCGACGCGGGTCGAGAGCGCTATCCGCCCGGAAGCGGGGCTGCTCCAGCTCCGCACGCGCCAGTTGAACGGCTTCTCCTCGTTGTCGAGCACGAGCGTCCCGCCCGGCAGCAGCGCGTCGTGGAGTCGGCCTAGCGTCTGCTCGTCTTGCGCCCGGGTGCTGCCGAGGCCGAGGACGCCGCTGCACACGATCGAGGCGTAACGCCGGGGCGGGTCCAGGTCGTGAAGCGGTGTCACCCACAGCGTTGCGTCCGGCGCTCGCCGGCGGCAGCGCTCGATCATGTCCGCCGAGCCGTCGCAGCCGTCGACGTCGAAGCCGGCGGCGCGGAGCGGCACGAGCAGCCGCCCGGCGCCGCAGCCGGCGTCCAGGATCGGACTGTGCAGGTACTGCCGGTAGAGGTCGAGTTCTGGCGCGTCGATGTTGACGTCTGCCCAGTAGTCGGCGACGAGGCCGTGATGCCAGCTGCTCGGTGCGTGCATGGTCACTCCTTCGCGAGAGAAGAGCCGAGACGTTCGGTGCGAAGCGAGCGGACTTACACGCAGCGATCGTACGCCTCTGGGTGCACGACGGCAAGGATCTCCTCCGCGTCACTCCCGCACGCCGCGAGTCGGGCGCCACGCGACCGACGCGTCCAGGAACGACGGCTTCTCAGTCGCCGTAGCGTGCGGCGCGGGCGACGGCGCGCCCGTGCGCGTCCTCGGCAGGGCCCCGCTCCGCAGCGACCTCCAGGGCCTCGCGCTCGGCGCGTGTGAGCCCCCGGACGAGGCAAAACTCGTTCTCGAAGGGATCCTGCATCACCGCCCAGTCGATCAGCGGCCGAGCGCCGTCGTACGCGTGCGGCACCGGGTACACGGTTGGCTGGTACTTCAGGCGGCCGCCGATCGCCTCGATCCGTTCGATCGCTCTGTCCACGTCGTCGACGCCG
>DASQNG010000170.1:0-10351 GCA_035645095.1 Gaiellaceae bacterium | reverse complement strand
GGCAGCGGTGAGGTCGCGCGCCTCGCGCTCCACCGCGGGGCGCTCCTCCGCCGCAAGGTGCAGCAACCTGATCTGCCCCTCGCCCCCGAGACGTGCCCGCGCCAGCTCGGCCGCGGCGGCACGTTCGTTCGCGGCGGCCGCGGCACGTCGCGCCTCCTGCTCGGCGGCGCCCGTCCACGCGAGCTCGGCGCCGAGCGCCGCTGTGCGCTCGGCCGCAGACTCGGTGCGCGCGCGGAGTCGCCCTTCGATCGTCGCGCCGAGAGCGGCGCAGGCGGCGAGGGCCTCGTCGAGCCGGTCGGCCGACGCTGCCGTACGGCGGAGAATGCCGGGGTCGAGGACCCGCGCGCCGCGCAGGTGCGCCACCTCCGCGTAGGCGGCCTCGGCGGCGTCCGCGCGCGCCGCCGCCTCCCCGGCCGCAGCCGCGGCGGAGCGGGCCTCGGGCGCGAGCCGGGCGAACTCCGCCTCGAGCTCGCGCCGGCGCGCGTCGAGCTCGAGCAGCACCGCTTCGGCCGTCTCGCCGGCGAACCACAGCTCGCCGCGGCCCGGGTCGTAGCCGAAGCCCTCCCGCGTCACCGCGGGCACCGACGAGGCGAGCAGCTCGTCGGCAGGGACCACTGGGAGCTCGGCCACGCGCGCCGCCGGCGTCCCGACGACGACGCCGAGGCTGCCGAGGCCGGAGCGGGCGGCCCGACGCAGAAGCTCGAGCGCCGACGGCGCATCGGCCGCGACGAGCGCCGAGGCACGCCAGCCGAGCGCGGCCGCGACCGCGCGCTCGTCGCCCTGCGGCACCTCGAGGAGCGAGAGCGCGAGCGTCGCGCCCTCCTCGGCGAACGCGCGTGCGGCGGGCGGCAGTCCGTCGCGCTCGGCGAGCGCCCGCTCGAGCACGTCCAGGCGCTCCCGGGCGAGCGCGAGCCGCGCCTCGAGGTCGTCACGGGTGTGCGCCGCGGCCCGGGCGGCCGCCGTGGCCTCGTTCGCCGCGGCCTCCAGCTCCTCCGGGGCCGGCCCGGGACGCCGCGCCGCCGCCTCCGCCTCGGCGACCTCCCGGTGCAGCCGCTCGCGCAGCGCCGCGGCGGACTCGCGCCGCGACTCGAGCCGCTCGAGAGCCGAGCCGACGCCGAAGAGCGCGCGCGTGGCGGCCTCTCGCCCGGCTGCGGCGCCCGCCAGCTCACCCTCCAGCGCCTGCCACTCCGCCCGCAGCGCGTCCAGTCGCTCCTCGGCGGCTGCGGCGGCGCCACGCTCGAGCGCCGCCAAACGCTCCTGCGCCGCCCGCGCCCGCTCCGCTGCGGCACCGCCTGCCGCGGCCGCCGCGCGCGCCTGTGCGGTCGCCTCTGCGGCCGCCTCCTCGAGGATCCGGACCCTCGCGTCGGTGACCTCCGCGGCAGCCGCCTCGATGCGCTCGGCGTCCCTGCGCAGTCGCGCGAGGAGCGCCGTCGCTCCCTCCCGGCGCGAGGTCACCCTCTCGGCGACCGCCTGCAGCCGGTAGAGCGCCTTCATCGCCGCCTCGCGCCGGCCGGCAGCGTCGGCGAGCTCCTCCTCGGCCGCCTGCCGCTCGGCGAGGAGGGCCTGCAGCCTCTCGGTCGCGCTCCGCCGCGCGAGGGCAGCCGCCGTGCGCCGCTCCTCCGCCTCTGCGCGGCGTGCGTCGGCGGCGGCGAGGTCGAGCTCCGCCACCCGCGCGCGCAGCCGCGCGACCTCCGTCCCGAGCTTCTGCGCGCGCTCCGCCGCGGTCGCCCGCAGTGCGAGCGGTCGCAGCCGCTTGCGCACCTCGGCCTCGACGTCGCGGGCGCGCTCGACCTGGACGGCGACGCGCGCGAGCTTCAGCTCGGCCCGATGCCTGCGCCGCCTGAACTTGCCGAGGCCGGCGGCCTCCTCGACGAGCGCCCGCCGCTCCTCCGGCTTCGAGGCGAGCACCGCCTCGACCTTCCCCTGGCTGACGACGGAGTGCATCGACCCGCCGAGGCCGACGTCGGCGAGCAGCTCGACGAGATCGGTGCGCCGCACCTGGGCGCGGTTCACGAGGTACTGGCCTTCGCCGCCCCGGTGGAGCCGCCGCGTGATCGACACCTCGGAGAAGTCGAGCTCGGCGCCGAAGCCGCCGTCGCCGTTGTCGAAGACGAGCTCGACCTCGCAGCTGTCGGCCGGGCTACGTCCCGCGGCGCCGTTGAAGAGGACGTCGTCCGGCCGCTCCGCGCGCAGCTCGGACGGCGTCAGCGAGCCTGCCGCCCACACGACCGCGTCCGCGACGTTCGACTTGCCGGAGCCGTTCGGGCCGACGACGACCGAGACACCCGGCTCCAGCTTCAGCTCGAGCTGGTCCGGGAACGACTTGAAGCCGCGCAGGCGGACGGAGCGCAGGTGCACCGGCGCGAGGGTACCCGGCGCTGCGGACGGCGAGCGCCCGTCGTTCCCTCCTCCTCGCGCTACCCGCGGCGGGGCTCGGCCGTCAGTAGGTGAGGACGCGATCGTGCTCGAACACGAGCCGGACGAGGACGTTCGGCGGCGACAGCTCGGCGGGCTTCCCCTCGAGGTCGGCGGCTGTGAGACCGCGGGCTGCGCTGGAGAGCCCTGAGAGCTGGAAGCGCCCGCCGCCGGCGACGATCGCGTCGTAGTGCGCTCGCAGTGCGCCGGTGCCGAGGCCCTGCAGCCCGTCGAGCACCTCGTCCCGCAGTAGCTGGACCGCGTCGCCCGCGAGGAAAAGCGTCACCTCGTGCCCCTCCTCGAGCGCAGTCCGCGCGACGAGGAACGCGAGGGCCGCGCGCGTCGGCGCCTCCGGGCCGTGCGTGACGTGGACGAGCAGCTTCGGCACCGTCGTCGTCTTTCGCCGTGCGGCCGCCGTTCCCTCCGAACGCTGTCTGCCTCACCGTCCGACGTGGGCGCCGCTGCGGCAGGCGTCAAGCAGGCAAGGTCGCGAGCCCCTCCTTCGCGGCGGCCTGCTCGGCGTCCTTCTTCGAGCGGCCGGTGCCGCGGCCGACCTCCTCGCCGTCGACGAGCGCGGCGCAGACGAAACGCCGCTCGTGCGGCGGGCCCTCGACGTCGAGCACGTTGTACGACACCTGCCGGCCGGACTTGGCGAGGGCCTCCTGCAGCTCGGTCTTGTGATCGACGTGGGTCGTGCGCGCGTACTCGATCCGGTCGGAGAAGGCCGCGACGATCGCCTCCTCGATCGGCTCGTAGCCGTGCTCGAGGAAGAGCGCGGCGATCGCCGCCTCGAGCAGCGCCGCCGTCACGTTGCGGCTCTTGACGATCCGGGCGAGCTCGTCCGCCGAGACGTCGCCGCCCGCGGCCTCGCCGAGCCGCTCGCCGAGCCGCAGCTCCCGCGCCACCGCCGCGCAGCTCTGGCGCGAGACGACGTGCGAGCGGATCTTCGCCAGGCGCCCCTCCGAGGCGGAGGGGTAGCGCGCGTAGAGCTCGCGCGCGATCGCGAGCTCGAGGACGCTGTCGCCGAGGAACTCGAGCCGCTCGTACGACGAGGCGCGGTCGGGCGCCCAGGACGTATGGGTGAGGACGTGCTCCAGCCGCTCGTGCGGCAGCGCGTCGATCAGGCGCCCGAGCTTCGTCGGGTCGCCGGTCGGCGCGCTACTGGTGCGACGAGACGTAGTCGACGGCCTGCCCGACGGTCGTGATCTTCTGCGCGTCCTCGTCCGAGATCTTGATCCCGAACTGGTCCTCGAGCTCCATGATCAGCTCGACGAGGTCGAGGGAGTCGGCGTCGAGGTCCTCCTGGAACGACGCCTCCTCGGTGATCTCGGAGTCGTCGACACCGAGCTGCTCGCTCAGGACTTCCTTGACCCGCTCGAAGACTTCTTCACGCGACGCTGCCAAAGCGACCTCTCTGTGGTTGTTGGGCTGGAGCGCGGCCGATCATACAGCGGCAGTGGGGCGGCGCTCCGGCAAGCGCGCGGCCAGCCGTCCGACGACGTCGTGGTCGACGCCGCGGGCCGCGAGGCGGATTGCGTTCGCGATCGCCACGCGGGAGGAGTTGCCGTGGGCGATCACCGCGAGGCCGCGTAACCCGAGCAGGTAGGCGCCGCCGTAGGTGTCCGGGTCGAGCCGCGTGCGCAGGCGCCTCGCGGCGGGCCGGATCAGGAGCCCGCCGAGCTTTCCCCGCGGCGTCGCCGTGATCTCGGCGCGCAGCGCGTCGAGCAGGGTCTTGATCGTGCCCTCGAGCAGCTTGAGCGCGACGTTGCCGGTGAACCCGTCGCAGACGACGACGTCCGCGGCGCCCGCGAGCAGGTCGCGGCTCTCGGCGTTGCCGGCGAAGCGCAGCCCGCTCTCCGCGAGCAGCGCGTGCGCCTCCAGCGTGAGCGCGTTCCCCTTCTCGGGCTCCTCGCCGATCGAGAGCAGTCGCACCTCCGGCTCCGGGAGGCCGAGGATCTCCTCGGCGAACACGGCTCCCATGTGGCCGAACTGGAGCAGGTGCTCCGGGCGGGCATCCGCGTTCGCGCCCGAGTCGAGGAGGACGGACGGGCCTTTCGCAGCCGGGATCGGCACCGCGATGGCGGGCCGCAGCACACCGGCGAGGCGCCGCAGGTGGAGCAGCCCTGCGGCGAGCATCGCGCCCGTGTTCCCGGCGGAGACGACGGCGTCGGCGCGGCCGTCGGCCACGGCGCGGCAGGCGACGACGAGCGAGGAGTCGGGCTTCGCGCGCACCGCCTCCGCCGGCTTCTCGTCCATCCCGATCGTCTCCGGCGCCTCGATCAGCTCGAGCCCGCGCGCATCGAGCCCCGCCGGGCCGATGAGGACCGGCGTCACACCGTCCGCTGCCGCGAGGAGCGCGCCGGCGACGACTTCGGTGGGCGCGCGGTCGCCGCCCATCGCGTCGACAGCGACACGGGCCACGGCTTAGGGCGCAGGCGTGCGGAGCGGCTCGATCTCGCGGCCCTTGTACGTGTGGCACGTCGGGCAGACGCGATGCGGCCGCTTCGGCTGATGGCAGGTCGGGCAGACGTTGACGCGCGGCGACTCGATGCCGTGCTGGGCACGGCGCTTGTCGCGGCGCGCCTTCGACGTTTTCTTCTTCGGGACTGCCATGAGCGGCTGAGGAGTCTAGCGCAAAGGCGGCGCGCCTCCTGGGCGGCTACCGTGGCCGCGTGATGGCGCTCCTCGCAGTCGTCGCGAGCGTCGTCGCCGCGTCGCAGCCCGCCGGCGGCTACCGCACCGGCGACGCCACCTGGCGTGCAGCGGACGGTGCGTTCGCCGGCTGGCGCGCGGAGGACGCCGCCGTCCGCGCCGGCGGAGTCGTGCGGCTGGCGCCGACCGCGCAGGACGGGACCGTCGTCTCGCCCGCCATCCGCACGGGCTTCCCGGCGCGGGAGGCGATCCCGTCGTGGAACGTGGCGACGCCGGCGGGGACGTGGGTCGAGGTGCGGCTGCGGGCGCGGCAGGCGGGCCGCCGCTGGACGCGCTGGTACGAGCTCGGCGTCTGGAGCTCGCGCGACCCCGCTCGGAGACACTCGGTCGAGGGGCAGCGGGACGTCGCCGGGCGCGTCGCAACGGACACACTGGTCCTCACGCGGGACGCCGACGCGCTGCAGCTCGCTTTCCGCCTCCGCTCGGCGAAGGCCGGTGTCTCCCCGTCGGTGCGGCTCGCGGCGCTCGCGTGGTCGGCGGCGCCGCGGCGGCCGGCAGCGCTGCTCCCGGGCGTGCGGGGGCACTGGGGGACGCTGCTCGCGGTGCCGGAGTACTCGCAGCTGGTCTACCCGGACGGCGGTGAGGCCTGGTGCAGCCCGACGTCGCTCGCGATGGTGCTCGCGTACTGGCAGCGGTACCGCGGCGCGGCGGAGCCGCGCGTGCGGCGGACGGTGCGGGGCGTGCACGACCGCGTCTACCGCGGCCACGGGAACTGGCCGTTCAACACCGCGTACGCGGCGACGGAGGGGCTGCAGGCGCGGGTGACGCGGTTCGCGAGCCTCCGCCAGGTCGAGCGCTGGGTGGCGGCCGGCGTTCCCGTCGTCGTCAGCTACGCCTGGAAGCGCGGCGAGCTCCCGGGCGCGGCGGGGTCGAGCGACGGGCACCTCGCCGTCGTCGTCGGCTTCGACCGCAGCGGCGACCCGATCGTGAACGACCCGGCGGCCCGGACGAACGACGCCGTGCGGCGGACGTACCCGCGGGGGACGCTCGAGCGGCTGTGGCTGCAGCACTCGGGCGGCACCGTGTACCTCGTGCACCCCGTGGGCCGCAGCGTGCCGCCGGGCTAGAGCGCGAGCTCGCGCGTCGGCGCGACCCGTTCGAGGAAGCGGCGGTCGTGCGAGACGACGACGAGGGCGCCGTCGTAGCGTGCGAGCGCCTCCTCCAGCTGCTCGATCGCCTCCACGTCCAGGTGGTTCGTCGGCTCGTCGAGCACGAGCAGGTTGACGCCGCGAACCGCGAGCTCCGCCAGCTGCGCCCGCGTCCGCTCGCCGGCGGAGAGCGTCGCTCCGGGCCGCTCCACGTGCGTGGCGCCGAGGTTGAACTTCGCGAGCAGCGTGCGCGCGTCCTCCGGCGGCAGCTCGGCCCGCGCGAGGAAGGCGTCGAGCAATGGCTCGGCACCCGCGTAGGCGAGCCGGGGCTGGTCGAGCGTGCCGACGACCGTGCCGCGGCCGACGCTGCGGCGGCCGGCGGCCGGCGGGAGCTCGCCGAGGAGGAGGGCCAGCAGCGTCGACTTGCCGCTCCCGTTCGGCCCGGTGACGGCCACCCGCTCGCCGCGCGCGACCCGCAGGTCGACCGGGCCCAGCCGGAACGACCCGCGAGCGGCGACCGCACCGACGAGCTCGGCGACGATCTCCCCAGGGCGCGGGGCGCTCCCGAGCGAGAGCCGCAGCTCCCACGGCTCGTATGGCTTCGGGGCGTCGCCGGTCCGCTCGAGCGCCCGCTCCGCCTGTCGCACCTTGCTCCGGAGCGCCTGTGTGCCGCGCCGGTTCGCCATCGCTCCGCCGGCGCGGGCCTGCACCCGTCGCTCGTTCAGCAGCGACTCCACCTCGCGCCGCCGCTCCTCGACCCGCTCCCACTCGTCGTACTGCCGCTCCCGCACGCGCGCCCGCGCGGCCTCGTAGTCGCTCCAGCCGCCGGGCCACTCGCGCACGCGCCGCGTCCACGGGTCGATCTCGGCGATCCGCTCGACGGTGCGGTCGAGGAACGCGCGGTCGTGCGAGACGACGGCCAGGGCACCCGCGAAGCCGCTCACGAACCACTCGAGGCGGTCGAGCCCGTCGAAGTCGAGGTCGTTCGTCGGCTCGTCGAGGAGCAGGACGTCGTGGCGGGAGAGGAGGACTGCGGCGAGGCCGGCGCGCGCCGCCTCGCCCCCGGAGAGGGTCGTCGTCTCCTGCTCCAGCTCGACGGGCAGCGCGAGCTCGGCGCACACCGTCCGGGCACGGTGCTCGAGATCGCCGCCCCCCAGCGCCAGGAACCGCTCGAGCGCGGCGGCGTACGCGTCCGCGTCCCACTCGTCGGCGTGCCGCGTGAGCTCCCGCTCCGCCTCCACGACGCCGGTCCGACGGGCGAGGAACGCGAGCAGCGTCTCGTGCGGGCGCGGCTCGCGCTCCTGGGGCAGGTAGCCGACCGCGACCCCGGCGGGCGACCGTTCGACGCGGCCCGTGTCGGGCTGCTCGGCGCCGGCGAGCAGGCGCAGCACCGTCGACTTGCCCGACCCGTTCGGGCCGACGAGGCCGACGCGGGCCCGCCCGGCGACCGCCAGGTCGGCGCGGTCGAGGACGAGGTGGGCGCCGAACGCCTTCGTGACGCCGGCGAGCGCGACGCGCATGAACGGGAACCTCCTACGGGACGGGACGAGGACGCGCGCCCGGGTTGTGGGCGCGGAGAGCGGTTCGCGTGTGCTCGTCTAGTCCGTCATCGTGTGGCGCCGGAGCGCCGCCCGCAGCATACCGCCCGTGCAGCGGGGATGCCGAGCGCGCGCCGTCTGCGACCCTGCCTGCCGTGGAGCCCACCGTGTACGCCTTCGTCGACCGCTCGCGCCCGGGTGGGCCGCGGCCGCTCGAGACGTTCGTGCACGTGCCGCCCGACGCGACGGGCGTGCCGCTCGTCCTCTTCTCGCACGGCTTCTCGGGCCACCCGCGCAAGTTCACGCGGCTCTTCTCGCGCTGGGTCACCGCCGGCTACGCCGTCGCCGCGCCGGCCTTCCCCCACACCGCCGACACCGCACCGCCGCCCCTCGACTTCGAAGACCTTCGGAACCAGCCCGCTGACGTCGTCTTCGTGCTCGACCGGGTGCTCGAGACGCTGGGCGACCGGGTCGACCCGGAGCGGGTCGCACTCGCCGGCTTCTCGCTCGGCGCGTTCACGACCCTCGCCGCCGCCTTCGCCGTCACGGGACGCGACCGCCGTGCCCGGGTGGCGATCGCGGTCGCAGGCGGGATCGGGCCGATTGGAGGGGAATGCGACGTCGCGGGCCTCCCGGGGGGCCTCCCGCTCCTCATCGTCCACGCGACGGGCGACGCGGCCGTCCCGTACGCATCCGGCCGCGAGGTCTACGACCGCGCCCGGCCGCCGAAGGCGCTCCTCACTCTCGAGGGGCCGCACCACGAGCACGTGATCGAGGACGAGCCGGCGGTGCCGGAGCTCGTGGCGGTCGTGGACGGCGCGACGACGGCGTTCCTCGACCTCGCTCTGAGGGACGACCCCGAGGGCGCCGCTCGGCTGCGCGACGCCGTGGCGCCGTCACCGCTGGCGTCGCTCGAGACGGACGGCGTCTGACGCGCGGTCGCGTCCGTCAGACGACGTGGCACCGTTCCGTCGAGTGTCCGCAACGGAGCTCCGCTCGTTCCCGGTAGCGCTCCCCTACAACCGCCACGCCGCGCCGCGGTACTCTCGGTGCATGACGAGTCGCTTGCAGCTCGAGGTGCGCGAGCCCGAGGAGGGTCCGGAGGTCGCCGTCCTGCGCGACCCGGAGGACACCGAGCACCCGCTCGCCTGGCTCGAGTACGAGCACCGCCGGGGCTACCTCCGCTGGCACGTGCGGCAGCGCGGCAGCGAGGACACGATGCGGGCGCCGACGCTCGACTACGTGACGATGCTGGCCCGCGGCGACGAGGAGCTGATCGGCCAGATCACGGAGGCCACGCGCCGCTACAAGAAGGTGGCGGTGAAGCAGGCGTCCAAGCTGGAGAAGTCGCGCGAGCGCGGCGACAGGATCACGGCGCAGCAGCTCCGGAACGACCTGCGCTCGGACAACCTGAAGATCACGCTCGAGTAACGGGAAGGAGACGCCGCCGGCGGGTGGAACGCGGTCCTGCGCCGGCGGCGGACCCTCAAGTTCGACGGCTGCAGGGAAAGTCGTCGGCGCACTCCTCCTCCGGCTTGAGTACCTCGAACGAGTGACGGGCGACAGACGTCCCCTCAGGTAGCTTCATGCTGTGAACCGGGTGTCGCTCGTGCTCGCACTCGCGCTCGCCCTCCTCGCCGGGGGCTGTGGCGGCGGCGACGAGGACGGCGTCGCGGGGGCCGACGAGCCGATCCGGATCGGCTCGAAGAACTTCACCGAGGCGTTGATCCTGGGCGAGCTGTACGCGCAGGCGCTGCGGGCGAAGGGCTACACGGTCGAGCTCAAGTCGTCGATCGGGGCGACGGAGCTGATCGACAAGGCGCTCACGAGCGGCCGCATCGACATGTACCCGGAGTACACGGGGACGATGCTCACGGTCGTCTTCGGCGACGAGACGCGACAGGAGAGCGCGGAGGGCACCTACGAGCGGGCGAAGAAGCTGCAGGAGGAGCGGGGCTTCACGCTGTTCGACCGGACACCCTTCTCCGACTCGGACGCGCTCGCGGTGACGAAGGCGTACGCGGACGAGCACGGGCTCGAGACGATCGCCGACCTCGCCGAGCTCGACAGCTTCCGCCTCGGCGGGCAGCCCGAGTTCGAGACCCGGCTGCAGGGGCTCGTCGGCGTCAAGGAGGCGTACGAGCTGGAGGACGCGCAGATCCAGTTCGTGCCGTTCGCGGGAATCAGCCCGTACGAGGCGCTCGACCAGGGTGCCGTCGACGTCGCCGCGATCTTCTCGACGGATCCGCCGCTCGCCGGCGGGAAGTACGTCGTGCTCGAGGATCCAGAGGCGACGTTCGGCTTCCAGAACGTGGCACCCGTCGTCGACCGCACGTTGAGCGACGAGCTCGGCGAGGACTTCCGCGAGACGGTCGACGCGGTCAGTGCGCTCCTCACCGAGGAGGCCATCATCGCCATGAACTCGGCGGTCGCGATCCAGCAGCGCCCTGCCGCCGAGGTGGCGCGGCAGTTCCTCCAGGCGAACGACCTGCTCGCCGGCGACTAGACCCACCGCGCGGGCCTGATCGCCCACGCGCACACCGGTCTTCTGAAACGGGCGGAACCTGCCGATAAGGGGCCGGTGAATTCGACTGGCGA
>DASQNG010000169.1:0-12639 GCA_035645095.1 Gaiellaceae bacterium | reverse complement strand
AGTCGCCGGACCAGCCGGTGAAGCGGGAGCCCGTCGCTGCGGTGGCGGTGAGGGTGACGCTGGTGCCGCTGTCGTAGTCGAGGTCGCAGGTGCTGCCGCAGGTGATGCCGGAACCCGTGACCGTGCCCGAACCGGCGCCGCTCGTGGTGACGGTGAGGGTGAAGAGGGGGACGAACGTGGCGGTGACCGAGCGTGCCTGCGCCATCGTCACGGTGCAGGTGCCGGTGCCGCTGCAGTCGCCCGACCAGCCGGTGAAGCGGGAGCCTGCGGCGGCGGTCGCCGTCAAGGTCACGGAGGTCCCGTCGTCGTAGTCGACGGTGCAGGTGCTGCCGCAGTCGATGCCGCTGCCGGTGACGCTGCCTGAGCCGCTCGTGATGACGGTGAGCGTGAAGAGCCGGACGAAGGTGGCGGTGACCGAGCGTGCCTGCGACATCGTCACCGTGCACGACCCGGTGCCGCTGCAGGCGCCCGACCAGCCGGTGAAGCGGGAGCCTGCCGCTGCGGTGGCCGTGAGGGTGACGCTGGTGGCGCTGTCGTAGTCGAGGGCGCAGGTGTTGCCGCAGGTGATGCCGGAACCCGTGACCGTGCCCGAACCGGCGCCGCTCTTCGTAACCGTGAGCGTGAACACCGGCACGAACGTCGCCGTCACCGAGCGCGCCTGCGACACCGTCACCGTGCACGAGCCGGTGCCGCTGCAGGCGCCCGACCAGCCGGTGAAGCGGGAGCCTGCCGCTGCGGTGGCGGTGAGGGTGACGCTGGTGCCGCTGTCGTAGTCGAGGTCGCAGGTGCTGCCGCAGTCGATGCCGGAACCGGTGACCATGCCCGAGCCGGCGCCGCCCCTCGACACGCTCAGCGTGAAGACGGGCACGAAGGTGGCGGTGACCGAGCGCGCCTGCGACATCGTCACGGTGCACGACCCGGTGCCGCTACAGGCGCCCGACCAGCCGGTGAAACGGGAGCCCGTCGCGGCGGTCGCGGCCAGGGTCACGACCGTCCCGGCGGGGAAGGTCGCGCTGCAGGTCGCGCCGCAGAGGATCTCGTCGCCGCTCGACGCGACGGTGCCGACGCCGGAGCCGCTCTTCGTCACCGAGAGGACGAAGGCCGTGGTGAACGTCGCCGTGACGCTCTTCGCGGCGTCCATGGTGACGGTGCAGGTGCCGGTGCCGGTGCAGGCGCCGTTCCAGCCGGTGAAGATCGAGCCCGCGCTCGGCGTGGGCGTCAGCGTCACGACGGCGCCGTCGCCGTACGATGCGCTGCACGTGGCGCCGCAATTGACGCCGTTCGGTGACGACGTGACGGTGCCCGTTCCGGTTCCGTCCCGCGCGACCAACAGCGTGTAGTTGACGCCGAAGATCGCAGCGACGTCGCGGGCCTGGCTCATGGTGACGGTGCAGGTTGCGCCGCTCCCTGTGCAGTCGCCGCTCCAGCCAACGAAGCTCGAGCCGCTCGCCGCCGACGCGGTGAGCGTCACGTTCGTCCCGTTTGCGTAGGTCGCGCTGCAGGTGGCGCCGCAGTTGATACCGGCGGGGCTCGACGTGACGGTGCCGGTGCCGGAGCCGGACAGTCCCACATCGAGGGTGTAGACGGTCGTGCCGCTGAAGGCCGCCGTGACCGAGCGCGCCTCGGTCATCGTCACGGCGCAGGTCGGGCTCGTCCCGGTGCATGCGCCGCTCCACCCTGTGAAGCTCTGGTTAGTCCCTGCGGCGGCCGTGAGCGTGACGTTCGTGCCGGAGCCGTAGACGTCCGAGCAGAACGTGCTGCCGTTACCGCAACTGATCGTGCCTAGGTTGGCCGAGACGGTGCCGTTGCCCGTCGTCGCGACCGAGAGCATGAATGTCTGCTCGGTGAAGCTCGCCGTGACGGAGCGTGCCTGGGACATCGTCACGGTGCAGGTGCCGGTGCTGCTGCAGCCCTCGCCCGTCCAGCCGTCGAAGACGTAGCCCGCGCTCGGCGTCGCGGTGAGGGTCACGGAGGCCCCGTCCGCGTAGAGGGCGGTGCAGGTGGCGCCGCACGCGAGCGAGCCGCTGCTCGCGTTCACCGTTCCGGATCCGACCTTCGACACCGTCAGCGGGAACGATGTGACGCCGGTGAATGCGGCGGTCACGGTGCGGGACTGGCTCATCGTGACGGTGCACGTGAGCGACGCCCCGGTGCAGCTCCCGCCGGACCAGCCGACGAACGTGTCCGCGCCTTGCGGCACCGCGGTCAGCGTCACGGTGGCGCCGCTGGTGTGGCCGACCTCGCACGTGACCCCGCAGTCGAGGCCGCTCGAGGTGCCGTCGGCGAGGGTGCCCGCGAGGGAGGAGGTGACCTTTCCGTTCCCCGTCACGGTCGCGACGATCCCGTAGCGAACATTGAGGCTCGAGGTCAGCAGCGCCGCCGTGGCGTAGTCGGTGTTGTAGTGGTAGCTGGAGCCGGAGAAGTCGTAGATCGTCGACTTCAGTGACCCTGATCCCGGCGCGACCGGCGTCACGCGGTAGGTGACGACGATGCGGCCGCCGGCCTTGCCACCCGCGATGTTCGCCGGCCCGACGCACGAGCGGGTCGTCGGACTCCAGCCGCAGGCGTCCGCGTAGATGGAGCTGGCGGTGGCCCCGCTCGGGTTGCTGTAGGTCGAGCTCGAGTCGACCGCCTGCACGATCGCGGCGGGCCAGTTGACGAACGTCTCGAGCTGCTTGTAGGCCGTGGACGTCTCCGCGTAGAACTTGTACGTGTAGGTCTGGCCGACGATCAGGTTCGTCGGCGCGGGATCGCAGACGGTGTAGGCGAGGTTGCAGCCACCTGGGCCGGCGAGCTTCTTCGTCGTGTTCCGGGCCTGGGAGACGAGCTTCTCGACGTAGAGCTGCCGTTGCGGGCCGGCCACGTTGAGCCCGCCGTCGGCGGTGACCGTGATCTGGTAGTCGCGTGCTTTCCCGCGGGAGCTGGCGGAACGATTCAGCGTCACGTCGAAGAACGCCTGGCGGCAAGCGGAGCCGGCGAGTGTCCCTACCGGTACCGTCGCGCCCTGGGTCGGGGTCTCGAAGGAGTTCTGCGACGTCTTCCACGACCATGAGGCCTGGACGTTCGTGGCCGGGTCGGAGCCCGTGTTGCAGATGCGGACGCCCACCGGGAAGACGTTCGGGCCAGTGTCGACGTTGTTCGAGTCGAGACCGATCACGTCCCAGGTGATCGGCGCGAGCGACAGCGGCCCCGCGGCCGCTTTCGGCGACGGCGTCAGGATGCCGAGCGCTGTCACCGCGACGGCGAGCGGCGCGAGGACACGCAGGGCGCGGGTGAGGGAGAAGGTCGAGGAAAGCATGAAAGGGAATGCCGCAGTGAGGCCGCTCCTGCGCTTACCGACCAGAACCTGCCGGAACCTCATCCCCCGGCCGGGTGAGCCAGAACGAGCCTCGAGCGCTCCGCTAGTCGTGGATGCGGGCGACGACCTCTTCGCGGCGCAGAATGCGCACGCGGTGGGCCGCGCGGGCGAGCCTTACTTCGAAGCCGGCGTCGCGCGCGAAGAGAATCTTGTCGCCGGGCTCGACGGTCTCGACCTCGGGCCCGACCGACGCGACGATCCCCGTGCGGGTCTGCGATGCCTCGTTCACCGGCACGATCAGGCCGGCGGCGGTCTCCGTCTCGTCGAGCGGCTCGACGACGATCCAGTCGTCGAGCGGCTCGAGGATCATCCGGGCGGCTGCGTCGTGCTCGAGCACGGTCTGACTGTACTCGGGCGGCGCTCGCCGCTCACCGCCGCGCTCCCTCGTCCGAGGGATGTGGGCCGGCCCTGCACGGCCGATTGTTGGCGCAGCGGTGTGGGGGCCGCAGCCCACAGCGCCACCACGGCCGCGCGACTCACGTCGCGCGGCCGTTCCTCTTCCAGGACGTCGTTGCGCTGCGCTCGGTGCCGGTAGCGTTCCCGCGCATGCCGTCGCCCTTCGTCGAGCTCGAGGTGGGCGACCGGGTCGTGAAGGTGACGAACCCGCAGAAGGAGCTCTTCCCGGGACGCCACACGAAGCTCGACCTCGTCGAGTACTACCTCGCCGTCGGCGACGGGATCGTGCGCGCGCTGCGGGAGCGGCCGACGCAGCTCCGGCGTTTCCCTGACGGGATCGAGGGCGAGCAGATCTACCAGAAGCGCGTCCCGGAGCGGCGGCCGGAGTGGGTCGAGGTCGCACGCGTGACGTTCCCCTCCGGACGGCACGCCGACGAGCTCTGCGTGACGGAGCTCGCGCAGGTCGCGTGGGCGGCGAACCTCGCCGTCGTGGACTTCCATCCGTGGCCCTCGCGGCGCGCGCACGTCGACCACCCGGACGAGCTGCGGATCGACATCGACCCGCAGCCCGGCACGGGGTTCGGCGACGCGAAGCGGGTGGCGGCGACGGTGCGCGAGGTGCTCGCGGAGATGGGGTGGGCAGGCTGGCCGAAGACCTCGGGCAACCGCGGCATCCACGTCGCGTGCCGGATCGAGCCGCGCTGGGAGTTCCCCGTCGTCCGCCGCTGCGCGCTCGCCTTCGCGCGCGAGGTGGAGCGGCGCCTGCCGGCGCTCGTCACGACCGCGTGGTGGAAGGAGGAGCGCGGCGAGCGCGTCTTCATCGACTACAACCAGAACGCGCGCGACCGGACGATCGCGAGCGCCTACTCCGTGCGGCCGTTCCCGCACGCGCCGGTCTCGGCGCCGGTGCGCTGGGACGAGCTGCCGGACGTGGAGAGCGAGGACTTCACGCTCGAGTCGATGCCCGTGCGCTTCCGCGCGCTCGGTGACGTCCACGCCGGGATCGACGACGAGGTGTGCGACCTTCGTGTGCTCCTCGAGTGGGTCGAGCGCGAGGAGGCCGCAGGCGTCGGCGAGGCGCCGTACCCGCCGCAGTTCCCGAAGATGCCGGGCGAGCCGAAGCGGGTGCAGCCGTCCCGCGAGAAGAAGCCGCCCGAGTAGCGGGCCTACTTGGGGGTTCGGCGGCGGAGGGTGGCGAGGAGCCTGCCGCCGGTCGTTCCCCACCCGCCCGAGGCGTCCGTGCCGGCCTCGACCGGCTGCCACAGGTTCCCCTCCGTCGGCGGCTGCGCCTCGTCGCGGAAGTGATCGCGTCCGAGCTGGCGCGCGAACGCGGCGTCGACCAGGCGCGGCATCACCTTCCGCTGCGCCGCGATCGCCTTGCCCACCAGGCCGACGACGTGCTCCGGCCTGCCACTCTCGGCAGCGTCGACGACGGCTTCTGCCAGGGTCGACACGTCGTAGGTCGGGTTCGGCGCCTTCAGCTTGCGGCCGGTGTAGTTCGCCGCGTGCTGGAAGAGCGGCGTGTCGACCGCGGGCGGCGACACGAGGGAGACGCGGACGCCGGAGCCGCGTAGGTCCTGGCGGAGCGAGTCGGTGAAGCCGCGGACGGCCCACTTCGAGGACGCGTAGGCCGTGGCGAGGTGCGTGCCGAGGTAGGCGTCAACGGACGCGACGTTCACGATCGTGCCGCTGCCGCGAGCGCGGAAGTGGGGGAGGACGGCCCGGCAGCCGTGGACGACGCCGAAGAAGTTCACGTCGTGCACCCGCCGGAACGCGTCGGGCGGTGTCCGCTCGAACTCTGCGATCAGATAGACGGCGGCGTTGTTGACCCACGCGTCGATGCGGCCGAAGCGCTCGAGCGCCTGGTGCGCCAGCGCCTGCACCTCGGGCTCGACGGCCACGTCCGTCGGAACCGCGATCGCCTCCACGCCGGCTGCCAAGCACTCCTCGGCCACCGTCTCGAGTGCGTCGGCGCGGCGCGCGGCGAGCACCACGTCCCAGCCGCGCTCGGCGAAGCGGCGCGCCGCGGCGCGGCCGATCCCGCTGGATGCTCCCGTGACAACCGCGACCCGGCGCTGCACCGAGGCATCCGTTCCCGGCCGCGGCCCCCCGAAACGGGCGCGGCGGCTAGGACGTTCGCGCGCGCGGGAGGTCGAGGAAGAACGTCGCGCCGCGACCCCCCGGCAGCAGCCCGACCGCGCCGCCCATGCGGAGCGCGAGCTCGCGGGCGATGTAGAGACCGAGACCTGGCCCGCCGACACCGCCGCGCTGGTCGGGATCGAGCCGGTAGAAGCGGTCGAAGATCCGCTCGCGCTCCGCCGGCGGCACCCCCTGGCCGGCGTCCGCGACCGTGAAGCGAACGAGTTCGCCCTCTGCGCCGACACCGAGGTGCACCGGCCCGTCCGCGTACTTCAGCGCGTTGTCGACCAGGCTCTGCAGGATCTGCGTCGCCGCCGCGAGGTCACCGTGGACCGTGACGTCCGGCTCGGCCTCCACCACGACGCGCCCGCGGTCGCTCGCACTGATGCCCGCGAGGAGTGCCTCCACGACCTCCGCAGCCGCGAAAGGCTCCGCAGCGACCGAGTCCTGGCCGGCGGCGAGGCGGCCCGTGAGCAGCATCGTGTCGAGGATCCCCTTCAGCCGTTCCGTCTGCTCGACGACGAGCTCGAGGAGCGCCCGGCGCGACTCCTCGCCGAGGCTGTCGTGGCGGGCGAGCAGTGTCTGTGCCGCGCCGTAGACGCCCGTCAGCGGCGTGCGGAGCTCGTGCGAGACGACGGCGACGAGGTCGCTGCGCAGCTGCTCGAGCCGGTGCTCGTCGGTGACGTCCCGAATCGTGTAGACGACGCAGTCGCCGGAGTCGGCGCCGGAGAGGGCGAGCCACTGCTCGTGCCCGCCCTGGTCGAGCGGGACGGTGGCGAAGCCGGCGCGGGCGCGGCGCGGGTCCGCGACGCGCACGTGCGCGACGAGCGACTCCCACTCCGGGATCGCCTCCGTCACCGGCCGCCCGAGCGCCTCCTCCGCCGTGACGCCGAGGATCCGCTCCACCGCCGGGTTGAGGACCTCGACTCGGCCCTCGCGTCCCACGAGCAGCACCCCGTCCTGCACGTGGTCGAGCGCGAGCACGGCACGTGCCCGCGCCTCCGCATCGGCGCGCGCGCGCAGGAGCTCCCGCTCGTAGCGCCGGCGCTCCGTCGCGTCGAACACCGTGGTGCGCACTGCACGCGGCGCGCCGTCGTCGCCGCGGACGAGCGTCGAGTTCAGGAGCACCGGGAGCCGCGTGCCGTCCACGCGCACGAGCTCGACGGCGATCTCCCGCACGCTCCCCTGCATCTGGAGCAGCGGCGCGTAGTGGGTCTCGTAGTAGATACGTGCGCCCGGTGGCAGCAGGTCGTGGAAGCGCTTGCGCCCGACGAGGTCCTCGCGCCGGTGCCCGGTCCACGCGAGCAGCGTCGCGTTCACGCGCACGATCTCGCCCCCCGGCAACGACGACAGGTAGCCGGCCGGCGCGTGCTCCCAGAGCTCCTCGGCCGTCTCCTCCGGGAGCGCGGCCGTCTCCGTCGTGACGGCGGCGTCTCGCGGCGGGTCGGGTGCCATGCCTCCCTCTAGAGGAACGCGCGGATCGCCGCGACGGTCTCGGCGGGCGCGCTCAGGTTCGGGCAGTGCCCGGTGGCCGCCAGCTGCACGAAGGTGCTCAGCGGCAGCTGTCGGTGGACGTACTCTCCGACCTCGGTCGGGGCGATCACGTCGTCGGCGCACTGGAGCACGAGCGCCGGCACCGACACCCGCGGCAGGTCGCCCCGGTTGTCCGAGAGGAACGTCACCCGCGCGAACTGCTTCGCGATCTCCGGGTCGGTGCTGCAGAAGCTGTTCGTCAGCTCCTCCTTCAGCTCCTCGGGCTGCTCGGCACCGATGATCACCGGTGCCAGCGCCTGGGACCAGCCGAGGTAGTTGCTGTCGAGCGAGTCGAGCAGCTCGTCGACGTCCTGGCGTGTGAAGCCGCCGACGTAGTCGCCGTCGTTCACGTACCGGGGCGAGGGGCCGACGAGCACGAGCTTCGAGAACCGCTCGGGCTCCCTCGTCGCCGCGAGCACGCCGATCATCGAGCTGACCGAGTGGCCCACGAAGATGACGTGGTGGAGCTCGAGCTCGCGGCACAGCTCCAGCACGTCGTCGGCGTAGCCGGCGAGCGAGTCGTACTTCGTCCGGTCGTACGCCGAGAGGTCCGAGCGTCCGGCGCCGACGTGGTCGAAGAGCACGATCCGGTGGTCGTCGGCGAACGCGGGCGCGACGTGCCGCCACATCGTCTGGTCGCAGCCGAAGCCGTGCGCGAACAGCATCGGCGGTCCGTCGAGCCGCCCCGAGAGCGTCACGTTGTTCCGTTCGAGAACGCTCACGTGCGGATCGTATTCGAGCCACCGCGGCCACCGGGCGCGCCGAGCAGGGACTCGAACGTCGGGTCGTCGGGCCGGCGCGGCGGCCGCAGCTCGCGCCACGTGCACTCGCGCGGGTCCTTGTCCTCGCGGAAGCGGAGCAGTCGCGTCCCGTGGCGGAAGCGGTTCCCCTGCACCTTGTCGTAGCGCACCTCGGCGACGAGCTCCGGCCGCAGCGGCGTCTCCTCCAGCTCGCCGGTGCCCCACCGGTTCGGCTCCGAGAAGCGGCGGTCGGAATCGAGGTCGAGGAGCGGTGCCACGCGAGCGAGGACGTCGTCGTGGGCACGCGCGCCGACGGCTGCCGAGCCGACGTAGTCGGTGCCTCCGTCGTCGCGGTAGAGGCCGAGGAGGAGCGTCGCGAGGCGCGTCGGCTTCTCCTTCCAGCGGACGCCGACGACGACGCAGTCGGCCGCCTTGAACGGCTTCACCTTCACGACCGCCTCGCGCGACCCGGGGCGGTACGGGAGCCCGAGCCGCTTTGCGATCACGCCGTCGAGGCCGGCGGCCTCGAACGTGTCGAGCCAGCCGCGCGCCACGTCGGGATCGCGCGTCGCGGGGGAGAGGCGGAAGCCCGTGATCTCCTCGACCCGCGCGCGCCGCTCCTCGAGCGGCCGCTCGTGCACCGGCTCGCCGTCCCAGACGAGGACGTCGAAGACGACGAACTCCGCCGGGATCTCGGCGGCAAGTCGCCGCACGCGGCTCTCGGCCGGGTGCAGCCGCATCTGCATCGCGTCGAAGTCGAGCACTCCGTCGCGCGCGATCACGATCTCCCCGTCGAGCGCCGAGTGCGGCGGCAGCAGGTCGCCGAGCGGTCGGAGCTCCGGGAAGTAGCGGAGCAGCGGACGCTCCTTCCGCGACCAGAGCGCGAGCTCGCCGCCGTCGTTCTCGAGCACGCCGCGGAACCCGTCCCACTTCGGCTCGAACTGCCACCCCTCGCCCGCCGGCAACTCGCTCACGAGCTCGGCCTCCATCGGCGGGAAGGGGACGTTTGCGCCGGGCATCGCGAGGAAGGCTAGTCGTGTGACGGAGGTCGAGGCACCGAGCTACGAGGGCACCTGGGACGTCGAGCGCGTCAGCGGCCTGCTGCCGCCGCTCCTCGGGGTGCGGAAGCGCATCCGCGGCACGCGCGGCGAGACGGCGGTGTCGCGCCTTCCCGGCGCGCCGTTCGACGTCGTCGGCAACGAGCTGCGCTACCGCGGCCCGCTCGCCGGTTTTGTCGACGTCCTCGAGCCCTCCGGCGCCGGCTTCGACGGCCGCGCCCTGTTTCGGGGCACCGAATACGCGCGATTCCGGCTCACGCCGGCGAAAGGAGACGGCATGACTTCGATCAAGGACCAGCTCGTGAAGCACATCGACGAGGCGATCGCGATGGAGGAGAACGTCAAGCGGATGCTCGACTCGATGATCTCCACGATGGACGACCCGCAGGTGATCGACCTGCTCGAGCACCACAAGCTCGAGACGGAGCAGCAGTCGCAGCGGCTGCGGCGGCGCCTCGAGGCGCACGGCGCCTCGCCCTCGATGGTGCGGGAGGCCGGCGGCATCATCGGCGCGCTCGCGAAGATGCCGCTCGACATGGTGCGCGGTGACAAGGCCGGTCGGAACGCCCGCGATGGCTACGCGACCGAGCACATGGAGATCGCGTCGTACCAGCTGCTCGAGCGGGTGGCGACGCGCGCGGGCGACGAGGAGACGGCCGAGGTCGCCCGTCAGAACCGCGCCGAGGAGGAGGCGATGGCGCGGAAGCTCGACGAGCACTGGGACCTCTTCGCCGACCTCTCGCTCCGCGCCGACGGAGTCACCGTCTAGTCCGGACGCGTCTCTTCGTCAACGCCGGTTGCGGGGTTGACCCCGCAACCGGCGTCGACAGCCGGACCCGGCCGCTAGGGGCGGCCGACGTCCGGCTTCGAGTAGTCGCAGACCCCCGTCGGGAAGATCTGCTGCAGCCGGGCGATCTCGGCGGCCGACGGTGCCCAGGTGCCGTACGTCCCGTCGGCGACAGCCTGCGCCACCGGCTTGAGGGCGCACTTGTAGACGCCGCCCTCGATCGGACCGCCGGCGACGATCCGCGACGTCGAGTAGAGCGGGAACCGCTCCGTGCACGCGCCCGCGGGCTCCGAGTCGAGGATCCCGCTCCAGACGCCGGCACCCGCCGCGATGGGCGAGCCGTCGGAGTTGAAGCAGGCGTCGACGGCGCCGGCCGGCTTGTTCGCGGCGACGCTGCGCCCGGGGTTCGCGTGGATGTTCGCCATCCACTCGTCGATCACCGCGAGCGCCTGCGGCGTCTGGTCGAACACCCGCGGCCCGTCGGTGAACCAGATCACGCCGTTCGACGCGTCGCCGTCGAAATTCACCATCCGCTGCCGCGAGGCGAACGACTGGTGCGCGTTGTGCATGTCGAGCTCCCGCTCGAGGTAGTGGCGCCAGTCGATGATCGGGATGTCGATGTCGCCGCGGAAGACGAGCCCGTGCTCGTAGGCGGCGCGGATGGCCTGCAGGTCGCCCTCCTTGCGCGGCGCGGGCGTCGCGCCCCCGTCCGGGCTGAGCAGCATCTGCCGGCGGCTCCACGGGTCGAACTGCGCCGGGTTGGAGCAGAGGGCCGAGATGAACGGGCAGCCCTCCTGGACCATGTCCTTCGACTCCTTCCAGCCGCCCACCGTCGCGTTCAGCTGGAGGAACTCCGCCGGCGTGATCTTGCCGTCCTGCAGCGCGCGGAGGCCGTACTGGACCCCGACGTTGTCCCACGTCGAGCGGCCGTAGCCGGCGGCGTCGACGCCGTAGACGTTCCGCACGTCGTCCCAGTGCGTCCACTTCACGGCCGCCATCACCGCCGGTGGGTAGAGCGCCTGCTCGGCCCCCGCGCTCCCGAAGAGCGGGTTCATCGCGAGCGGGGTCAGGCCGCGCCAGCCGTTGATGCACTCCGTGAGGCCGGGCGCACCGCCGCGGTAGACGTTCGGCAGGTGGTTCCAGGCAGCCATCCCCTCGAGCCACGTCCGGTTCTGCCAGGTCGCCCACTTCGGGTTCGCCCCGGCCGTCACGTCCATGTAGTGCTCGAGCAGCTCGCAGTCGCCGACGTGGATCGTCTGCGTCGCCATGTCCGGGTACGAGTACTGCGGGATCGCGGCGTCGATCACGACGCCCTTGTGGTTCTGGCCGTAGAGGTACTGCTGGATCGCGCCGCCCGAGCCGCCGACGCCGACCGTGTAGGCGGGGACGCCGTAGCCCTCGACGAACCGCTCCTTCGTCATGATCGCGGTCTCGCCGCCGAGCACCATGTTGTAGTGGACGTTCGTCCGGGTGCCGGTGGAGTAGACGACCGCGTACCCCTTCGAGAGGCCCGGGTGGTAGAGGTGGCCGCCGCCGAGCGTGCCTTGGTTGTAGCCGACCGCGACGCCGCCCTCTAACGAGTAGACGAGCCGGCCGTTCCAGAGCGAGAGGTCGGGCGCGGCGGTCGCCTCACCGGGCGGCGCCAGGATCGAGATCGAGTAGATGAAGCGGTTGATCGTCCCCTTCTCGCGGCGGACGACGTACGGGACCGTGCGCCCGTCCATCGTGGTCGTCATCGCGATGTCGGCCGGGAACGGCCCGGCCGGGAGCGCGGCGAACGAGCCGTTCGTGCGCCGGTAGAGGAACTCGACGATCGTGTTCGCGGAGCAGTCCTTGCTCCAGCCGCCCGCGGTCGGCATGCCGATCCCATCCTGGTTGTCGGCGAGCGGCTGCCCCAGTCCCTGCGAGACGGTCTTGCAGACGAACGGCTGCTGCTGCGGGCCGGAGAAGATCGGCCCCGTAACGCGATGGTTCTTCAGCGTGAGACTCGCCGTGGGGCGGCCTTTCCCGCGCCCGTTCGAGTCCACGAACAGCGTGTTGTCGCCGAGCACGAGCCCGGTCACCATTCCGGTCAGCGTGCGCCGGGCCGCGTCGAGCGTGAGCGATGTTGTGATGTCGGTGCCGTTCCGCAGCACCGTCGCCTTGTGCAGCGGCACGTTCCGCGGGATCGTGATCCGGACGAGTGCGTCCCCGCCCGTCACCATCGTCGCCGGGCTCGACAGCACCTCGATCGCGAACTCGTGCGGTTGTGCGCGTCCCGCGTCGAGTGCGGCGTACGCCGGCAGCGCGATCGTCGCCGCGGCAACGGCGGCCAGAGCCACCACCCATCTCCTCATGCCCTCTCCCCTTGCTCGCGGAGGGCCCCTGACCCTCCTCCCGGAGGGACTATTGCGCGCGGGCGCCGCCGCGGCAAGCCTCTAGCGCAGCCAGGGGCTGAGCAGCTGCTCGATGTCGCGGCAGCCGCGCGGACGCTCGAGCCGGGCGCGCTCGCTGCGGCCCTCGACGACGACGAGCGTGGGGAGCTTCGTGACGCGGAACCGCTCCACGAGGTCGGGCCGTTCGTTCTCGTCGACCCGGTAGAGCCGGAACGTGCCGTGGTTGCGGCGCCGCTGGAGGACCTGCGCCAGG
>DASQNG010000168.1:0-6307 GCA_035645095.1 Gaiellaceae bacterium | reverse complement strand
GGGCGGGCGGCACGCCGAGGCGTGGCGCTACTCCGTCGTCGCCGGCGACCGGGCGCGCGAGAAGTGGGCCAACGTCGAGGCGGCGGAGTTCTACCAGCGCGCGCTCGAGGCGGTGGCGTCGCTGCCGGCGGTCGCCGACGCCGACGTCGCGCGCGTCTGGGAGGCGCTCGCGGCCTGCCTGCAGCTCGCGGGAAGACTGGAGGAGGCCGCAGTGGCGTTCGGACGCGCCCGCAGGTTGACGGCGAAGGGAACCGAGGCGGAGGTCGTGCTGTTGCGGAGTGAAGGCGCGCTTCGCGAGGCGATGGGGAAGTACTCCGAGGCGCTGCGGTGGTACGGACGCGGGCTGAAGGCGGCCGGTGGGTTGCCTGACGAGGTACGGCTGAGTCACGAGCTCCGCCTCCGGCTGCAGCAGGCGCAGGTCAAGTTCCGCCAGGGCTCCTTCGGCGAGTGCATCCGGGCCGGCAAGCAGATTGCCGAGGAAGCGCTCGCGCACCAGCAGACGGAGACGCTGGCGGCGACGTGGCTGATGCTCCACGTGGCGTACACCTACGTCGGATCGCGCGAGCGGTTCGCCTTCAGCGGCCTCGCGCTGCCGCTGTTCGAGGAGCTCGGCGACCTGCGGGGTCAGGCGCTGACCCTGCTGAACCTCGGCGTCGAGGCGTATTACGAGGGCGACTGGGAGAAGGCGCTGAACCTCTACGAGCGGTCGCGCGTGCTCTTCCGCCGGATCGGCGACGTGTCGTACCTGGGCTTCGCCACGAACAACATCGGCGAGATCCTCTCCGACCAAGGAAAGCTCGAAGAGGCGACGGGGCTCTTCGACGAGGTCGTCCGGCTCTCGGGTCGCCGCGACATCGTCGTGATCGCGAGGGGCAACCTCGGGCGGGCAGCCGCGCGCGCCGGTCGTTTCACCGACGCGCAGGACCTTCTCCGGGAGGCGCTCGAGGAGTTCAGGCAGATGCACGCCGGCAGCTTCGCGTTCGAGACTGAGCTCCGCCTCGGCGAGCTCGAGGTGCTCCGCGGCGGCGATCCGGAGGCCGCGCTCCTCCACACGCGGACGATCCTGGAGCAGGCGCAGGGCGCTTCGGACATGGCAGCGCTGCGGGCGGGCGCGCTCCGCGTGCAGGCGGCGGCGCAACTCCAGCTCGGCGACGCCGACGGCGCGCTGGGCACTCTCCGGGAGAGCCTCGAGGTGGCGCGTGAAGCGGGCCTGCTGTACGAGGTCGCGCTCGCGCAGGACCTGCTCGGCGCGGCCTGCGGAGACGCGGCCGCCGCAGCCGAGGCGGCCGCGCTGCTCGAGCGCCTCGGCGTGCAGCAGGTCGCGCGCGGGGAGTTCCCCGCGCGCCTTTAGCCGAAGAGCCCTGCCCCGGGATCCTCGGCGTAGATCTTGTACGAGATCACGAGGGCGCCGACGCCGTCTCGGCTCCGCTGCAGCTCGCAGTACTTCCTCTCGTAGCCGGAGGGGAAGTTGCCGTCCTTCTTGCACTTCGGCACGACTTCCATCAAAAGGCCTGCGTCGGGCGACGCCGGGTCGGGCTTCCCGAGGCAGAGGGTGAAGTTCGTGACGCCCGTGCCGGGTGCCGTCGACTTGAACCAGCGCTGTTCGACGATGATGGTCTCGTTGGTGCCGTAGCCGACGGGGTCGATCTCGATCGCCGACCCGAGTTGACGCCCCGCTCCGCAGCCTGGGATGCGCGTGAAGCTCAGCCGCATCAGGCCATTGCTGTTCCGGTCGGACTTGGTGGTGAGTTCGGTGGTGTCGTCCGCTAGCGTGCACTCCACGTGCCGCGGATCGCAGGCCTTATCGACCACGTCGAACCCGTCCGTGTCCCGCGTGAGCGTGTTCCACGTGGCCCGGAGCTTGTACCCGCTGCCGCTCGCGTCGATCTGAAGGTTCGGGAAGGTCGCGGAACCGCCGCTCAGCGTGACGCCGGGCGGCGAGATGCGTGTCGTGGTGCCCGTGGCGTCGGTGTACGGGACCGTCAGCTGCCCGGTGTTCTCGCCGGGAAGGAGGCTGAGTGCGACCGAGCCGGTGCCCGGATTGCCGCAGGCGTCCGTCGCGGTCACGGTCACCGAGAAGTCCTTGTTGACCTCCCGGGTTCCGATGGGGTTCGGGGAGATCGCGAGGGAGGCGGTCCCGTTCCCGGGCGTGCGAATGGTCGCGGGTGTGCTTCCTGGCAGCAGCAGGAAGTTGTTGTCGTCACCCAGGAACTTGTTCGACTGCTTCACGTCCGTCGAGATCGGCTGGTTGAAGCCGCAGGGGACGTTCGCCGTGACGTTGACGGCGATGCTGTCTCCCGGCGCGAGCGCATTCGAAGGCCCGTCTAGCGCCCGCAGTGCGATCACCCTCGTCGCCGCGTCGTAGTTCACCGACCACGACTTCGTGATCAAGGCCCCGTTCTTGTTGCGGAAGACCGGCGTCGGGTTGACCGTCGGCGAGGGGAGCGTTTCCGGCAGCGTGGCGTTCGCGGCTCCGATGGTCTGCTTGCTGCTCGTGTAGTTCGTGAGCGTGAACGCGAATCTTTGCGAGCCGCTGCCGGCGAGCGGGGTCGGAGCGACGGCTGTGGTGAACCACTTCGTCTCGGGGGTCGTCGCCGCGGCTCGCGAACCGGTGGCGCCGGCCGCTACGAGCAGCGCGAGGGCCAATCCCCCCAACATCCATCCAGACCAGCCTTGCCGCAGCCTCGCATGCATCGTTGTTCCCCTCTCCCTCAGCTTTGACGACGTTTCGTAGCACGAAGTGAGTGAAATGGCAACTTCTCGCGCGGCCGCTTCACAGTTGTCGGCCTGCCGGTTAAGGTCCCGTCATGCTCCTCCGGAAGAACACGAAGGTCGAGATGTTGCGGAAGGTGCCGCTCTTCGCGCACTGCTCGAAGAAGGAGCTCGAGGCCATCGCGGGGCTCGCGGACGAGATCCACCTGGAGGAGGGGCGCGAGCTCATCCGCGAGGGGCAGCGCGGGCACGAGTTCTTCGTCATCGTCGAGGGAGACGTCGTCGTCCGGCGGAAGGGCCGCAAGGTCGGCACCTCCGGCGCAGGCGACTTCGTCGGGGAGATGGCGCTCGTCACCGGCCGGCCGCGAAACGCGTCGGTCACGGCTGCGACACCGGTCCGCACGCTCGTGGTGACGGCGCAGGCGTTCCAGCGGCTGCTAGAGACCTCGCCGACGATCCAGAACAAGGTCCTGCGCGCGCTCGCGGAGCGCGTGCCGGACGACGGCACGTAGCGCCTAGTTCCCGGGCGGGCGCTGCGGCAGCAGGCGGTACGTCAGATGGACGTACGTCGAGCCCGGCGGCCGCTGCTCCGGCGGCAGGCGCCGCGCGCGCATCCACCCCACGATGAACTGCGAGAGCTCCTCGACCTCCTCGCGCGTCGCGTAGAGGCCCCAGCCGCCGATGAACGCCGTCTCCTGCCACTCAGGCGTGAAGTCGTTGCGGCTCTGCGTGTAGCGCGAGAGCGCGTCCTCGTCGCGGTTCACCATCACGCTCTCGAGCTGCGCGACCGCCGCCAGGTACTCGTCGTCGTCGGCCGGCGCCGTCGAGATCAGGCCGAAGGTGCGGTTGTCCCGCCACCAGCGCTCGCGGCCGCGCCGCAGGTCGAGGTCCTCCTTGATCAACCCGGCCGACGCGAGCGCCCGCAGGTGGTAGCTCGTCGCGCCGGTCGACTCGGCGAGTTCGCGGGCGAGCGTGGAGGCCGTCTGCGGGCCCTCGCGCAACGCCTCGAGCATCTGGAGCCGCAGAGGGTGGGCGAGAGCGCGCACCTCTCTCGCGCTGACCGACCGCGAAGGCTTCACGTGGGCAGCATAGAACGGGCCTCAGCAAGGCACCTTCTGCTAGGAATTTAGGCATGTCTAAACCCGCGCTGCTCGTGCTCGCGCTCCTCCTCGTCGCGGCCGGCTGTGGTCGGATCGAGCAGCAGGCGCTGCGGCCGCTCGAAGGGAAGACGGTGCGGGTGGTCGCGACCGTCGGGATGGTGGGGGACGCGGCGGTGCGGATCGGCGGCTCGCGGGTCTCCGTCGAGACGCTGATGGGGCCGGGGATCGACCCGCACGTCTACAAGGCGAGCGAGGGCGACCTGCGCCGGCTCGAGCGAGCGGACGTGATCCTCTACGCGGGGCTGCACCTCGAGGCGAAGATGGCCGACGTCTTCGAGCGGATCGGCGACGGCCGGGCAACGCGGGGCGTCGCGGAAGCGATCCCGGTGCGTCTGCGGCTCGCCCCCGCCGCGTTCGGCGGCGCCTACGACCCGCACGTCTGGTTCGACGTCGGGCTCTGGCGGCACGCCGTCGAGGCGGTGCGGGACACGCTCGCGGCCCGCGACCCGGGCTCCGCGGCCCACTACCGCCGCAACGCGGCGGCCTACCTTCGGGAGCTCGACGAGCTCGACACCTACGTCCGCGAGCAGGCGCGCCGCGTGCCGCGGGAGCGGCGCGTGCTCGTCACAGCGCACGACGCGTTCGGCTACTTCGGGCGGGCCTACGGCTTCGAGGTGCGCGGGCTGCAGGGCATCTCGACGGCGTCCGAGGCGGGCGCCGGCGACGTGCAGGCGCTCGCCCGCTTCATCGCCGAGCGGCGGATCCCGGCGATCTTCGTCGAGTCGTCGGTGTCGCCGCGGACGATCGAGGCGGTGCGGGAGGCGGTGCGGGCGCGCGGCTTCGAGGTCCGCCTCGGCCGCGAGCTCCTCTCGGACGCGCTCGGTGCCGCCGGCACGCCCGAGGGGACGTACGTGGGGATGGTGCGGCACAACATCGACGCGATCGTCGACGGGCTCGGCGGATGAGCGCGATCGAGGTGACCGACCTCACGGTCGCCTACGCCGACAAGCCGGTGCTGTGGGACGTCGACCTCGAGGTGCCGCGCGGCGTGCTGATGGCGGTGGTCGGCCCGAACGGCGCCGGCAAGACGACGCTCATCCGCGCGATCCTCGGCCTCGTGAAGCCGGCCGCGGGGCGCGCGCTCGTGCACGGGCGCCCGTACGCGGAGCGGCGCCGGCTCGTCGGCTACGTGCCGCAGCGCGGCAGCGTCGACTGGGACTTCCCCACGAGCGTCCTCGACGTGGTCCTGATGGGCCGCTACGGCCGCATCGGCTGGGTGCGCCGGCCGGGCGCCGACGACCGCGCCGCAGCGGGGCGGGCCCTCGAGGAGGTCGGGATGGCGGAGCTCGCCGGGCGGCAGATCAGTCAGCTCTCGGGCGGGCAGCAGCAGCGCGTCTTCCTCGCGCGCGCACTCGTGCAGGACGCCGAGGTCTACTTCATGGACGAGCCCTTCCAGGGCGTCGACGCGACGACGGAGCGGGCGATCGTCGAGCTCCTGCGAGGCCTCCGCGAACGCGGCAAGACGGTCGTCGCCGTGCATCACGACCTGCAGACGGTGCCCGAATACTTCGATCAGGTGACGCTGCTGAACGTGCGCCGCATCGCGAGCGGCGCCGTGGCCGACGTCTTCACCGAGGAGAACCTGCGGCGCACGTACGGCGGCCGGGCCGCCCTGTTCGGCCGCGGCGTCGCCTAGCCGTGCTCGACCTGCTCTCCGACCACACCTTCCGCACCGTCGCGCTCGGGTCGGCGGCCCTCGGCATCACGAGCGGTGCGCTCGGGACGTTCGCGGTGCTCCGCCGCCAGAGCCTGCTCGGCGACGCGATCTCGCACGCGGCGCTTCCCGGGATCGCGCTCGCGTTCCTCCTCACGGGCAGCCGTGCGCCGCTGCCGCTCGTCGCCGGCGCTGCGGTCGCGGGCTTCCTCGCGACGCTCGGCGTGATCGGCGTCGTGCGCACGACACGCATCAAGCTCGACGCCGCGCTCGGGATCGTGCTCTCCGTCTTCTTCGGTCTCGGCCTCGTGCTGCTGACCTTCATCCAGCGCCGCCCGGACGCGTCGCAGGCAGGCCTCGACCGCTTCCTCTTCGGGCAGGCCGCGGGGCTCCTGCAGGACGACGTGGTGACGATGGGCGTCCTGGGGGCGGCCGCGCTCGCGCTCGTCGCGCTTGCGTGGAAGGAGCTGAAGCTGCTCGCCTTCGACCCCGACTTCGGGACGAGCCTGGGCTTCCCGATGCGGGCGCTCGACGTCCTCCTCACCGCGCTGCTCGTGGTGGCGATCGTGATCGGGCTCCAGACGGTGGGCGTCGTGCTGATGGCGGCGATGGTGATCGCGCCCGCGGCGGCGGCTCGCCAGTGGACCGACCGCCTCGGCAGCGTCGCGACGCTCGCGGCGACCTTCGGAGCGGCGGCGGGCGTGACCGGAGCGGTGATCTCCTCGGAGGCCGAACGGCTGCCGACCGGCCCGACGATCGTCCTCTGCGCGACCGGGATCGT
>DASQNG010000167.1:0-5909 GCA_035645095.1 Gaiellaceae bacterium | reverse complement strand
CGGGCGCGGACGCATGTACCGCGAGGCGGCGGCGTGGCTCGGCTCCGGCTCGGTGCGCGAGCTGCTCGTTCGATGACGCTCCTGCAGCTCGCGTTCGGGACGGCCGTCGTGCTCGCGCCGGGCTTCCTCGTGGCGCGGGCGCTCGGCGTCGCGGGCGTCGCGGGGACGCTCGCGTGGGGGCTCGTGGCCGTCTTCGCCGCCCTCGGGGTCACGTTCGCGGCCCGCGCCTCGCTCACGCTGACGCTCGTGCTGCTGCTCGCGGTGGGGGTCGTGGCGGCGCCGCTCGGCTGGCGGGCACGGCCGTCCGAGCCGGTGCCAGGGCGGTGGTGGGTGCTCGGCGCCGGTGCCGTCCTCGGGCTCCTGCTCTGGCTCGTCGCGGGCGAGATCGGCGGCGACGGCCTGTTCCACCTCGCCCGCGCGCGGAAGCTCGACGCGTTCGGCTCGCTCGGGCTCGACGCCGTCAACGAGTTCTCGGACGGCGGCCTCCATCCCGGCTACGCGTTCCCGCTCTGGCACGGCTTCCTCGCGCTCGTCGCGCGGATCGGCTTCCTCGATCCGGCGGACGTCGTGCTGCACGAGGCGACGGTGCTCGCGCCGCTCGCGCTCGCGGTCACCTACGAGGCCGGCTGGGCGCTCTTCCGCCGCGCCGGTGCCGCGGCGGCGGTGGTCGTTGCGCAGGTGACGACCGTGGCGCTCGCGCCGGCGGGCGGCGGCGCCTACACCGCGCTCGGGCTGCCTGCGACGGCGTCGCGGCAGCTGCTCGTGCCGGCCGCGCTCGCGCTCGCGTTCGCGGCGGTGCGGCTCGAGCGGGGGGAGCTGCTGCGCAGCTCGGGCCTCCTGGCGTCGGTCGCCGCGGCGGCGTTCGTCCTCGCCGTCGTCCACCCGACGTACGTGCTCTTCCTGTGGCTGCCGTTCGCGGGGTTCGTGCTCGTCCGGCTCCTCGTCGCCCGCAGCGAGGCGCCGGCGCTGGCGGCAACGTTCGCCTCGCTCATCGTGCCGTCGGCGATCTTCCTCGCGTGGCTGCTGCCGGTCGTGCGGGAGACGGCGTCCGTGAAGCCCGGCGTGGAGGAGCTCGAGCGGGCGTTCGCGCAGTACGAGGGGCAGCTGCAGGTCGTCTCGGAGACGAGCTACCGGCTCGCGCCGGCGGTCTTCGGCCGCAGCGGCGCCGTTGCGGTGGCGGCGCTGTTGCTGCTCCCGCTCGCCGGCCTCGCGCTGCGACGCCGCTGGGGGTCGTGGGTGCTGGGCGGGTCGCTCGCCATCTTCGCGACGATGCTCCTGCCGCAGCTCTTCGTGCTCCTGTCGGACCTGGTCTCGATCTCGCAGTCGCGTCGGGCGGCGGGCTTCCTGCCCTTCGCCTTCGCGTTCGCGGTCGGGCTGCTCGTGCTGGCGACGTACCTGCGCGTCCTGGTCGTGCCGCTCGCCCTCGCGGCGGGCGTCGTGCTGCAGCTCGCCTATCCCGGCGACTTCGGCTACCGCCTCGGCGCCGGCGGCCCCGCGCTCGCGACGTGGTGGGCGGTCGCCGGCGGGGTCGTGGCGCTCGTCGGCGGCCTGGCGTGGCTCGTGACTCGGCAACGCAAGCGGGGGGACGTCGCCGCGGAACCGCCTGAGGGCGCACCTTCGGCCCGCGGTTGGCGCGCAAGTGTCTCATCAACACAAAGTTTGACGGCGCTCGCCGCCGTCGCGTTCGTCCTGCCGGTGGCGGTGCACGCGGCCGGCTCGTGGACGCCGTCGGAGGAGCGGCGGCCGAGCCCGTTGACGCCAGGCCTCGTGCAGGCGCTGCGGACGGAGGTGCCGCGCGGCGCCGTGGTCTACTCCGACCTCGAGACGAGCTACCGGATCGCGGCCTTCGCGCCGCTCTACGTCGCGGCGGCGCCGCCGGGGCACGTCGCGGACACGGAGCGGAACCGGCCGTACGCGCGGCGCGACGACAACCGCCGCTTCTTCCGCAGCGGCGACCTCGACATCCCGCGCAGCTACGGCGCGTCGTGGCTCGTCGTCGATCGGCGGCGCTTCGAGCTCGCCCCCCAGCTGCCCGTCGTCCACCGCGACGGCCGCTTCACCCTTTACCGGCTCCCGTAGCCGCCGCCGCTCGTTTGCCGTCTCGCGCTTCTCCTGCCGCTCCGTGAACGTCCCCTCCGACGTCGATCCCGAGCAGCGCCACGGAGCGCGTACTGTAGGCCCTGCGTGATGGGCGAGGCAGAGGGTGCGGCTCCGGCGGCTCGCCGCGGGTTCACGGTGTGGCTGACGGGCCTCTCCGGCGCCGGCAAGACCACCGTCGGCTCGCTCGTCGCCGAGGCGCTCGAAGGTCAGGGGCGCCTCGTCGAGCGGCTCGACGGCGACGTCGTGCGGCGCCACCTCTCGCAGGAGCTCGGCTTCTCCGCGCGCGACCGCGACCTGAACGTCCACCGTATCGGCTGGGTGGCCGCGCGCCTCACACGCGCCGGCGCCGCGGTCGTCGCCTCGGTGATCTCGCCGCACGGCGCCGCGCGCGCCGAGGTGCGGCGACTCGTCGAGGAGTGGGGGCCCTTCGTCGAGGTGCACGTCGACGCGCCGGTGGAGGAGTGCGCGCGACGCGACGCGAAGGGCCTCTACGCGCGCGCGTTCCGCGGTGAGATCCCGGACTTCACCGGCGTCAGCGCTCCGTACGAGCCGCCCGAAGCGCCCGAGGTGAGGCTCCGCACCACCGAGGAGACGCCGGAGGAGTCCGCACGCCGTGTGCTCGAGGCGCTCGCCGCGCGGGGCCTCGTCCCGGGCGCCGGCACTACGATCGCCCCGTGAAGCTCCTCCTCGTCTCGCTCTACTTCCCACCTGCGGGGGGCGGCGGCGTCCAGAGGCCGCTCAAGTTCGCCCAGTACCTGCCGGCGCTCGGGATCGAGACGCACGTCCTCGCGCCCGACGACCCGAAGTGGATCCACGAGGACGCGGAGCTGCGCGTGCCCACGCAGGCGTGGGTACACCGCGCGCGCTACGTCGGCCCGCGCGGCCGCAAGCCGGCAGAGGAGCTGCACGGGAAGCAGGGCGTCTCGCGCGCGCTCGTGCAGGCGAAGCTCGTGTCGCGACGCCTCCTCGTGCCCGACGAGAACGTGAGCTGGAACGTGACCGCGATCCCGGCGGCGGTGCGGATCGCGCGCGAGCACGAGGTGGACGTCGTGCTGACCACGTCGCCGCCGAACTCGATCCACCTCGTCGGCGCGGCGGTGAAGCGGGCGACCGGGGCGAAGTGGGTCGCCGACCTGCGCGACTCGCTCGTCGCGCACCCGCACCGGCGGGCGGAGTCGGTTGCGGTGCGTGCCAAGGAGAAGGTCGACGAGGGCGTGGCGCGGCTCGTCGCGCGCTCCGCCGACGCGATCACCTGCGTCTCGGAGACGATCGCCGACGAGGCGCGCCGGTTCGACCCACGAGGCAGGGTCGTGACGATCTCGAACGGCTGCGACTTCGACGACTTCGCCGGGCTCGCCTACACCCCCGGCCGGCGCCTGCGCCTCACGCACACGGGCAGCTTCTTCGGCAAGCGCGACCCGCGGCCGTTCCTCACCGCGGTCGCCCAGTCCGGGCTCGACGTCGAGGTCCGCTTCCTCGGCGACTTCCGCTCGTCGGACCGGGAGTGGGGGGAGGCACTCGGCCTCGGCGACCGGCTGACGCTGATCCCCTACGCGCCGCGGCAGCGGGCGCTCGAGCTGCAGCGCGACTCCGACGCGCTCCTGCTCCTGATCCCCGACGCCGACGGCCGCGGGAAGGGCGTCCTCAGCGGCAAGGTCTTCGAGTACCTCGCAGCGGAGCGGCCGATCCTCGCCGCCGTGCCGCCCGACGGCGCCGCCGCCGACCTGATCCGCGAGACCGGCGCCGGCATCGTCGCTCCGCCCGACGACGTCGAGGCGCTGCAGGCGGCCCTACGCGAGCTCCACGGCCGCTTCTCGGACGGCGGTCTACCGGCGGTGGAGTACCCCCCGGAGATGCGCCACCGGCTGTCGCGGCGCGCGCGGGCGGAGGAGCTTGCGGAGCTCCTGCGCTCGCTGTGAGCGGCCGGCCCGTCCGGCCCGGCCGGATCACGGACTTCCTGTTCCTCGCGACGCTCTTCACGATCACGTGGGCGAAGGTGCAGTGGGAGGTCGCGGGGACGCTCAGCCTCTCGGACGTCCTCACCGCGCTCTTCCTCGCAGCCTTCGCCGGCGGGCGCCTGCTCCGGTCGGACCGGCGGCTGGCCGCGGCCGCGGCGACGGCGGGCGCCTTCTTCGTCGCCTTCCTCCTCGTCTACCTGGTCGGCTTCTTCAACCTCGACACCGAGCAGGCGCTCGAGCAGTGGGCGAAGGGGATGATCAAGTTCCTGCTCCATTTCCTCTTCCTCGTCGCCGGCGTGGCCTACGTCGTCCGTCGCAGCGAGCGCTTCTACTGGCGGACGTTGACGGTCTTCATGCTCGGGCTGACTGCGAATGCCGTGTACGGCGTCGCACAGCTGGGAGCGGCGGAGGCCGGGGACGTGAACCTCGACCAGGCGGTGCTGGCGCCGCTCACGGGCGGTGCGAGCGCGATCAACGTGTACGGCGCGATCGAGGGGCAGAACGTCTACCGGCCGAACGCGCTCACGGGCGACCCGAACCACCTCGGGATCGAGCTGATCGTCGCCCTGCTCGTGCTGACGCCGATCTACCTCCGGCTCGAGCGCGGTCACCGCCTGCGGCTCCCGCTCGCGGTGCTGCTCTCGTTCCTGCTCCTGATCGAGCTGGCGACGCTCTCGCGCAGCGGTTTGCTCGGCCTCGGGGTAGGGCTGCTCGTGCTCGCGCTCCCGTACCGCCGGAAGCTCGCCTCGCGTGAGCTGCTCGTGCCGCTCGCCGCGGTCGGGTCGCTCCTGCTCGCCGTGCTGAGCACCCGCTGGGAGTTCTTCCGGACGGTGCTGCGTACGCGTGTCGACGCGGGCGCGCGCGGCACCTCGACGCACTTCGACGTGTACGGCTTCGTCCCGGACGTCCTCACGACGAACCCGCTCTTCGGGCTCGGTCTCAACAACTTTTCCGTCTACTACGAGTTCGTCACCGGCCGCAGCAACTTCGGGCCGCACTCGTTTTACGTCGCGACGCTCGTCGAGACGGGGCTCGTGGGAACGCTGCTCTTCGCGGCGTTCCTTCTCCACCTCTTCCGCCGGCTCGGTGTCCTACGTCAGCTCGGGCGGCGGCTCGCGGCTGCGCGAGACGTGACGGCGGCGCGGGTGCGGCCGCTCGCGTGGGGCCTGACGGCGGCGCTCGCGGGGACGATCGCCTCCAACGCCTTCTACCTGACCATGCAGTTCTACTACTTCTTCGCGCTGGCGCTCCTAGTGCTCGCCGCGCCCCCGGTGTTCGGGCGGCGGCTCGCGTGAGGGTCGTCGTCCTCACGACGTCCTATCCGCGCGGGTCGGAGGACGTCGCCGGGCTCTTCGTGCGGGACGCCGTCGACGCGGCGCGCACCGCGGGCGTCGAGGTCGAGGTCGTCTCCCCGGCGGGCTTCCGCCACTTCGGGATCGCGTACGGGCACGGCGTCGTCGGGAATCTGCGCCGTCGCCCGTGGCTCGGGCTGCTCCTGCCGGCGTTCCTCGTCTCGTACGCGCGCGCGGCGCGCCGGGCGGCCCGGGACGCAGATCTTGTGCACGCCCACTGGCTGCCCTCGGCGCTCGTCGCGCTCGCCACGGGGCGCCCGTTCGTCGTCCAGCTCTGGGGCACCGACGTCGAGCTCGCGCGCCGCGTCCCGTGGCTGGCGCGGCCGCTGCTCCGGCGCGCGCGGGCGGTGCTCGTCGCGTCGGACTTCCTCGCCGGCGCGGCGCGGGATCACGGTGCGCGCGAGGTGCACGTGGTGCCCTCGCCCGTCGAGGTGCCCGAGGAGGTGGGGGACCCGGCGGAGCCGCCGCACGTCCTCTTCGTCGGCCGGCTCTCGCCGGA
>DASQNG010000166.1:0-2175 GCA_035645095.1 Gaiellaceae bacterium | reverse complement strand
GCGATGCGAGGTCCGTGCTCGTCCAGGCGCAGCAGCTGAGCCGCCGCTAGGCTCGGGAGCGTGGACGCCGACGCCGTGGAGATCCGCGTCCTCGGCTGCCTCGTCGAGAAGCAGCGGACGACGCCGGACGTCTACCCGCTGTCGCTGAACTCGCTCCGGCTCGCGTGCAACCAGGCGACGAACCGCGATCCGGTGGTCGACTACGACGAGCGGACGATCCGGGATGCGCTCGAGCGCCTCGCTCGCCGCAACTGGACGCGTCTCGCGAGCGGCCCGGGGAGCCGGACCGCGAAGTACCGGCACCTCCTCGACGACGCGCTCGGCGTCGTGCCGTCGGAGCTCTCGCTGCTCGCCGTGCTGATGCTGCGCGGGCCGCAGACGCCCGGCGAGCTCAAGTCCCGCGGCGACCGCCTGTACCCGTTCGGCTCGCTCGCGGACGTCCAGACTGCGCTCGAGCGGCTGGTGGAGCGGGAGCTCGTCGCACGTCTGCTACGCCGGCCGGGCCAGAAGGAGGAGCGCTACGTACAGCTCCTCGGCGGCGACGCCGGCGGCCCGGTCGACGAGCCGGTGCCCGCGCCGGCCACCGCCCGCGGCGACCTCGAGGAGCGGGTGGCGGTGCTCGAGGAGCAGGTGGCGGCGCTGCAGCGGGCGCTCGATCCGCGCTGACCGTTTGCTCCGGCCCATAGGCGGCGATGAATCGTCTAGATGTTGTCGACGTTGACCGGACTTCCACGCGTCCGGGGCGCGACGGAGCGCCTCGACGCTCCCGACGCGGACCCGGCGACGGTCGCCGACTCGCTGGACGACCTGGCGCGGATCAACCGCCTCTTCGGCGGCACGCGCCTGACGCTGCACGCGCTCGACGGCCTGCTCGGCCGCCGTGGCCGCGGACACGTGACGCTGCTCGACGCCGGCTGCGGGGGCGGCGACGTCGCCGTCGCGATGGCGGCGTGGGCGCGCCGGCGCGGCTTCGTGCCGCGGGTGATCGGCGTCGACGCGAGCCCCGCGATCGTTGCTCTCGCCTTCGACCGCGTCGGGCGGGACGTCGAGCTGCGCGTCGGCGACATGCGCGCGCTCGAACTGGACGACGAGTCGGTCGACGTCGCCACCTGCTCGCTCGTCCTCCACCACCTCGAGCCGCCGGACGCCCTCTTGGCGCTGCGGGAGCTGGGGCGCGTCGCCCGCCGAGGCGTTGTCGTCAACGACCTCGTCCGGACTCGCACGGGGCTCCTCGGTGCGCACCTCGTCGCGCGCCTCCTGACGCGGAACCCGATCACGCGGCACGACGCCGTCCTCTCGGTCCGGCGTGCGTACGACCGCGGCGAGCTGCTCGACCTCCTGCGCCAGGCCGGCCTGCGCCCGCTGGAGCTCCGCGGCCGGCTCGGCTACCGTGTCGCGATCGTCGCGGAGCCGCGATGACGGCGGCGGACGTCCTCGTGGCCGGGGCAGGACCCGCCGGCGCCGCGACCGCCGCCGCGCTCGCAGCCGAGGGGCTCCACGTGCTCGTCCTCGACCGCGCGGCGTTCCCACGCGACAAGGCCTGCGCCGAGTTCCTCTCCCCGGGCGCAGTCGCCGCGCTCGGCCGCCTGGGCGTCCTCGATGCCGCCGCTGCCGCCGGCGTCTGGAAGGAGGGGCTGCGGATCGTGGCCGCCGGCGGGGAGCTCACCCTGCGCTACCGGGAGGGGCAGCGCGGGCTCGGCATCTCGCGCCCGGTGCTCGACGACCTGCTGCTCCGGCGCGCACGGGAGGCCGGCGCCGAGGTGCGGGAGCGGACGGACGTCGCCGGTGCTCTGCTCGAGCACGGCCGCGTGTGCGGCGTCCGGCTCCGCGACGGGCGGGAGCTGCGCGCGCGCTTCGTGGTCGCCGCCGACGGCCTGCACTCGCCGGTCGCGCGGTCACTGGGGCTCGAACGGCCTGCGCGCTGGCCGCGGCGGCTCGGCCTCGTCGCGCGGATGCGCGGCATCGCGCCGACGAGCCTCGGGCTGATGGCCGTCGGCCGTGAAGGCTACTGCGGCGTCGCGAGCGTCGGCGGCGGGGAGACGAGCGTCGGGCTGGCCGTGACACCGGCGGCACGGCGGCCGGACGAGAGTGCCGAGACCCTCTTCGCGCGGATACTGGACGCGCTGCCGGCTGCGCGGCGGGCCGTCGCTGGCGGCGACCGGGTCGGCTCGATCC
>DASQNG010000165.1:0-12289 GCA_035645095.1 Gaiellaceae bacterium | reverse complement strand
GACCAGCCCGGGTACTTCTGCTTCAGCAGCGCACCGAGGCCGGCGACGTGCGGTGCCGACATCGAGGTGCCGCTCAGCAGGTTGAAGTCGCGACCGGCGTTCCCCGGAGGTGCGACCGCGGCCAGGATGTCCTGACCCGGGGCGATCACGTCCGGCTTGAGCAGGTGCGGCCACGACGCACGACCGGCAGGGGCAGGGGGCGGTATCCAGCCACACTTTGCAAGAAGTCTGTGCAAAGGTAAGCTGCACGCCGGATGAACCCGTCGCGGCCGCTGCTCCCCGGCGCGCCCGACGTGCGGCGGCGGCGCGGGCTCCCCCCGCGCCGCCGCTCTCCCCGACCTGGCCTCGTGCTCTAGCCGCCGTGGACGGCGATGAGGATCGGGATCATCAGGATCGCGACGATGTTCGCGATCTTGATCATCGGGTTGATCGCGGGGCCGGCGGTGTCCTTGTACGGGTCGCCTACGGTGTCGCCGGTGACCGACGCCGCATGCGCCTCGGAGCCCTTGCCGCCGTAGGCGCCGTCCTCGATCAGCTTCTTCGCGTTGTCCCAGGCGCCGCCGCCGGACGTCATCGAGATCGCGAGGAAGAGGCCCGTCACGATCGTGCCGATGAGGAGGCCGCCGAGCGCCTCGGGGCTGATCAGGCCGACCGTGATCGGAATCGCGACGGGGATCAGCGCCGGCAACAGCATCTTCTTGATCGCCGACGCCGCGACGAGGTCGACGGCGCGGCTGTAGTCGGGCCGCTGCGTCCCCTCCATGATCCCGGGCATCTCGCGGAACTGCCGCCGCACCTCGACGACGACCTCGCCGCCGACGCGCCCGACCGCGGTCATCGCGAGCGCGGCGAAGAGGAACGGCATCATGCCGCCGATGAAGAGGCCCGCGATCACGTACGGGTCGGCGAGCGCGAAGGTGATGTCGAGCCCCTCGCCCTCGCGTGGGTTCGTCAGGCCGCGCGTGTACTCGTCGAAGAGGACGAGCGCTGCGAGGCCGGCCGAGCCGATCGCGTAGCCCTTCGTCACGGCCTTCGTGGTGTTGCCGACAGCGTCGAGCGGGTCGGTGATCGCGCGGACGGACTCGTCGAGCCCGGCCATCTCGGCGATGCCGCCGGCGTTGTCGGTCACCGGGCCGTAGGCGTCGAGCGCGACGATCAGCCCCGTCATCGAGAGCTGCGCCATCACCGCGATGCCGATGCCGTACAGGCCGGCGATCTCGTAGGCGACGACGATGCCGATCGCGATCACGAGGACCGGAGCGGCCGTGGCGCGCATACCCACGGCAAGACCCTCGATGATGTTCGTGGCGTGGCCCGTCTGCGACGCCTTCGAGATCGACTTGACCGGGTTCCAGCGGGTGCCGGTGTAGAACTCGGTGATCGCGACGAGCAGGAAGGTGATCGCGAGGCCGACGAGCGCCGAGCCGTAGAGCTCGCCGAAGCCGAAGCGGCCCTCGTCGAACGACAGCATCACCGGGATGAACCCGATCGCCGAGAGCACGGTCGCGACGACGACGCTCTTGTAGAGCGCGTTGATGATCGAGCCGCTGCTGCCGACCCGCGCGAAGTAGACACCGATCACCGAGGCGAGGATCGAGACGGCGCCGATCGCGAGCGGGAGGAGCGGAATGCCGCCGGCCGGGAACGCCGTCCCGAGCAGCATCACGGCGACCGCGGTGACCGCGTACGTCTCGAACAGGTCGGCGGCCATGCCGGCGCAGTCGCCGACGTTGTCGCCCACGTTGTCGGCGATCACGGCCGGGTTCCGCGGGTCGTCCTCGGGGATGCCTGCCTCGATCTTGCCGACGAGGTCGGCGCCGACGTCTGCGGCCTTCGTGAAGATGCCGCCGCCGAGACGGGCGAAGACGGAGATGAGGGAGCCGCCGAACGCGAGCCCGACGAGGTCGTCGATCGCGTCCTCCTGCCGGATGTCGAAGGCACCCGTGAGGATCGCGTAGTAGCCCGCGACGCCGAGGAGCCCGAGCCCGACGACGAGGAGCCCCGTCACCGACCCGGCGCGGAACGCGACGTTCAGCGCGGGCTTGAGGCCGCTCTTCGCCGCCTCCGCCGTGCGCACGTTCGAACGCACTGCCACGTTCATGCCGATGAAGCCGGCCGCCGCGGAGAGGATCGCGCCGACCGCGAAGCCAATCGCCGTGCCCCAGCCGAGCTCCTCGTAGAAGCCGAGGAGCAGGAACGGCACGACGGAGACAGCCGCGATCGTGAGGTACTGGCGGCGCAGGTACGCCGCTGCTCCCTCCTGCACCGCCCGGGCGATCTCCTGCATCCGCTCCGTGCCAGCCGGCTGCCGCAGCAGCCACAGCGTGAAGTAGAGCCCGAACCCGACACCGACCGCGGCGCAGATCAGCGCGAACGCGACCGCGTGGTCATTCAAGAAATCCATCCGTCCTCCGTTGCCCCAGTGAGAGCGTCGCCCGTCACAAAGTAAGCGCCGAGGGGTCTCGGCGCGGGGAAGTATGTATCACAAGCGTCGGCGCTGCCTCGGCTCGTGCAGCAGCGCGGGGTGACGCTACGCGAACCGGACGGCGGCGACGCGGAGGCGGAGGCGGCGGCGGAGGTACGTCCTCATCTTCATGCCTCGAGCCTACGGCCCCACGGCGTGCCGGAGCATCGGCCCCGCGACCGATTCGAGGTCATTCCGAGGGAGGATCCTCCGCCGGCGCCGGCGCCGGGTCCGCAGGAGGCGCGGCCGCCGCCGCGACGGCATCCGCGTACGCGAGCTGCAGGTTCGCCGTCACCGCGTCGAGGTCGCGGGCGAGCTCGTCGGGAACGCTCCCGCGGAGGAGCGGGACGACCGCGCGCAGCGCCTCGATCCCGAGCCGCGCCTGTTCGAGGTCGCGCGACTCGGGCGCGAGCCGGTGGAAGGCGAGCGACGAGACCGTCGAGAGCGACTGCACGAGCATGTCGGCGACGGACACGCGCTGCAGCGCCTCGAGCAACTGCTCCTCCGTCGGCTCCTGCTCAGCCACCGACCGGCACCCCGACCTGCTCCGCGTAGACCTCCTCGAGCGTCGCCCCCTCCTCGTGCCGGACGCGCTGCCGCTCGGCCGCGTTCGCCGCGGGAACCTCGAGGTACGGCGCGGCTCCGATCTCCTCTGCCACCGGCGCCACCCACTCGAGCAACCGCTCGAGCCGCGCCCGCGCCGGCAACGCCTCGCCGCGCTCGAGGTCGAGCAGCTCCCCCGAGAGGCCGTACCTGATCGCCCGCCAGAGGTTCTCCTCGATCAGCCGGTGCGGCTGCTCGGGGAGCGGTTCGCCCTCGTCGAGCGCCCGCGCGACCCGCGCGGCGACCGACGCCGCGAGCGCGGCGAGCGCCTGCGCCTCGGCCAGGTCGGGCTGCGCGTCGCAGATCCTGATCTCGACGGTGGGGTAGGTGAGGTGCGGCCGGACGCTCCACCAGAGCTGGGTGCTCTCGTCGATAGAGCCGGTGCCGAACAGGAACCGGACGTAACGCTCGTAGGCGTCCCACGTGCCGAAGGCGTCGGGAACCCCGCAGCGCGGGAACATCCGCGTGAAGAGCTGCGTTCGCGCGGAGGCGAGGCCGGAGTCGACGTTCTCGACGAACGGGGAGCTCGCCGACAGCGCGAGCAGCTCCGGCAGGAAGCCGCGGAGGCCGTCCGCCACCTTGATCGCGCGGTCGGCACCGCGGATGCCGACGTGGACGTGGAGCCCGAAGGTGTTGTTGCGCCAGACGACGTAGCGGAGGATCTCGTCGTTCCGGCGGTAGTGCGGCGTGTCGATGATCCGCTGGTCCTGCCAGCGCGCCCACGGATGCGTGGCCGTCGCGCCGAGCGCGAGCCCGAGCGGGCGCACGAGCTCCGCGAGCTGCGCGCGCCGGTCTGCGAGCGCCCCCGGCACGTCGGCGAAGCTCTCGCAGCGGCCCGTCTTCACCTCCACCTCGGACGCGATCAGCTCTCCGACGAGGTGCGGCTCGAGCGGCGTGCCGCGTGCCGCGGCCTGCAGCTCCTCGAAGCGGTTGACGAGGTCGAGCGTCGCCGGGTCGAGCAACGCGAACTCCTCCTCGACGGCGACGGTGAAGTCGGTCCCCTCGTCGAAACCCTCGCGGGCCGCGCGCAGCAGCTCGTCGTACGGCAGGTGCTGGGAGTCGCCCATCGAGGGCGGAAGCCTAGCTACCGGAAAGGAAGCAACAGGCGATCGGCGACCCCGGCCCAGCTCCAGCGGGCCACCGCCGCGCGACGGGCGGCGGCGGCGAGCGCGGCTCGGTCGTCTCGGTCGAGCGCGAGGAGCTCGCGCAGCTTCGCTGCGAGCTCGACGGCGTCGCCCGAGGCGAAGGAGGCAAGGTGCCTGAGGTGGTGCGGGTACTCCTGCTCGAGCCCCTCTCCCACCTCGGCGAGGCCCGAGTGGCGAGCGACGAGCGGCGGCGAGCCAGCGGCGGCCGCCTCGGCCGCGACCATTCCGAACGCCTCGGGGAAGATCGACGGCACGACCGTCGCGTCGGCGAGCGAGAGCAGGTGGACGAGGTGGCGGTGCTCGAACGGCCCCGTGAAGAGGACCCTGCTCGCGAGCCCGGCCGTGGCCGCCTGCCGCTCGAGCTCCTCGCGGTAGTCGCCGAAGCCGACGACGACGGCCCGCGCGTCCACCTGCGCAAGCGCGTCGAGCAGGATGTGTACTCCCTTGTTGCGGAGCAGCTTGCCGAAGTACACGACAGTGGGCAGGTCGCCGGAGAGGAAGGTCTCCAGACGCTCCGCGTTCCCCTCGTCCGGCAGGCGCTCCTCCGCGTTGCCGGGGTTCGGCGGGTCGCGCCGCGCCTCCGCGAGCAGCCCCGCGAGCGCTTCCGTCGGCGGGCGCGGCCGCCAGTCGACGACGTCGACGCCCGGCGGCACCACGTGCACCCCGTCGACGTGGCCGACCACGTCCTCGACGACGTCCCGGATGTGCTCGGAGCCGACAAAGACGGCGCGTGCGCCGGCGAGCGCCTCGCGCCCCCACGCCGCCAGCTCCGCGCTCGCCCGCAGCGAGTACTCGAGCTCCGACCCGTGCGCCTTGACCGCGTAAGGCGCCCCGCTCGCCGACCCTACGGCGCCGCCGAGCAGCACGTGGTTCGCGAAGACGACGTCGGCGGGCAGCCGCTCGCGCACCGCGGCCGCGTTCACCTCCACCCAGGCGTCCAGCTCGCTGCGGCTGCAGTCCTGCAGGAGCTCGACGCGGTAGCCCTCGTAGCGGTCGCGGACGAAGACCGGCAGCAGCCCGCCGACGTCCGGGCGCACCGCCGTCGCGCCGCCGAGGTCGTACCGCTCCGGGTGCGGCTCCTGCGAGAGGACGGTGACGTCGTGGCCGGCGCGGCTCCACTCGCGCGCCAGGGCCCGGGTGTAGACGTTCGAGCCCGTCCCGCCGAGCAGGTAGCCGTGCCAGAGCAGGACCTTCACGCCAGCATCCTCGCGCTTCGCGGCGTCCGGCGCCGCGACGAGAGAAGAGAGGGGGCCGGCGCGGGCCGGCCCCCTCTCGGATCACGACGCGGACTAGCGGCCCGCGGCGGGAACCCGGATCAGATCGGCCTCGTCACGGCCGTTCTTGTTGTCGTGCGTGACGACCATCAATCCCAGCGACGGCGCGACGGCCGCACTCGCCGGGTTCAGCGTCACGGGAACGCTCTCCGTCTCACCGGGCGCAAGCGGCCCGACGAACATGCCGTCGCTGAGCGTCGGCGCCCACGGGCTGTACTTCGCCACGCCGTCGACGGTGTCGGTGGTCGACCCGAAGCGCAGCGCGAACGTCGCAGCGCCGTACGTGAAGGTCGCGTTGCCGGTCTTCGACATGCACGGCTCGCCCGTACGGCAGAAGTTGCTCGTCCGCATCGGCAGCAGGATCGTGCTGCTGTCGTGCGGAGCCGTCGCGTTGAAGACGAGCGTGCCACCCGGACTCCGCGTGCTGAAGATCGCCGTCACCATGTTCCCGCTGAAGCTGCCCGTCTGGAGCAGCCCCTGGTCGGCGCCGACGACGGTGTAGTCCCACGTCCCGTCGTTGTCGACGTCGACCGGGATGTCGAACTCGACTTCCGACGCGTTCGACCACCGGTCGTACGTGTTGACGGCGAAGACGAGCAGCCGCCGGTCGGGATCCTGCGCGGTCGGGCTCGCGAACGACTGCACCCCGACGGCGCGAATGTCGTTCGAGGCGACAGACGTGTCCTTCTTGTCGTCCAGTCCCCAGTTGTAGAAGTCGGCGCTCCCCGACACGGCTGCGCCGGCAGAGTTTCTGACGACCGCCTCCGTGGTCGGCCGCGCCTTCGTCGGCTGACCCCTCAGCGTCGTCTTCACGTCCGACAGCGCCCGAGGAACGAGCAGGTAGGGGACGTTGAGCACGACGCCGTTGTTCGATCCGGCCACCGGCGTCAGCCGCACGATCCCCGCCACTTCGCGGAACGCTGAGGCGTCACCGACGGTGGCGGCTGGAACGATCAGCTCCACATGGACGTTGACCTGCCCGCCCGCCGGAACCGTGACCGTGTCCGGGCGGACGGAGACCGAGTGCGGCGACCCCTGGGGCAGCAGTGCCGACAGCGTGAACGTCGCCGGTGCATCCCCGTGGTTGCGGATCTCCAGCTTCTTCTGCTTCCGGTAGTCGTTCCTGAGCTCCTCGAAGCCGTAGCTCAGGCTCGCCGTCAGCTCGTCGGCCACGGCAACGACCATCGTTCTGGTCGAGCCCTGGGGATTCACCATCCCCGAGCCACCGCGACTGATCCTGAAGTTGAGGACGCCGCTGGGATCGCCGGTGTTGACGATGGCGGCCTTGATGTCCTCCACCGACCAGGTCGGATGCGCCTGCCGCGTCAACGCGGCGACACCCGCGACGTGCGGCGCGGCCATCGAGGTCCCGGAGTTGATAAGTGCCCCGCTGCCGGTGCCGTTGCCGGCCGACAGGATGCTGACGCCGGGAGCCGTGATGTCCGGCTTGAGCCAGCTGTCGTTCCTGCGCGGGCCGCCGGAGGTGAACGACGCGAAGCCGGTGAAGTTCGGGTTCGCGAGCACGGCAGGCGAGACGGCGACCGTCGCGCCGTCCGCGGCGACGAGCTTCGCGCCGTCGGACGCCGCATTGGAGAGCAGCCCGCGGACGCCGAGGAACGGGATCGTCACCGTGTACTGCTCGCCGGTGTCCGGGTTCGACGTGATCGGCCCCTCGAACGGCGGCAGATTCGCCGAGGTGTCCACCATCACGACCGCGGCCGCACCCGCCTTCTGGCCGTAGATCGCCCGGGCGACCCGCGCGCAGGTGCCGCGCACCGTCACGACGAGCTTGCCGGCCACTCCCTGGCTCACGTACTCGGCCGGGTCGCAGCCGAGGCTGACGGCACCCGTCGACGTCCGCAGCACCTTGACCTCCAGCGACATCGGCGAGAAGTCCGCGCCGTTGGCGTTGATCGCCTGGATCGTCCCCGACGGGAGCGCGATCGTCGCGCCCGGGAATCCAGGATTCGCGTCGTTCGCCGCGACGCTGATCACGCCTGTCGAGGTCCCTGGCGAGCCGCCGATGTACTGCGCCGCGCCGCTGTTCCCGGCCGACGTGACGACGATCACGCCCGCCTTGGCGGCGTTCGTGGCCGCCGCTGCGGACGGGTCGTCGGCGGAACCGAAGGCCGATCCGAGCGACATGTTGATCACGTCCATGTCGTTCGCGACGGCCCACTCGATCGCGTCCACGGTGACGTTCGTGGAGCCGGCGCAGCCGAAGACGCGGACTGCATAGAGATCCGCCCGCGGGGCGACGCCCGGGCCGATCCGGAACGTGTTCGCGGTGTACGTCGTCGGGTCGAAGGGACCCGGGTAGGTGCTCCCGTCGGGCCTCACGCCGAATCCTGCTGCGGAGCCGGCCACGTGTGTGCCGTGCCCGTTGCAGTCGAGCGGGTTCGGATCCGGGTTCGGCGTCAATGCCGGACTCCCCGCTGCGGCGGATGCGTTGTAGGCGTCTCCGACGAGATCGATGCCGCCCTTGACCTTCGGCGCGGCGGGTCCCATCAGCGTCGGCGGCGGCGCGAGCGTGTCGGCAGCGTTCGCGGCTTCATAGGCGGCGACGGTCCCGGGGCCGCCGAAGGTCGCGTGTGTGTAGTCGATGCCGGTGTCGATGATCGCGATTTTCACGTTCTCGCCCCGGAAGCCGCCCGGACCATTCCAGACGGCAGGCGCGCCGATGAGCGGAACGCTGTTCGTGTGATCGGGCTCCATCAGCTGGATCTCGCGCAAGGCGACGACCCCCGGCAGAGCCTCGATCGCCGCTGCCTTCGACGCGGAGACCTGGATCTTGATGCCGTTGTAGGCGTACTGGTAGTCGTCGAGGATCGTCGCGCCGAGCCGCTGGAGGGCCGGCTTCAGCCCGTCCTGGCGCGCCTCGAGGTCGGCGGCGACCTTCGCCTTCTCACTCTTGCCGAGCTTGCGGCCCGCGTTCGCCTCTACCAGTGCGACCGGGTCGCCCGCGACCTGCACCATGACCGTCACAGGCGCGTTCGCGTGTGTGGCCGGCGTCCACGAGGACGTCGTGCCCTCGGCCAACTCCTCGACCGCCGGTCCGGCCGATGCGACCGGGACGGCGACGATTGCCGCTGCAAAGACGAGGCCCAGGAGGCCCCGCGTTCGTCTGCTCATCAGCGTGTCTCTCCCCTCAGTTGTGCGCGCCGTGCCGGCGCGCGTGCTCCCCTGCACGCCAGCGAGTGTCCCGCGCCGGCCGCAACCTGTCAAGCCGAGAACCAGCCCACCGGCCGGAAGGCCGGTTATGTCGGGCTACGTCAGGTGGAAGTACAGCGCGTACAGCAGCTCGACGGCGGGATTCGAGGCGTGTACCGCGACGTCCGGCGGGACGTCGAGCAGCCCCTCCGAGTAGTTGAAGATGATCTTCACGCCCGCGTCGATCAGGTCGTTCGCCGCAGCCTGCGCACCTCCGGCGGGGACGGCGAGGACGCCGACGATGATGTTGTTCTCGCGCACGACGCGCTTCAGCTCCGAGTACGGCGACACCTTCAACGCGCCGATCGTGCGGCCCGCCTTCTCCGGGTCCGTGTCGAAGACGGCGGCGATGTTGATGCCGTGCTCCCCGAAAATGGGTGAGCTCGCGATCGCCTGACCGAGGCGCCCGGCGCCGATCAGTGCGATGTTGTGCTGCCCCTGCGTGCGGAGGATCTTCCTGATTTCGCCGAGCAGCGAGTCGATGTTGTAGCCGACCCCCCGCTTGCCGAACTTGCCGAAGCCGGAAAGGTCGCGCCGGATCTGCGTGGCATTGATGTTGGTGTAGTCCGAGATCTCCTGCGAAGAGATCCGGTCCTTCCCCATCTTCTTCGCCTGCGTCAGCACCTGCAGGTACCGGCTCAGGCGAGCAGCCACTCCCACCGTCAAGCGATCCGCCACGCGGCCCCCCTTCTTTGTGACACGAAGTCACATGATGCCAGCGGCGCCTCCGCACGCGCAGCGGAACCGTCAGGCCCGGCGGAGCCGCTCGCGGAGCGCGTCCGGCCGCACGAAGTAGGTGAACGCGACCTCGCCGTCGACCTCGACGACCGGGATGCGGGTGCGGTAGCGCGCCTCCAGCACGGGGTCGCCGGTGATGTCGACGACGGCCGCAGCGGCGCCGCAGACCTCCGCCACGACCTCGACCGCACGCTCGCAGAGGTGGCAGCCCGCAGCGGAGTAGACGGTGACGCGACTGCTACGGGTAGAGGCCACGCGTGACGGTGGCCTCGGCGACGCGACGCACGGCGATGCCGTAGGCCGCCATGCGGAGGCTCGTTCCGTGCTGCTCGTGCGTATGCCAGGTCTCGTCGAAGGCGCGGGTGATGATGCCGTTCAGCCGTTCGTTCACCTGCTCCTCCTTCCAGAAGTACTCCTGGAGGCCCTGCACCCACTCGAAGTACGAGACGACGACGCCGCCCGCGTTCGCGAGCACGTCCGGGAGCACGACGACGCCGCGGTCCTCGAGGATCTCGTCGGCTGCCGGCGTCACGGGCCCGTTCGCGCACTCGCAGACGATCCGCGCCTTCACCTGGCTCGCGTTGTCGACGGTGATCACCTGCTCGAGCGCGGACGGCGCCAGCACGTCGCAGTCCAGCACGAGCAGCTCCTCGTTCGTCACCTCGTCGGCGCCGCGGAAGTCGACAAACGTCCCGTGCTCCGCCTTGTGGGCGAGCGCCGCGCCGACATCGAGGCCCTTCGGCGCGTGGATCCCGCCGCAGGAGTCCGAGATGGCGACGACGGACGCGCCGCGCTCCGCGAGGATCCGCGCGAGCACACCGCCGACCTTGCCGGCGCCCTGGACCGCCACGCGCAGCCCCTCCAGCGTGCCCCCATCCTCCTTCAGCACGTCCTCGATGCAGTAGAGAGCGCCGCGCGCCGTGGCCTCGCGCCGGCCGAGGGAGCCGCCGATCGCAAGCGGTTTCCCCGTCACGACTCCGAGCACCGAGTGCCCCTTGTTCATCGAGAACGTGTCGAAGATCCACGCCATCACGCTCTCGTCGGTGCCGACGTCCGGCGCCGGAATGTCCTTCTCCGGGCCGATCTCGTTGATGATCTCGCTCGTGTAGCGGCGCGTCATCCGCTCGAGCTCGCGACGCGACATCCGCTTCGGGTCGCAGACGACGCCGCCCTTCGCACCACCGAAGGGGAGGCTCATCAGGGCGCACTTCCACGTCATCCACATCGAGAGCGCCTTCACTTCGTCGCGGGTGACGCCCGGGTGGTACCGGATGCCTCCCTTCGACGGGCCGCGCGCGATGTTGTGGGTGACGCGGAAGCCGTTGTAGACCTCGACGTCGCCGTCGTCCATCTGGACGGGAATCGACACCTCGACCGTCTTCTTCGTCTGCTCGAGGACGGCGATCAGATTCCCGTCGATCCCGAACGTCTCGCCCACCCGGCGCAGCTGCTGACGCGCGAGGTCGTACGGATTCTGCTGCAGGTGGGAGGCCGAAGGCTCCGTCGTCGCCATCGCGGCGCGGAGTCTACATCCGCCCGCTACCGGATCCGGAACGGCACCCACGTGGCCTGGGTGTCGCCCGCGGGAGGGACGGCGACGACCCTGAGGCGATAGGCGCCGTGTCCGAGTGCGCCGCCGCGCGGGCCCCGGCCGGTGATGCCGAACGCGTAGTTGCCGGGCAGCACGTCGCGGAGGCGCGCGAGCAGGCCGAGCCGCTCCGTGCCCCTCCAGAGGTCGACGTCGAGGCGTGCGAGCGGCTGCAGCTGCGGCAGCCCGCCGTCGGTGGTGAGGCCGCCGGCGCGGACGCTGACGACGGCCGGCGCGCTGTCGGAGGCGGAGAACGCCTGGGGGGAGATCCGGACCGAGTGCAGCAGCGGCGTTCCCGCGGAGGGAAGCGCAACCGCCCACGGCACGCGCAGCACGAGCCCGCCGGTAGAGCCGAGCCGAATCGTGCCGCTGATCGCGCCGGCGCCGCGTGGAACGAAGGAGACGCGGGCCGTGAGCTGCACCGGGAGCCGCTCCCCGGCCGCGAGGACGAGCCGCGCCGGCTCGGCCACCACCCGGACGCCGGCGATCCCCTCCGCGCCCGCGTCGATGGTGACGGTGACACGACGGTTCGTCACGTTCGTCACCTGGAGGCGCCGCTTCGAGCTCCAGCCGGACTTGTCGGCCGCGCCGAACGCGATCGCGGCCGGCCGCGCCGCGACCTCGGCGACAACCCCCGCGGCGGGATCGGCGAGCCCCGTTCCCTGCGCGGCCGCCGGCGCCTCGCGGAGAGGCGACGCCGTCCCGACGAGGACGCTCTTCAGCCCGGCGGCGTCGAGGTTCGGCCGCGCCTGTGCCACGAGCGCCGCGGCACCGCCGACGACGGCCGCAGCGGCGCTCGCGCCGCTCAGCGTCGCGAAGCGGGGCGTGCGGTCGGGGTTCCGGCCGCTGTCGGCGGTGAGCAGCTCGACGCCGGGCCCGACAAGCTCAGGCTTGACGCCCCCGCCGAACGAGAGCCCGCGCGACGAGAACGGAGCGATGCGGCTGCGGGTCGCGTTCTCGTCCCACGTGACCCGCCCGAGCGCGACCCGCACCTCCGCTCCTCGAGCCAGCGCCGTCCGGGCAGCGCGGGCGGCCGTCGGAGGCAGACCGACGACGGGCGCCGAGACCCGCTCGTCGAGGCCGAGGGCCCCGGCGGGCACCGGCCCGTCGAGCAGGACGGCCGAGGCGCCGGCCTGCGCCGCCCGCCGCACGCCGTCCGCCGGCTCGGCCGCACGCGCGAGCAGCGCGGCCCGCCCTGCGACGACGCTGTAGCCGTCGCCGTCGAAGAACCGCGCGAGCGGCTTCGCGGCGGCGGCGGCCTCGGCCG
>DASQNG010000164.1:0-1806 GCA_035645095.1 Gaiellaceae bacterium | reverse complement strand
GCGGCAGCCGGGTGGTGGAGCGACTCGATCGGCTGGTGGGCGCTCCTCGTCGCCCTCGTCCTCACCTGGGTGTCCGGGCTCGACTACGCGCGCATCGCGCCGCGCGTGCTGCGCGGCGCCGCCTAAAGCTTGTTGTTTTCGACACAGGCAGCCCACGTCCGGCCGGGTACGGCGTGAGCAGGAGCTTGTGTTGAAGCAACACAAGCTCCCGTTCCGCAGCTCCGGCCGGGGCGTGAAGCTGAGCTTGTGTTGAAGCAACACGAAGTCCGAACGCGCGAGGCCACCCTCGAGCACGCCCGCGGGCGCACGTGGTCCCGGATCGTGGACGGCGGTGACCGGACGCCGGCCGTCTGCCTGCACGGCGGGCCCGGCTCGACACACCACTACTTCGCCCCGCTCGAGCAGCTGGCCGAGCAGGGTCTTCCGTCGTGCTCTACGACCAGGTCGGCTGCGGCAGCTCGGAACGAAGTCGATGAACCCGCTGACGCGTGACCCGGTCAGCCGCCGTCAGGAGGTGCCGTGGTCGCTCGGGCTGTTGCTCGACGAGCTCGACGCGCTGCGCACCCACCTCCGCCTCGACCTGATCCACCTCCTGGGCACGTCGTGGGGCGGGATGTTCGCGTTCGAGCACGCGCTGCGGCGCCCGGATTGGCTCGCCAGCCTCGTCCTCAGCTCCACGCTCGCCTCCGCGCCGCTCTGGGCGACGGAGGCGCGGCGCCTGAGCGATGCCTCCCGGCAGACGTGCGGGCGGTACTCGACCGGCACGAGGCGGCGCGGACGTTCGACGACCCGGAGTACCGGGCGGCGCTCGACGCGTTCGAGGCACGGCACTCCCTACCGCGGCGACCGCGAGCGCGCCGAGCTCGAGCGGATGCGGCGGGAGAGGTCGGAGGGGGCATCGCGCGCTGTGGCCCGAACGAGTGGACGATGACCGGCAACTGCAGGGGGTGGGACGTGAGCGCGGCTCGGTGGGCTCGACGTGCCGACGCTCGTGCTGCGGGGTCGGTACGACCTCTGCACCGACACACCGTCGCCCAGAGCCTCACGGCGGGAATCCGCGGCGCGCGCCTCGAGACACTCCCCGAGAGCTCTCACACGCACGTGCTCGAGGAGACGGCACGCTACATCGCGGTCGTCGGCGCCTTTCTCGCGGGCGCCGAGGACGCGGGCTAGGCCGCCCGCAACCCCGTTCGGTTCTTCGACGAGCACCACTCGTCGAAGGCGGCCCACGCGCGGAGATACACGGCGAGCTGGGTCAGCCCTCGCGCGACTTCGACCTTGATCGAGATGACGCAGATGGGGCAGAACGGCTCGTCGAACGAGCGGGCGGGATGTTCACCACAGCGTGTACACATCGTGCTGCTCGAACGCACCCAGGGGCGCGTGGGATACGCCTTAGAGGCGCGGGTCGCGCTCGGTCGCCTCGCGAAGCGCAGCCCGTGTCCACGCGTCCAGCTGCGGCTCCCCCGGCGCCTCGAGCGCGAGGACGATTGCCTCCCGCTCGTCGTCCGGCGGCTCCGGCTGCACCTCCAGGTCCCGCGGCACACGCACGTGCCGCTTCTACCACACGCGGCGCGACGTTTACGCCGGCTACGGTTCCGGAACCTGGCCAACATGACGAATCCGCTGAACAGAGAGCAGCGCCGTGCCGAGGAATTCGGCCGAGACCACCCGGAGCACAACGACGCGACCGCAGCGCAGCAGGAGAAGAAGCTGATCGAAGACGCCACCCCGCAGGACGTGACGAGCGTCCGCGCGAAGAACATGGGGAAAGGCAAGAAGACCGCCGACAAGTGGAACCAGTGA
>DASQNG010000163.1:0-7657 GCA_035645095.1 Gaiellaceae bacterium | reverse complement strand
GCAGCCGGGCGCGAGACGGGCCGGGCGCTGCGCCGGGCCGGCGTCCACGTGAACCTGGCGCCGGTGCTCGACGCGCCGACGGGGCCGCTCGGCTCACGCCACTTCCGCACGCCCGACCTCGGCGTCGCCTTCGGCCGCGGGCTCGCGGACGGTGGTGCCGGGGCCTGCGCGAAGCACTTCCCGGGCCTCGGCTCGGCGCCGGTGTCGACCGACGACCGTCCGCGCGTCGACGCACGCCTCCTCGAGGTGGAGCTGCGAGCGTTCCGCGCTGCCGTGCGCGCAGGCGTCCCGTGCGTGATGGTGGGGCACGCCTTCTACCGCGAGCTGGGCGGGTTCCGTGCGAGCCTCGAACCCGCGACCTACCGGCTGCTGCGCCGGATCGGGTTCCGGGGGGTCGTCGTCACCGACTCGATGAACATCGTCTCGTCGCCGCCGCCGTACTGGCCGACGCGCGCGATCCGCGCCGGCGCCGACATGCTGCTCTACACGAGCCCGGAGCACGCGCGCCGGGCGATCGACGCGCTCGTCCCCCTCGCCCGCCGCGGCGAGCTCGACGCGAAGGTGGTCAGGGTGTCGGAGTGGCGGCGCTCTCTGGGCGTTCCGCCACCGTCACGGTGACCGTCGCGGCGACCGTCTTTCCGTCGGCTCCGACGGCGCGTGCGGTCAGGCGGTGCGGGCCGGGTGCGACGGCGGTCGTGTCCCAGCCGAGGGTGTAGGGCGCGGCCACGTCGGCGCCGACCCTCACGCCGTCTACCAGGAACTCGACCCGCACCGGCTTCCCCGTCGCCTCGACCTTCCAGATCACGAGGCCTTCGACGACCTGGCCCGGCTTGACGCTCTGCGACGTGATCGCGAGCTCGGGCACGGTCGGGGCGGGCGCCGGCGCCGGCTTCGGTGCGGGCGTGGGCTTGGGCGCGGGTGTGGGCGCCGGCTTCGGTGCAGGCTTCGGCGCAGGCTTGGGCACGGTGTTCGCCACGACGACGGTGAAGCGGCGGGTCGCGACGCGGCCGTCCTTCGAGTACGCCACGACCTCGACGGGATGCGCGCGGTCGCGGACTCTCCGGGTGTCCCAGCGGAACGCATACGGCGCCTGGCGGTCGACGAGCGCGCGCCGGCCGTTGACCTTGAATTCGACGCGCTCGATCCCGGCGCCGGTCGGCGCGGCCTTGATCGTGACGACACCCTTCACCTTCGCCCAGTGCACGGCGCCGCTCGTGCTCAGCCGGAACGGGAAGTTGCGGACGACGACCGGGAAGCGCTGGGACCACTTCTTGTCGCCGCGCCAGGCGACCACCTCGACCACGTGCCGCCCGTTCGGGAGCTTGAGCGTGTCGAACCCGCGTGCGGTCTTGCCGAACGTGAACGGCCTCGTGCGGTCGACCCAGAGGGTGCGCCTGTTCACGCGGAACTCGACGCGCTGTGCGGCGGTCGTCGTCGTGATCCTCCACGGGATCCGGCCGCTCACGACGTCGTTCCGCCGCAGGCTCATGTCCGTGATCTTGAGCGGCGGTGTCCCGTCCGCGTACTGCCGGACGAGCTCGAGGTAGCGCTTCCAGTTCCAGTTCGGCCCGGGATCGGTATGGCCGTGCCCCCCGGGCACCTCGCTGTGGCCGATGATGTGCTTGCGGTCGATCGGCATCAGCGAGCGCTTCGCGAGCCACGCGGTGAGTCGCGCCGACCGTTCGTACTGCGCCTTCGTGAAGCCGTGCGGCCCGTAGGTGAAGCCTTCGTGCTCGATCCCGACGGAGCGCACGTTCGTCCCCCAGTGGCCCGCGTGCCAGGCGATGTCGGAGAGGTGGACGAGCTGCACGATCTTGCCTCCGCGCCCGACGACGAAGTGTGATGAGACGTGCGCGCGCGGGTTCTGCAGCCACTGCACGGAGCCCCAGAAGCTGCCCTCGGTGACGTGGACGACGATCCGGTCGATCGACTGCGCCGGCCGGTGCGCCTTCGTGTAGTTGCCCTCGCCCTTCAGCCACACGACCGGCGGGCGGAGCGCCTGCGCCTCGGGCGCGGCCGCGGCAGCGACACCCCCGAGGGCGAGCAGGAGCAGGAGGCGTGAGATCCGCAGAGGCATGCAGGTGACCCCGGTCGTCGCCCCCGACGGGCGACGACTCAACTAGTAGCCGATCTCGGGGGCCAAGTGTGTGAGGATTCTTTGCACGTCGAGCTTCGCAGAACCGTGGCCTCGGCCCCTCCCCCGCAGGGGGGACGGCCGCGCGGTTGACGCTCCGGGAAACCGCTCGTACACTGAATTGACTGACCGTTCAATCGAGGCGAGGCGGGAGCAGGAGATGGCGACACTGGAGCAGGGGACGTCTACAGGCGTCTCGTTCGCGCTGACCGACGAGCAGAAGGCGCTGCGCGAGCTCGCGCGCGACTTCGCGGCGAAGGAGATCCGTCCGAAGGCGGCCGCGTACGACGAGCACCAGACGCATCCCGCGGACGTGATCGCGCAGGCGCACGAGGTCGGGCTGATGAACATCCACGTGCCCGAGGAGTACGGCGGCCCCGGCCTCCCGGGGTTCGACGGGATGCTGATCGGCGAGGAGCTGAACTGGGGTTGCTCCGGGATCGCGACCTCGATCCTCGCCAACACGCTCGGAGCGGGGCCCGTGCTGATCGCCGGCACGGAGGAGCAGAAGCGGGAGTGGCTGACGCCGCTCGTCGAGGAGCCGCTCCTCTGCTCCTTCGGGCTGACCGAGCCCGACGCGGGGTCCGACGTCGCGCGGATCAAGACGACGGCGGAGCGCCGCGGCGACACCTACGTCCTGAACGGCTCGAAGACCTTCATCACGAACGCCGGGCGGGCGGCGTGGACGGTCATCTTTGCGAAGACGGACGCCTCGCGCGGGCACAAGGGCCTCTCGGCGTTCGTCGTGCCGATGGACGCCGACGGTGTCGTGCTCGAGCAGCACCTCGACAAGATGGGGCAGCGGGCGACGGACACCTCGGCGTTCTCGCTCCAGGACGTCGCGGTGCCGGCGACGAGCCTCCTCGGTGCGGAGGGCGACGGGTTCAAGATCGCGATGCAGACGCTCGACCTCACCCGGCCGGGCACCGCCGCCGGCGCCGTCGGCGTCGCGCAGGCGGCCTTCGAGCTGGCGAAGGCGTACGCCGTGGAGCGGGTCACGTTCGACGTCCCGATCGCCATGCACCAGGGCGTCAACTTCCTGATCGCCGACATGGCGACGGAGATCGAGGCGGCGCGGCTGCTCGTCTGGCAGGCGGCGTGGATGCTCGACACCGGCTACGGCCGGAAGGCCACCTTGTACTCGTCGTTCGCGAAGCGCTTCGCAGCCGACACCGCGATGAAGGTGACGACGGACGCGGTGCAGGTCTTCGGCGGGTACGGCTACATCAAGGAGTACCCGGTCGAGAAGCTGATGCGCGACGCGAAGCTGTTCCAGATCTACGAGGGCACCTCGCAGATCCAGCGGCTCGTGATCGCGAAGGAGCTCTTCCTGCCGAAGGGCGACTAGTGGCGCTCGAGATCGACCTCTCCGGGCGCGTCGCCCTCGTCACGGGCGGCTCCCGGGGGCTCGGCCGCGCGGATGCGCTCACGCTGGCGCGCGCCGGCGCGGACGTCGTGATCGCCGACATCCAGGTGGAGTCCGACGAGTCGACGGAGACGGCGGAGCGCTACGGCGTGCTCGCGCAGGTCGCGAAGGAGCAGGGGATCGTCTACACGGAGGCAACGGCGCAGGAGATCCAGGCACTCGGCCGTCGGGCCGCCGCGATCAAGTGCGACGTCACGGACCGCGCGCAGGTGCAGGAGACGGTCGAGCGGGTCGTCGCCGAGTTCGGCTCGGTCGACATCCTCGTCAACAACGCGGGCACCCTCGATCACGCGGCGCAGTTCCTCGACCAGAGCCCGGACCTCTGGGAGCGCGACCTGCGGGTGAACCTCACCGGCGGCTTCAATTGCGCCCGGGCGGTCTGGCCGCACATGCGCGAGCGCGGCTGGGGGCGGATCGTGAACATGGCGTCCGTCGCCGGCACGCTCGGCGGCTTCGGCCAGGCGAGCTACTCCACGACGAAGGCCGGGATCCTGGGGCTGACGCGGACGCTCGCGCTCGAGGGAGGCCGGCACGGGATCACGTGCAACGCGATCGTCCCCGGCATCATCGGCACCGAGGCCTTCAACTTCGCCAGCCCCGCGATGAACGACCGCATCCGCGCCCGAACGGTGTTCAAGCGGGAGGGCGAGCCCCAGGACATCGCGAACGCGATCGTGTTCCTCTGCTCCGACCTCGCCGCGTACATCACCGGCGTCGAGCTCAACGTGAGCGGCGGCGTCGAGTTGTTCGTGTTCTGACGTGGCCGTGGCGGCCGGGAGCGGGATCGGCTTCGAGCCCACGCCCGAGCAGCGGGCGCTACAGGAGCTCGCGCACGACTTTGCCGCGCGGGAGCTGCGGCCGGTCGCGCAGGAGTGGGACGAGCGCGAGGACTTCCCGCGCGAGCTGCTCGCACAAGCCGCGGCGCTCGGGCTGACCTCCTACGGGATCCCGGTCGAGTTCGGGGGCGGCGCTGTCTCCGCCGTCACCTCCGTACTCGTGGCGGAGGAGCTCTCCTGGGGCTGCGCCGGCCTCGCGGCGGTGCTCGGCGCGACGATGTTCCCGGTGCGGCCGCTGCTGCGGGTGGGGACGGAGGAGCAGCAGGCGCGGTGGCTGCCGCGCCTCGCCTCCGAGGAGGGCTGCCTCGCCGCGATCGCGTTCACCGAGCCCGGCGCCGGCTCCGACATCGCAGCCATCTCGGCGACCGCGCGCCACGAGCGCGACGGCTACGTCCTGAACGGCGAGAAGTGCTACGTCACGAACGGCGGCATCGCCGAGCTGACGATCGTCTTCGCGAAGCTCGACGGGGCGGTGACCGCATTCCTCGTCGAGGCCGGGGACGAGGGTGTCCTCGCCGGCCGGAAGGAGCCGAAGCTCGGCCTCCGCGCGTCCCACACCGGCTCGATCCTGCTCCACGACGCGTACCTCTCGGTCGACCGCCTGCTCGGTGACGAGGGCGGCGGCTTCGCGCTCGCGCTCGACTTCTTCCTCCACTCGCGCCCGCAGGTCGCCGCGTCGGCGGTCGGCATCGCGCGCGCGGCGTTCGAGTACGCGACGGCGTACGCCAACGAGCGGCGCGCGTTCGGGAAGCCGCTGCTCGCGAAGCAGGGCGTCTCGTTCAAGCTCGCGGACATGGCGATCGGCGTCGAGGCCGCGCGGCTCCTCGTCTGGCGTGCGGCGGCCGCGGTCGACACCGGCGGCGAGGCCGGTCTTCTCGGATCGTACGCGAAGGCGTTCGCAGCGGACACGGCGATGGCTGTCACGACCGACGCCGTTCAGGTCCTCGGCGGGGCGGGCATCATGCGCGACCACCCGGTCGAGAAGTGGCTCCGGGACGCGAAGGTCCTGCAGATCGTCGAGGGCACCTCGGAGATTCAGCGGCACGTGATCGTCCAGCACCTGCGCCGCTAGCCACACGTGCCCAGGTTCCTAACGAAACCTTCACCCGACGCGGCTTTCCGCCCCGTTTTCCGCAGCTAGACTCACGATCTCGTGCGCGCCGACGCTTCCTCCGTGCGCGCGGGCGCGGCACGACCTGCCGGGCTCCTCGCCGCTCGCTGGGCCGCCGTCTCGGTGGCACTCCTCGTCGTGCTCGCGGCGCTCGTCGGGCTCGGGTTCGCCGGCTCGCCGTCGCGGCTCCCGGAGGGCGTCACGATCGCGGGCGTCGACGTCGGCGGCCTGACGCGCGCCGAGGCGACGAAGCTGCTCCAGGCGCGTGCGGCCCGCGTCGCCGGCGTGCCGGTCGTGTTCACCGTCGGCGAGCAGCAGTTCCCGGTGAAGGCGAGCAGCCTCGACGTCGAGGCCGACTGGCGCGCGGCTGCCGACAGCGCCGCGGACACCGGAGAGGGGTTCGGGCCGGTGCGCGGGTATCGCCGGCTGCAGACGCGGTTCTTCGGCGCCGAGATCGTCCCCCCGGTGCACGTCTACGAGGCGGCGCTCGACTACAAGCTGGCGGGGATGGCGCGGGAGGTCGACCGGCCGCAGGTCGGCGCGAGGCTCGTGCGCCGCGGCCTCCAGATCGTCGTCACGCCCGGCCAGACCGGCCTGCGACTCGACCGCGACGCTGCCGCCGATGTCATGGTGCGCGCGCTCGCCCGGCTCGACCGGACGGGGCCCGTTGCGCTTCCGGTCCGGCTCGACCCGGTCGACGTGACGGCCGCGGAGCTCGGGGACGCTGCCCGGCAGGCGCGGCTCGCGCTCTCGGCGCCGGTGACGCTGACCGACGGTGCGACCCGCTGGCGGCTGCCGCGGTGGCGGATCGCGGAGCTGCTGACGCTGCCGAGCGACGGCGCGACCACGCTCTCGATCGGCGGGCCGGGCGCCGACGCCTGGTTCGCGAAGCTGCGGAAGACCGTCGAGCGGCCGCCCACGGACGCCCGCGTCCTCGCCTCGAACGGGGTCGTCAGCATCGTCCCGTCGAAGCAGGGCATCGCCCTCGACGTCCCCGCGACGGCGAAGGCGATCCTCGCCGCCGCCACCTCGCCGCCGCCCCGCTCGGCGTCGCTCGTGCTGACGCCGTCTGCGCCGGAGCGGACGACGGAGGAGGTGAAGGCGATGGGGATCGAGCGCCGCCTCTCCGTCTACTCGACCGCGAACGCCGGGACCGCGGACCGGGTGACGAACCTGCGCCGCGGGATCGAGCTCCTGAACGGCGCGCTCGTCGCACCCGGCGAGACCTTCTCGTTCAACGCGCGCGTGGGCGAACGGACCGTCGAACGCGGCTTCCGCCCGGCGCCGGTGATCATCCGCGACGAGTACGAGGAGGCCGTCGGCGGCGGCGTGTCGCAGGTTGCGACGACGGTCTTCAACGCCGCGTGGGAGGCAGGGGTCAAGATCGTGGAGCGGAACCCGCACTCGCTCTACATCTCCCGCTACCAGCTCGGCCGCGACGCGACGGTCAACTACCCCGACCTCGACCTCCGCTTCCTCAACGACACGCCGAAGTGGATCCTCGTGGCCGCGAGCTGGGACGGTGGCGGCATCACCGTGTCGCTCTACGGCGGCGGGCCGGCGCGCCGCGTCGAGAGCGGCGAGGGGACGATGCGCGAGACCAGCGAGCCGCGAGTGCGGCGGATCGCAGACCCGACCCTCGAGAAGGGGACGGAGCTCGTCGTCGAGGAGGGGTCGCCCGGACGCGTGACGGCGGTGACGCGGAAGGTCTACGCCGCCGACGGCAGCGTCCTGTACGACGAGAACTGGGTCACGAACTACCGCGGCGAGTGGCGCGAGATCCGGGTCGGGACGAAGCCGGAGCCGACGCCCGAACCCGCTCCCGCGCCGACGCCTGCCCCGAAGCCCGCGCCGCCGGCGCCTCCCGCGCCTACGACGACGACTGGGACAACGACGGCGGCGACGACGCAGCCGTAGCGGCCGCCTCCACGAACCAGTCGGGCAGCCGCGTGGGGCGGTGCGTCGCGGCATCGACGGTCGCGTGGGCTGTCCATGCGTCGGCGACGAGTTCGCCGCCGCGCTCGACCGCGTACTCGTAGCGGAAGCGCGCGCCGCGGACGCCGACGACGCGGGCCCACACCGTCAGCCGGTCGTCGAACCGGGCGGCGCGGTGGTAACGGACGCGGAGCTCCGTCGTCAGCGCCTCGATC
>DASQNG010000162.1:0-6731 GCA_035645095.1 Gaiellaceae bacterium | reverse complement strand
CGGCGCGTCGCCGACGTGGGGATCCTGGCGACAATCGGTGTGCTCCAGCTCGCGTGGATCTCGCTGCTCGTCTACCTCGCCCTGCGTCTCCTCTAGTTCGCGGTCCGTACCCGGGCGCCGGCCGAGTCATCTGCTGCTGCCGCTGCTCGAGGACGCGGCCCCCGGGTGTCTGGTGCTAGGGTCGCCGCCCGCAGCGAGCTGCTGCGGGACGAGGATCTATTCATCCGAGGGAGGGGGACCCGATCGTGAAGAGGCTTCTCATCATGCTCGTGGCGGTCTCGGCGCTCGTTCTTGGTGCCGTCGCGCCGTCGGCGCACGCTGTCAAGTTCGGCCAGCCGGACACCGAAAACAAGTACCCGTGGGTCGGTCTGATGGTCGCAGTCGATCCGGCGGATCCGCACGCGGAGCCGCTCTGGCGCTGCACCGGGTCGCTGCTGTCGGAGACGCTGTTCCTGACCGCGGGCCACTGCGTCGGCGACCCGGGGGCACCTGTCGCGGATCAGCCGGTGACCGTCTACATCTGGTTCGCCGAGGGGGCGGAGATCATCCAGACCGATCCGGTCTACCTGGCGAACCTGGCGCGGCAGGCCGCCAATCCGAAGGTCGACATCAACCTCTGTGAGGGAGTGAGCGGGTACCCGTGCGGCGGCTACGACGCCGTCGGCACCCCCGAGGCGCACCCGAACTGGAACGGGGCGCTGACGATCCCGCAGACGAGCGACGTCGGCGTCGTCAACATCACCTCCTGGACTGGCTTCATGCCGGAGCCCTACGGGGTCGACAAGGTCGCACCGGTCGGGTATCTCGACAATCTCGCGACGCCGCGTGGGAAGGGCAACGTCGAGTTCACGGTTGTCGGCTACGGGCTCCAGAGCGTGCGGCCGGTGGAGTCCGCTGTCAAGCAACGGATGGTCGGCACCGTCAGCCTCGTCAACCTGCGAAGCGCACTCGCGGGCGGCTGGAACCTGCACTACTCGAACAACCCCGGTCAGGGGCACGGCGGCTCCGGCGGAACGTGCTTCGGTGACTCGGGCGGGCCGGTGCTCCACAACGGCTATATCGTCGCCGTCAACTCGTTCGTGCTGAACGGGAACTGCCAGGGCGCCGGGTTCGGCTACCGGGTCGACACGCAGTACGCCCACAGCTTCATCTTCGGTTAGCGGTCACGGCGGGCGGTGCAGCTCTTGCTGCGCCGCCCGCCCGCGACCGCGCCCGACGTGCTTCGGCTGCTGCGGGCACCGCCGCGTGGCCGCGACCTGCAGGCTGCGCCGCAGCCGGTCCTTGCTACACTCTCGCTCCGCGCGGCGGCGTAGCTCAGTTGGTTAGAGCAGCGGAATCATAATCCGCGTGTCGCAGGTTCGAGTCCTGCCGCCGCTACTCGCCTCAGCACGCTTCTTCCACCGAAACCGAGAGAACACGATCTAGATGGCAGCCGGAGTTCGAGTCGCGATCACCCTCGCCTGCACCGAGTGCAAGCGGCGCAACTACCAGACGAACAAGTCGAAGCGGAACACGCCGGACCGCGTGGAGTTCAAGAAGTACTGCCGCTGGTGCGGCACCCACACCCCGCACCGGGAGACGCGCTAGTGCCGAGGGAGACCCGGGGTCAGCGCCGCCGCGCGAAGGCGAAGGCGGCGGGCAAGCAGCTGGAGCCGAAGCCGGTCCAGCAGCGCTCGCGGCAGCGCCAGCAGCAGCAGGTGCGGCCCGCGGCACAGCCGGTCGCCACCCAGACGGGCCGGAGGGAGCCGCGGCAGCGCGGCCGCTTCGTCAAGGAGTCGTGGGGCGAGCTGCAGAAGGTCGACTGGCCCGGGCGCGGGCAGGTGCTGACCGGCACCATCGTCGTGCTGATCGCCTGCATCATCGTGGGCGTCTATCTCTACGCCGCCGACCAGGCACTGCGCCCCCTCGTCCGCAACCTCCTCCTCGGGCAGTAGGGCACGCCATGTTCCGCTGGTACGTGATCAACACCTACTCGGGCCACGAGAACAAGGTCAAGGCGAACCTCGAGCACCGGATCCTCTCGATGAACCAGGCCCCCCGGTTCCGCCGCGTGGTCGTCCCGACGGAGCAGGTGATCGAGACGAAGGACGGGCAGAAGGTGCAGACGGAGAAGCGCGTGCTGCCGGGCTACGTGCTCGTGAACATGGACCTGAACGACGACGCCTGGTCGGTCGTCAAGAACACGCCTGGCGTGACCGGCTTCGTCGGCGCCGGCGCCAAGCCCGTGCCGCTCGCGCAGGGAGAGGTCGACCGCATCCTGAACACCGGCGCGGCCGCGGCAGGCGCCGCGCAGCGCTCGCAGGTGCAGTTCACGCTCGGCGAGTCGGTCAAGGTCACCTCCGGCCCGCTCTCGGACTTCGACGGTGAGATCGTCGACGTGAACGGTGACCAGCAGAAGCTGAAGGTGCTCGTCGACATCTTCGAGCGCCAGGTGCCGGTCGAGCTCGCATTCGACCAGGTCAAGAAGATCGACTAGGGGAAGCGGATGACGACGATGCAGACCACACACCCCGCGGCCGCACAGCGGACGCCTCCAGGGATCGCGTACTAGCCATGGCGAAGAAAGTCCTGACCCTGATCAAGCTGCAGATCCCGGGCGGGCAGGCGAACCCTGCGCCGCCGGTCGGCCCCGCACTCGGCCAGCACGGGGTCAACATCATGGAGTTCTGCAAGACCTTCAACGCGCAGACGGCGCAGGAGAACGGCCGCATCACGCCGGTCGAGATCACGGTCTACGAGGACCGCTCCTTCACCTTCATCACGAAGACGCCGCCGGCCGCCGTCCTGATCAAGGAGGCTCTCGGGCTCGACAAGGGGTCGGCCGAGCCGAACCGCACGAAGGTCGGCACGCTCACGCGCGACCAGGTGCGGTCGATCGCCGAGACGAAGCTGCAGGACCTGAACGCGCGCGACGTCGATCAGGCGATGCTCGTGATCGCCGGCACCGCGCGCTCCATGGGTGTCGAGGTGGAGCAGTAATGGCGAGCCACTCCAAGCGCTACGACGAGGCACGCGGGAAGGTCGAGCGGGAGCAGCTGTACTCGCCGGCCGAGGCGGTGCGGCTCCTGAAGGAGCTCCCCGGCGCGAAGTTCGACGAGACGGTCGAGGCGCACTTCCGGCTCGGCCTGAACGTCCGCCACGCCGACCAGCAGCTCCGCGGCACGCTGATGCTGCCGAACGGCTCCGGCCGCACCGTTCGCGTCGCCGTCTTCGCCGAGGGCGACAAGGCTCGCGAGGCGGAGGAGGCGGGCGCGGACGTGGTCGGCTCGGCCGACCTCGCGCAGCGTGTCCAGGACGGCTTCACGGAGTTCGACGTCGCGATCGCCACGCCCGACCAGATGGGCAACGTCGGCCGGCTCGGCCGCGTCCTCGGCCCGCGCGGGCTGATGCCGAACCCGAAGACCGGCACCGTCACCTTCGACGTCGGCAAGGCGGTCCAGGACGCGAAGGGCGGCAAGCTCGAGTACCGCACCGACCGCGGCGCGAACGTCCACGTCTCGATCGGCAAGAAGAGCTTCGGCGAGCGGCAGCTGCTCGAGAACTACGCGTCGCTCGTCGAGGAGATCGTACGGGTGAAGCCCGCCTCGGCGAAGGGCCGCTACATCCACCAGATCACGCTCACGACGACGATGGGGCCCGGCATCCGCGTCGACCCGGCCCGGACGCGCGGCATCCTCGAGGAGCTCGAGCAGGAGGCCGTTCCGGCCTAGGGATTCCACTCCACAGCCCGTCGCCGAAGACAGGAGGCGGCCGGCGCCTCTCGACGAGAGGACGCCGGCGGAGGTCCTCCCGAGGTGGCGCTCAGGACGCAGCTGCACCTCGTTCCCGAGCCCGCCTCCGTGCGGGCTCGACCGTTTCGAGGGAGGTGAGAGATGCAGAAGAATGAGAAGGAGCAGGTGGTGGCGGAGCTGACGGAGCGCCTGCGGACGTCGGACACGCTGATCGTGGCCGACTACCGCGGCCTCACGAACGCCGAGCTCGACGGCCTGCGCACGAAGTTGCTGGAGAGCGGCGCCCGCTTCTCGGTGGTGAAGAACACGCTGACGAGGCGCGCGGCCGAGGCCGCGGGAGCAGACGCGCTGCTCACGCTGCTGACGGGCCCATCGGCGATCGCGTTCGTGGAGGCCGACGGCGACCCCGTCGCGGTGGCGAAGGCCCTCGGCGACGCGGCGCGGGCGACACGGATCCTCGAGATCCGCGGCGGCGTGCTGCAGGGCCGGGAGATGAGCGCCGACGAGATCGACCGCCTCGCCAAGCTGCCGCCGCTCGACGTGCTGCGCGGCCAGGTGGTGGGCGCGATCCTCGCGCCGCTGAACGCGTTCGCCGGGCTCGTGAACGCGCCGCTCCAGAACCTGATCGGCCTGATCGACGCCCGCGTCGAGCAGCTGCAGGAGGGTGGAGACACCTCCGCGGCCGCTGCCCCCGACGCGGCGGCCGAGGCGGCGGCCGCCGCCGAGACCGAGACCACAGACGACGCTCCGCCGGCGGAGGCCGCGGAGACCGAAACGGAGGAGTAGAGATGGCAGCAGTCGACACGGTGTTCGAGCAGCTCGGGACGATGACCGTCCTCGAGCTCGTCGAGCTCAAGAACCGGATCGAGGAGGAGTGGGGCATCACCGCGGCGGCTCCCGTGGCGGTGGCGGCCCCGGGCGGCGCGGCCGCCGGCGGTGACGGCGCGGCGCCCGAGGAGGAGAAGACCGCCTTCGACGTCGTCCTCACCGCGACCGGCGACAAGAAGATCCAGGTGATCAAGGTCGTCCGGGCGATCACCGGGCTCGGCCTGAAGGAGGCGAAGGACCTCGTGGACGGCGCCCCGAACGCCGTCAAGGAGGGCGTCGCGCAGGACGAGGCCGACTCGATCAAGGCGCAGCTCGAGGAGGCCGGGGCCTCCGTCGAGGTCAAGTAGCACCGGACGAGGCCCAGGGCGTATCCGGAAACGGCCGTCGGTCGTTCCGGGATGGGGGTCACACAGCGGAGGGCGCCGTCGCCGGCGCCCTCCTTGCTGCTCTCGCTAGAGTGTCCGAGCACGACGGCCCGCCGCAGGTACAGCTTGCGGGGGGTGGGTGGCGTCGGCTAACCTGCGAGGTTGCGCCCACGTTCCTCGCCGTTTCGATTCTGCACGCCGTAAGGGAGGCTGTATCCATTTGAGCAGCACCGCTGTCGCGCCGCGCGCGCGCAAGAGCTTTTCACGCCTGAAGCACGTCCTCGACCTCCCCAACCTGATCGACATCCAGAAGGCCTCGTTCCAGTGGTTCCTGGCGGAGGGCCTGCGCGAGACGATCGACGACATCTCGCCGATCGAGGACTACACCGGCACACTCGCCGTCGAGTTCGGCGACTACGAGTTCGGTGACCCGCAGTTCTCGATCCAGGAGTGCCGCGAGAAGGACCTGACCTACCAGGCGCCGCTCTCGATGACGGTCCGCTTCGTCAACAAGGAGACCGGTGAGATCCGCGAGCAGCGGGTCTTCATGGGCGACTTCCCGATGATGACGCAGTGGGGCACGTTCATCATCAACGGCACGGAGCGCGTGATCGTGACGCAGCTCGTGCGCAGCCCCGGCGCCTACCTGATGGAGCCGAAGGACGCGACGAAGCAGGTCTTCACCGCGAACCTGATGCCGAGCCGCGGCTCGTGGCTCGAGCTCGAGATCGACAAGAAGGGCATCGTCTACGCCCGCATCGACCGCAAGCGCAAGCTGCCGGTGACGACGCTCCTGCGCGGGCTCGCGCGGGAGGAGCTCAACGACGGCTTCGCGCTCGAGACGAACGAGGACCTGCTCGCCCTCTTCGACGGCTCCCCGTTCATCCAGAACACGCTCGACAAGGACACGACGACGCGTGAGGAGGAGGCCGTCGTCGAGGTGTTCAAGAAGCAGCGCCCGGGCGAGCCGCCGACGCTCGACAACTCGCGCAACCTGATCCGCACGCTCTTCTTCGACCCCAAGCGCTACGACCTGACGAAGGTCGGCCGCTACAAGCTGAACCAGCGGCTCGGCGTCGACGTGCCGGAGGACACCCGCACGCTGACGACGACCGACATCGTCGCGCTCGTCCGGAAGCTCGTCGACCTGCCGACGAAGCTCGGCGTCGACCTCGAGACGAAGGACTTCGCGGCGGACGCGATCGGGCTCAACCGCGACCCGATCCGGAACGAGCTCGACGAGTACGAGCACTTCGGCAACCGGCGGCTCCGCACCACCGGTGAGCTGATCCAGGAGGCGTTCCGCGTCGGCCTCTACCGGATGGAGCGCGTCGTCCGTGAGCGGATGACGACCGAGGACGTCGACACGATCACGCCGCAGACGATCATCAACATCCGCCCGGTGGTGGCGGCGCTGAAGGAGTTCTTCGGCTCCTCGCAGCTGTCGCAGTTCATGGACCAGACGAACTCGCTCTCCGGGCTGACGCACCGGCGCCGGCTCTCGGCGCTCGGCGCCGGCGGGCTGACCCGCGAGCGCGCACCGATCGAGGTGCGCGACGTGCACCCGACCCACTACGGCCGGATGTGCCCGATCGAGACCCCGGAGGGCCCGAACATCGGCCTCATCGGCTCGCTCGCCTCGATGGCGACCGTGTCCGAGTTCGGGTTCATCCAGACGCCGTACCGCGTCGTGAAGAACAGCAAGGTGACGGACGAGATCATCTACCTCGACGCCGCCGAGGAGGCGCAGTACACGATCGCGCAGGCTTCCGAGCTCGTCGACCCGAAGTCCGGGAAGTTCCAGAAC
>DASQNG010000161.1:0-9920 GCA_035645095.1 Gaiellaceae bacterium | reverse complement strand
CGCGAGCGCGATCAACGCCGCCGCCCCCTGCCCGTTCGGCGGCAGCTCGCAGACTTCGATGCCGCGGTACGCGAGCCGCAGCGGCTCCACCCACTCGCCCTCGTGCTGCGCCAGATCGTCCTCGGAGAGCCAGGAGGCGGCAGCGATCTGCTCGGCCACCCGGCCGCGGTAGAAGGCGTTCGCGCCGCCCTCGGCGATCGCGCGCAGGGAGGCCGCAAGGTCGGGCAGCGTGTAGACGTCCCCCTGCGCCGGCGGCGGCCACGGCGCCCGCGGGGTCGCGTTCCAGCCGACGGCCACGCGCTCGGTCGCGGCGATGCCGCGCTCCCCCGCGTCGATCGCGTCGGCCAGGCAGCCGTCGAGGCCGAGCCGGCCGAACCGCTCGGCGAGGTCGCCCCACGCGCGTACCGATCCCGGCACCGTCACGGAGCGGGGGCCGTAGCGCTCGACGGTCTCGCCGTCGAGCTTCATGGGAGAGCGGCCGGAGCCGTTCAGGCCGTAGAGCCGACCGTCGAACCACACCTGGGCGAACGCGTCTCCGCCGATGCCGGTGAAGCCGCACTCGGCAACGCACAGCATGGCGGCGGCGGCGAGCGCAGCGTCGACGGCGTTACCGCCACGGTCGAACGCGCGGACACCCGCTCGCGTGGCGAGGGGGTGGCTCGTGGCGACCATCGACTCGCGCAGGATCGTCGGCCGACGCATCGCGGCGCGAGCCTACCTGCGGTGCGGCTTTGCCGTGCCCGTGTTCCGGACCCGCTCCGATGCGGCACCATCTGCGCTGGCCGACGATGGAGCCGATGCCCACCGCCCTCTCCCCCGCCGTCCGGGACGTGCTGCTCCGGGACGGCTCGACGCTGCGCCTGCGCCCCCCGACGCCTGACGACGAGACGGCACTGCGCGTGTTCTTCGAGCACCTCTCGACACGCAGCCGGTATCTCCGCTTCCACGGGTACACGTCCGACCCACACGTCGAGACGATGATCCCCACCGACTGGTCGGCGAGCGGCACGCTCGTCGGCTCGCTCGGCGAGGACGGTGAGGAGGGGGAGAACGGCACCGTCGTCGCGGTCGCGACGTACGTGCGCCTGCGCGACCCGCGCGTCGCCGAGGTCGCCTTCGCCGTCGCCGACCGTTTCCAGCGCCGCGGCATCGGGACGCGGCTGCTCGAGCAGCTGGCCGAGCGCGCGACGGCCGCCGGCATCGACACGTTCCTCGCCGAGGTGCTGCCGGAGAACCAGGGGATGCTGCGCGTGTTCGAGCGCGTCGGCCTGGCGCAGACGCGGGCGCTCGACGAGGGGGTCGTCGAGGTCCGCCTCGCCCTCGCGGAGACGCCCGCCTACCTCGAGCGCATCGACGAGCGCGACCACGTGGGCGCCGCGGCGTCCGTGCGCCCGTTCTTCCGCCCGACGTCGCTCGCGGTGGTCGGTGCTTCGGCGCGGCGTGGCTCGATCGGCGGCGAGCTCTTCCGGAACGTCCTCGCGGCCGATTTCGAGGGGACTGCCTTTCCCGTCAACCGCAGCGGCGAGCCGGTCGCCGGCGTGCGCGCGTACACGACGATCGAGGAGATCCCGGACGAGGTCGAGCTCGCCGTGCTCTGCGTGCCGGGTGAGCGCGTGCACACCGCCGCCGAGGAGGCGCTGCGCAAGGGTGCGCGGGCGTTGTGCGTGATCTCGGCGGGGTTCGCCGAGGTCGGGCCCGAGGGGCGCGAGCGGCAGGAGCAGCTGCTCGCCCTCGTGCGGGCGCACGGCGCACGCCTCGTCGGCCCGAACTGCCTCGGGGTCGCCTCGAGCCGGAGCGGCCTCAACGCGACGTTCGCGCCACGCGCGTTCCCACCCGGCCGGATCGCGTTCTCGTCGCAGAGCGGCGCCCTCGGGCTCGCGCTGCTCGAGCGCGCGGAGGATCGTGGTCTCGGCGTCTCCGACTTCGCCTCGATCGGGAACAAGGCGGACGTCTCGACCAACGACCTGCTCGAGTGGTGGCTCGACGACGCGGAGACCGACCTCGTGCTGCTCTACCTCGAGTCGTTCGGCAACCCGCGCAAGTTCGCCCGGATCACGAAGCGGCTGGCCCGGCGCAAGCCGGTGCTCGCGATCAAGAGCGGGCGCAGCGGCGCGGGGCGACGCGCAGCGGGTTCCCACACCGCCGCGCTCGCCGGCTCGGAGGCGGCGGTCGACGCCCTCTTCGGCCAAGCGGGCGTCGTGCGGGCCCAGTCGCTCGGCGAACTGCTCGACGCCGCCGCGCTGCTCGCGGCACAGCCGCTGCCGCGCGGGCGGCGGGTAGCCGTCCTCACCAACGCCGGCGGGCTCGGCATCCTCTGCGCCGACGCACTCGAGGCCGCCGGGCTGGAGCTGCCGGATCTTGCTGACGAGACGCGCAGGCGACTCGCAGGGTCGCTGCCGGTGGAGGCGAGCGTCTCGAACCCCGTCGACATGCTCGGCTCAGCTCGAGCCGACGCGTACGCCGTCGCCGTGCCGGTCCTCCTCGCCGACCCCAGCGTCGACGCGCTGATCGCCCTCTTCGTGCCTCCCGTGGCCGTGACCGCAGCGGAGGTGGGCGCCGCGATCAGCGAGGGCGTCGCAGCCGCCGGGGAGGCGGACAAGCCCACGCTCGCGGTGATCGTGAGCGGCGAAGGCCCGCCGCCGACGCTTCGCGCGGCGGCCGAGGTGCCCTGGTTCGCGTATCCGGAAGCCGCGGCCGTCGCGCTCGCGCATGCCGTTCGCCGCACCGAGTGGCTGCGTCGCCCCGAAGGGGCCGTCCCCGACGTCGCCGTCGACGCCTCTGCGGCGCGCGCGGTCGTGACGGAAGCGCTCGCCGAGGTGGACGAGGCGTGGCTCCCCGCGGCCGGCGTGCGACGGTTGCTCGAGGCGTACGGGCTCCCGCTCGTAGCGGAGCGCGTGTGCGAGACGCCGGACGACGCGGCGGCGGCAGCCGCGGACCTCGGCTTTCCGGCAGTCGTCAAGACCGCCGTCGCCGGCGCGCACAAGACGGAGACGGGCGGCGTCGCGCTGAACCTCGAGACGGCGGACGAGGTGCGCGAGGCGGCTGCCCGCATCGGCGGCCCAGTCCTCGTCCAGCCGATGATCCGCGGCGGCGGCGAGCTCCTCGTCGGTGCAATCCAGGATCCGGTCTTCGGCCCGCTCGTCGCGTGCGGCCCCGGCGGCGTGTTCGCCGAGCTGATCGGCGACGCGCAGTTCCGGCTCGCGCCGCTGACGGACATCGACGCGCTGGAGCTCGTCTCGACCGGCAAGACCGGGCGCATCCTGCGCGGCTTCCGCGGCGCGCCGGCCGCCGACACGACAGCGGTGTCCGACCTGCTCGTCCGCCTGGGGCGTCTCGTCTCCGACGTGCCGGAGGTCGCGGAGCTCGACCTCAACCCGGTGCTCGCCTTGCCGGAACGCGCCGTCGCCGTCGACGCGCGCGTGCGCCTCGCGCGGCCGCACGTCGCGCCTCGCGTCAAGACCTGGTAACCGACGGGAAAAGCCGCAGGGGGCTTCCGCGCTCCCCCCGATGTGGCGCGCTCCCGGCCCGAGCACAGTGGGACGAACACCGACGAAGGAGACCCCCCGATGAAGGTCCAGGACGTGATGACGACTCAGGTGGCGACGGTCGCGCCGCATACGCAGCTGAAGGACGTCGCGGCGCTCCTCGCCGGACGGAGGATCTCCGGCGTCCCCGTGGTGGAGGACGGCCACGTCGTCGGCGTCGTCTCGGAGGCCGACGTGCTCGCCAAGGAGGCCGCCGAGCGGCACAGGCGGACGTCGCTGCTCGACTGGCTCCTCGATGTCGAGCCGCTGCTCGACAAGCTCTCGGCCCGCACCGCAGGCGAGGCGATGACCGCGCCGGCGATCGTCGTGGCGCCGCGCCGCCCGCTGCACGAGGCCGCCGGCGTCATGCTCGAGCACGGTGTCAACCGGCTGCCGGTGGTGGACGCCGGGAAGCTCGTCGGCATCGTGACGCGCGCCGACCTCGTGCGTGCGTTCGTGCGGACGGACGTGGAGATCGCGAAGGAGATCCATCGCGAGGTGCTGAGCCGGACGCTGTGGCTCGACCCGGGCGACGTCGACGTCGTCGTCGAGGGCGGCGACGTGCGCCTCCGCGGGACCGTGCCGTCGGAGAACGATGCGGAGCTCCTGCCGCGGCTCGTCCGGCGCGTGCCGGGCGTCGTGTCCGTCAGCTCGAAGGTCGGCGTGCGGCAGCGCGAGGCGGCGCCGGCGTAGCGATACGCTCCGGGCGTGCATGCGTTCGACGTCGACAGGGTGAGGCAGCGCCTCGTGGCCGCCGGCGGCGGCTACGAGGTCGTGCACGAGTCGCCGGGGCTGGAGATCGGCGTCTACGTCCTCGTGGCACCGGAGCCGGACCGGCAGCAGCCGCACGACGACGACGAGGTCTACGTCGTGCTCGAGGGCCGCGGCACGCTCGACGTCGAGGGCGTGGAGACGCCGCTCGAGCAGGGCGGCGGCATCTTCGTGCCGGCCGGCGCGGAGCACCGGTTCACCGGGTACGAGCAGCTCTCCGTACTCGTGATCTTCGACCGCTCGCGCTAGGTGGCGGACACCGAGGTCGTCCTGGTCGGCGCCGGGGTGATGGGGCTCGCGACGGCCCACACCCTCGCCGCAGCCGGCCGCGACGTGGTCGTGCTGGAGCAGTTCACGGTCGGGCACGACCGCGGCTCGAGCCATGGCAGCTCCCGCATCTTCCGCCTCTCGTATCCCGACGTCGCCTGGGTGCGACTGTGCCAGGAGGCGCTGCCGCTGTGGCGGCAGCTGGAGGCGGAGGCCGGCGAGACGCTGCTCGAGCGGCGTGGAACCGTGGACTTCGGCGGGTGGGAGCTGAACCGCGCGGCGCTCGCAGACGCGGGGGCCGCGCATGCCGTCCTCGGCGCCGACGAGCTGCGGCGGCGGTTCGGGCTGCGCGCCGGGGGCGGCGAGCTCGCGCTGTGGCAGCCGGACGGCGGCATCGTCCACGCCGAGCGCGCCCAGCGGGCGCTGGCGGCGGCCGCAGCCGCCCGCGGCGCTCTGCTCGTCGAGGGTGCGCGGGTCGAGTCTTTCGCCTCGACGGCGGACGGCATCCGGGTCGACGCCGGCGCGGCCGGCAGCTACACCTCTCGCAACGTGGTCGTGACGGCGGGCGCGTGGGCACCGGCGCTGCTCGCGCCCCTCGGGATCGAGCTACGGGTGGCCGTGACGCGCGAGACGGTCTCCTACTACCGGCACGACACGGGCGACGAGCCGCTGCCGTCGGTGATCGAGATCGCGAACGAGCGGGAGCCGGCGTACGCGCTGGCGGCGCCGGATGTGGGCGTGAAGGCGGGTCTGCACCACTCCGGGGCCCACGCCGCGCCGGACGAGCCGTCCGCGCCGGACACGGAGCTCGCCGTGCGTACGGCGGCGTGGGTGGCGCGGCGCTTCGCGGGGTCGGAGCCGCTCGAACGTGCGGAGACCTGCCTCTACACGACCACCGAAGACGAGGGGTTCGTGCTCGAACGGCACGGGCGCGTCGTCGTCGGCTCACCGTGCAGCGGCCACGGCTTCAAGTTCGCGCCGGTCGTCGGCCGGCGCCTCGCGGCGTTAGTCGCTGCCGCCGACTAGCGCAGGCTCGGGCGCGGCGGCGAGCTCGCGGCTCCACGCGTAGGCGGGCTCCGCCACGCGCGGGCGCCCCGCGAGGAGCCGGCGCCAGGCGAGGGCGGACTCCCAGATGGTCGCGTCGCCGATCAGGTCCTGTACGGCGAGCCGCGCGTCGGGGCCTTCGAAGAGGAACACCGCCTCGTCGCCCGTGAGGTGGACGTCGTGCCGGACGAGGGGCGTCCGGTTCGGGTCGAACGGCGGCCCCGTGTCCAGAAGAGCCTTCGCCGCGGCGTAGGAGCCGTACTTCAGCGGTGCGACGACGACGATGGTGCTCATCACGATGGTGCTCATCCGCCTAGGGTGCCCGCGCGGTGACGGCCCGGCATCGGGACTTCCTCCCGTGCCCCTGCGGGAAATCCCTGATCGCGGCCGCGGCGATCGCTGATGCCGCCGCCACATCCCTCTCCTACGGTGACCTGTATTCCAACGAACGCAGGGGGTTCATCGAACATGAGGATGTTGGCGACTGCCGCGGGGGTCGCTGGAGCGGCGCTCTTGATTCTGGTCGCGGCCATGGTGGGCGTGACACAGGCGCTCGAGGACGACGTCTCGGTGGCCGCCGTCGCAGGGACGACGGCGTCGGCCGAGGAGGTACAGGGCGCCTCCGCACACGCGGAGCGCGACCACAACACGGCGCTGCCGCTCGAGAGCTTCTGGGGCAAGGTCCCGGCGAACGCGGACGAGCTCGCGAAGGCGCACAAGCCATACGACGCGACGCTGCCGCCGCTCACGGACGGTGACGTCCTCGAGGTGAAGATGGTGATGAAGGACCGTGTGGTCGAGATCGCGCCGGGCGTGAAGTACCGCGTCTGGGCGTTCGACGGCGACTACAGCGCACCCGGCCCGATCGTGCACGCCCGCGAGGGGCAGAAGGTCGAGTTCACGCTCGTCAACGAGGGCGCCATCCCGCACTCGATGGACTTCCACGCAGCGCGGATCGCCCCCAACGTGGCGTTCCGTGACGTCGCCCCCGGCGAGTCGTTCACGTTCAGCTTCGTCGCGAGCGACCCCGGCGTCTACATGTACCACTGCGGCACGAAGCCGGTGCTCGCGCACATCGCGAACGGGATGTACGGCGCGATCGTGGTGCGGCCGAAGGACATGCCGAAGGCCGACAAGGAGTACGTGCTCGTCGCGAGCGAGTGGTACATGAACGGCGACGGCATCGACGAGCCTGCGTCCCTCGACATGAACAAGGCGCGCTCGATGATGCCGGACTGGACGACGTTCAACGGGTACGCGAACCAGTACGTGACGCACCCGCTCACGTCTGACCCGGGCGACACCGTCCGCTTCTGGGTCGTGGCAGCCGGGCCGACGCTCGACACGAACTTCCACGTCGTCGGCACGATCTTCGACCGCGCATGGGTGAACGCGGACATGAAGAGCCCGCCGCAGACGGGCGTGCAGACCGTGCTCGTGCCGGCGGGCGGCGGAGCCGTCTTCGACGTCAAGATCGACGAGCCTGGCACCTACCCCGTCGTCAGCCACGCGTTCGCGCACGTCGACCTCGGCCAGGTCGGGATCCTGAAGGTCGGGAACCCGAAGGGCGGCGGATCGCACTAGATCGTCCGAGGACGTCAGGTGGCAAGGGCGGCCCCACGGCCGCCCTTGGTGTTTCCGGAACTGCGGAGCGTCAGGCCTCGTCGGAGGCGAGCAGGCCCTGTGAGAGGGCGTAGCGCACGAGCTCGGCGCGGGAGCCGAGGCCGAGCTTCTGCATGATGTGCGCGCGGTGCGTCTCGGCCGTGCGCACCGAGATGAAGAGGAGTTTCGCGATCTCCTGGTTCGTGTGGCCGAGCGCCAGCAGGCGCAGCACCTCCCGCTCCCGCTCGGAGAGCGGGTCCGCCGCCGCGCGTGCGGCCGCCTCCACCTCCGCGGTCGCGAGGCGCGCGCCGAGCGCGGGGTGGACGTAGCGCCCGCCGCCCGCGACCTCGCGAACTGCCTGCACGACCTCGACGTCGGCCGCCTCCTTCAGCACGTAGCCGCTCGCGCCGGCGGCGAACGCCTCGCGGACGTACGCGGGGTCGTCCTGCATCGAGAGCACGAGGACCTTCACGCCGGGCGCGGCCTCGAGCACCTTCGGCGTCGCCTCGATGCCCGTGCCGTCTGGCATCACGACGTCGAGCAACATCACGTCTGGCTTCTCGAGCCGTGCGGCGCGTACAGCTTCGTCCGCGCTGCCACCCTCCGCGACGACGTCGATGTCCTGCTCGGCGTCGAGGAGCATGCGGATCCCGGAGCGCACCACCGCGTGGTCGTCGACGACGACGACGCGGATGCTCACAAGGGTACGTCCACTGCGATCGTCGTACCGCGACCGGCGGTCGACTCGACGGTGAAGCGGCCGCCGAGCAGCCCGGTGCGCTCCCGCATCCCGACGAGACCGAGGGCATCCTGCCGCGTCGTCGCCTCGTCGAAGCCGCGGCCGTCGTCCTCGATCAGCAGCGACACCGAGCGCGCCTGCCGTGTCAGGAGCAGCGTCACCGCCTGCGCCTGGGCGTGCTTGGCGACGTTCGTCAGCGCCTCCTGGACGATCCGGTAGAGCGCGGTCTCGACCTCCGGTGGGAGTCGCTCCTCCCCGAGACGGGCTTGCAGGTCGACGGTCATCCTCGCATTCTCCGCGAAACCGCCGACGAGGCGGCGCAGAGCAGGCTCCAGGCCGAAGTCGTCGAGCGCGCTCGGACGCAGCTCGACCGCCAGCTGCCGGACGCTCCGCAACGTGCCGACGACGAGCTCCCGCACCTCGGCGACCCGCTCCGGCGTCGGCTGCTCCTCGATGCGCTTCAGCCCGAGCAGGATCGACGTGAGCGCCTGGCCGGTCTCGTCGTGCAGCTCCAGCGCGAGCCTGGCCCGCTCCTGCTCCTGGGCCGCGACGACCCGGCGCAGCGCGTCGGTCTCTACGCGCCGCGAGAGGTCGACGGCGACACCGGCGCGCGCGGAGAAGCTCTCCGCGAGCCGAAGGTCGTCGTCGCCGAAGCGCGGGTCCGACCCGCGCTTGTCGATCGCGAAGAGGAGCCCGATCGCCTCGTCGCGGACGAGCAGCGGCACCCAGATCGCGGCACGCGCGCCGAGGCGGCGCGAGAAGTCAGAGTCGACCTCGGGATCGTCCAGCACGGAGTCCACCCGCTCGCTGCGGCGCCGCTCGAGCACCCGCACGCTCTTTGAGTTCGCGCCGAGCACCGTCCCGACCATCTGCTCGCCGGCGGATGCCTCGACGCGGACCGTGCCGTCCGGCTGCGGCAGCGCCACCGCGACCGCGCGCGCATCGATCAGCTCGCGGAGGCGCTCCGCGACGAGCTCGAGGAGCGGCGCCAGCTCCACCTCCTGAACCAGGGCGGCGGCGATCTCGTTGATCGACTCCAGCTGGCGCGACCAGCGGGTCGCGGACTCGTACAGGCGCGCGTTCTCGACGGCCACCGCCGCCTGCGACGCGAGGAGCTTCACCAGCTCCTCGTCCTCGTCGGTGAAGTCCGCGCCGTCGGCCTTCTCGGTCAGGTAGAGGTTCCCGTACGCGGTGCCGCGCAGGAGCACGGGAACGCCGAGGAAGGTGTGCATCGGGGGATGGCCGGGCGGGAACCCGACCGACCGGGGGTCGTCCGAGAGCTCGTGGAGGCGGAGCGGCTGCGCATCGCGGATGAGCACGCCGAGAATCCCCCGGCCGCGCGGGAGCTCGCCGATCCGGAGGCGCGTCTCCTCATCGACGCCGTACGTGATGAAGCGCTCGAGCGCCGCGCCGCTGCGGTCGATCACGCCGAGCGCGACGTACTGCGCGCCGGTGAGCTGTGAGGCCGTTGCGACGAGCTTCTCGAGCAGCGCGTCGAGCGAGAGCTCCGAGCTGAGCGCGACGGCGGCGTCGAACAGCGCGCGGTGCCGATCGGTCGTCGCCACGGACGACAATCTAATCTCGCCCGCACCCGCCGCAAATCTCTGCGGCAAATCCGCGCCAGGCCCGCGGCCGCCGCCTCATGCGTGAGCCGCGACCTCGGCCATACTTCGTACGCGTGGGCACGAATCGGGCACCCGCACGACACACGCCGCCCAGGCCGCAGGCGCCGCGGCGCCGCGGCACGCCAACGGGTGGGTCACGGACGAAGCTGCTGCTCGCCGTGCTCGGCGCCCTCGTCGTCGCTGCGCTCTTGATCGGCGCAAGCGTCTTCGGCGCCCGCGGCGGAGAGGACGACACCCCGCCGGCGAGGGATCGGGCGCCCGAGTACCTCACCGGCCTCCAGCAGGACGGTGCGTTCCTCGGCAGCCCGGACGCGCCCTTCACGCTGATCGAGTACGCGGACATCCAGT
>DASQNG010000160.1:0-1816 GCA_035645095.1 Gaiellaceae bacterium | reverse complement strand
AGGAGCGAGACCGCCTGCTTCAGCGCCGTCGCGCCGGGGTTGTCGCCGTCGAAGAGCTCGGGCTTCGCGCGCGCGAAGCCGTAGAGCGCGTTCAGCGGCTCGGCGAAACGGCCGCGGCCCTCGCCGAGCGAGACGTCGACGAAGTTGCGCGGGATCCCGAAAGCGGCGGCGCGGCCGGTGCCGTGCTGGACGGCCGCGAGGATGATCGTGTCGGTGCGGGCGCCCCAGTTGCCGGGGCCCTCGTCGGTGCCGAGGAGCAGGATCGTCGTCCACGGCTGCTCGTCCCCGGGCTCGTCGACGAGGACCTCCGGCGAGGCGTCGAGCGGCTTCTCCTCCGCCGGCCCCAGCCGCTCCTCGAGCCCGTACGTCCAGGTGTCCGGCTCGACGTAGTGCGGCAACCGCGGCGGCCCGTGCAGGAAGACGCCCTCGTGGGCGAGCAGGTCGCGCGGCTCGGCGTCGGCGAAGACCTCCTCGAGCACGCCGTAGCCGCGCACGGCGACGTACGCCGCGGCGACGTGTGGCGCGACGGTGAGCGCGACGAGGACGGCGACGACCAGCGCACGCACCCCGCGCGCCGCGTCGGCGACCGCGAAGAGGCGCAGCGCGAGCAGCGCCACGTCCAGCGCCAGCACTACGGCGACGAGGCGACGGTCGACGGCCGGCGACCACCACGCCGCCGCTGCGACGACGGCGAGCAGCAGCAGGGCTGTGAGCGCGAGGAGGACAACGCCGCGCCGGCGCGCGCCGACGTACAGCTGCCCCGCGCCGGGGAGCGCGAGGGAGAGCGCGCCGGCGACGGCGCCCTTCGTCCCCCGTCCCGCCATGCCGCCAGTGTAGGCGCGCCGGGAGCTTCATCAGGAATTCGTAATGACGGCTCCGCCGTCGGAAACCGCGGATACCATTGTCCCGTGCCCACCTCCGTCGTCACCGGGGGCGCCGGCTTCCTCGGCTCCCACCTCTCCGACGCGCTGCTGGCGCGGGGGCACCGGGTGATCTGCGTCGACAACCTCGAGACGGGGTCGTTGCAGAACGTCACGCACAACCGGGGCCCGGAGTTCGACTTCGTGCACCACGACCTGATCGGGCACCTGGAGATCGACGAGCCGGTCGACTTCGTCTACCACCTCGCCAGCCCGGCGAGCCCGATCGACTACCTGCGCCTGCCGCTGCAGACGCTGAAGGTGGGCTCGTACGGGACGCACAACGCGCTCGGGCTCGCGAAGTGGAAGCGTGCGCGGTTCCTGCTCGCCTCGACGAGCGAGGTCTATGGCGACCCGCAGGTGCACCCGCAGCCGGAGATGTACTGGGGGCACGTGAACCCCATCGGGCCGCGCGGCGTCTACGACGAGGCGAAGCGGTACGCGGAGGCGCTGACGATGGCCTACCACCGCCAGCAGGGCGTCGACACCTGCATCGTCCGGATCTTCAACACCTACGGCCCCCGCATGCGCCCCCACGACGGCCGGGCGATCCCCACCTTCGTGCGGCAGGCCCTTGAGTCGAAGCCGCTGACGGTGTTCGGGGACGGGTCGCAAACCCGAAGCTTCTGCTACGTCGACGACCTCGTCCGCGGTCTGATCCTGCTGATGGAGAGCGGCGAGCACCTGCCGGTCAACATCGGCAACCCGCAGGAGTTCACGCTGCTCGAGCTCGCCCAGAAAGTGATCGAGATCTGGGAAAGCTCCAGCGAGATCGTCTACGAGGCGCTCCCCACCGACGACCCCAAGGTGCGCCAACCCGACATCACCCGCGCCCGCCAGGTGCTCGGCTGGGAACCCGAGATCCAGCTCGAGGAAGGCCTCCGCCGCCTACGCCC
>DASQNG010000159.1:0-19639 GCA_035645095.1 Gaiellaceae bacterium | reverse complement strand
CCGGGCAAAGCCCGTCAGGCCGACGCGCCCGCAGGACTGCTAGACGACGTGCTCCTACTCGACCGGCTCGTCTTCGGCGAGGCGGCGCTGCAGGACGGCGCGGGAGACGACGCCGACGAGCCGCCCCTCCTCGACGACGGGGACGCGCTCGAGGTCGTGCTCCTCGAGGAAGCGGAACGCCTCGTCGAGCGGGCTGTCTGCGGCCATCGTGTGGTGCGGCTCTTCGGCGATCTCGCGCAGGGCCGTGCTACGGGGATCGCGGCCCGAGGCGACGACCTCGCGCACGAGCGTCTTGCGCGTCACGACGCCGAGCAGCCGCCCGTCGTCGCACACGAAGAGGGCGCGCACCTCCGGCCGTGCGAGCGCCTCCCCCGCCTCCTGCGCGGTCGCGTCGCCCGCGAGCTGTGGCAGGTCGACGACCATCGCGTCGCGGACGCGCTCCATGCTCACGGGTAGAGGCCGCGCGCCTCGAGCGCCGTCGCGACCTCGCGGATGCCCGCGACGAGAGCCGCCGTCCGGAGCGGGATCTCCCGCTCCTGCGAGATCAGCCACACGCGGTCGAACGCGTCGTTCATCTTCTCGGCGAGCTTCTCGCGGATCTCGTCGCGATCCCAGAAGAGCCGCCCCAGGTCCTGCACCCACTCGAAGTACGACACTGTGACGCCGCCGGCGTTCGTCAGGATGTCCGGCAGGATCGGGATGCCGCGCTCACCGAGAATCGCGTCCGCCTCGAGCGACGTGGGCCCGTTGGCGCCCTCGGCGATGAGCCGCGCGCGGATCCGACCCGCGTTCTCTGCCGTCACCTGGTCCTCGCGCGCGGCGAGCACGAGCACGTCGCAGGGCAGCTCCAGCAGCTCCTCGTTCGTGATGCGCCGCCCGGTCCGCCAATCGGCGAGCGAGCCGTGCTCCTGCACGAAGTCCGTCAGCTCGTGCACCGCGAGCCCCTCCTCGTCGTACAGGCCTCCGGACACGTCCGACACCGCGATGACGGTCGCACCGTAGTCGGCGAGCTCGTGCGCGACGATGCCGCCGACGTTGCCGAACCCCTGGACGACGCAACGCTGCTCCGCGAGGTCCCAGCCGAGCCGCTCGCACGCGCGCGCGATCACCATCACGACGCCGGCGCCCGTCGCCTCGTGCCGGAACACGGAGCCACCGATGCTGATCGGCTTCCCGGTCACGATTTCTGGGACGACGTGCCCGACCTGCATCGAGTACGTGTCCATCATCCACGCCATCGTCTGCTCGTTCGTCGCCATGTCGGGCGCCGGGATGTCCTCCTGCGGGCCGATCACCGGCAGGAGCTCGGAGGTGAAGCGGCGGGTCACCCGCTCGAGCTCGGGCTGGGAGAGCTCGTGCGGGTTGCAACGGACGCCGCCCTTCGCGCCGCCGTAGGGAAGCCGGAGGAGCGCGCACTTCCACGTCATCCAGACGGCGAGGGCTGCGCACTCGCCGAGGCTCACGTGCGGGTCGAAGCGCATCCCGCCCTTCGTCGGCCCGAGCACGCTCGAGTGCTGCACCCGGTAGCCGGCGAAGACGACCCGGCGCTCGTCGTCGAGCCGCACCGGGATCGAGAGCATCACGGCGCGCTCGGGGTAGCGCAGCCGCTCGGCGACTGCCGCCGAGACGTCGGCGTAGGGAAGCGCCTGCTCGTACTGGGCGATCGACGTCCGGAAGAGCGGCGTGTCCCACTCGAGGTGGACGTGATCCGCCGCCTGCTCGGTTTTGGTCACGGCGAGAGTCTAGGCGCGTGTCCGGCACCGGGTGTGGGCGAGGCGCTGCCGCGGCTCGACGCCGGGAGGGGGTGTACCGGTCCCGACGCAGGCGCGGGCGGAGCCGGGATGGTGCCCGCCGGGGAGTCATGCCGGGGGAGGGAGTCGAACCCTCACGGCCCGAAGGCCACCCGGTTTTAAGCCGGGCGCGTCTGACCGGTTCCGCCACCCCGGCGGCGTCGCTCTCTGCGTGCCACTGTAGGCGGTGCCGCGGGCGCTACGTGTTGCCCGGGTGGAGGCTGTCCTCCGGGAACCGCTCCGGCCCCTTGTAGCGGTGCTCCTTGACGAAGCGGGAAAAAGCGCGCTCGCTGAAGCCCGTGCAGGTCGCGAGGTAGCCGCGACCTCGGCCACCGGGCTCGCGCGACGTCCACGCCGAGAGCGAGACCTTGTCACCCAGCTCGGGGTAGCGCGCGACGAGGATGCCGTTCGGGTCCTCCATGTAGAACGAGCGGATCTCCTCGATCGTCGCCTCGGGGACATCGGAGCCGAGGTGGATCACGATCGCGCCGTGCTCGAGGTTGTGCACCGTCTGGAGGAGCGAGACCTCCTCGGTGTAGAAGCCGTAGACGGCCGGCGTCGGCAGGTGCGGCCCGCTCGTCGGCGGCGAGGAGTTCCATTTCGGCTTCGCATTCGTTGCGCGATCGTCGAGGTGCGTCGCCTCCTGGCCCGGGAACGTCTCGAGCGTACAGCCCTCCTCCTGGAGCACCGCCGCCTCGCTCTTGTCGCTGCCGCCGAAGAGGAGGACGGCGAGCACGATCGCGACGACGACCAGAACGGCCGCGGCCGCTCCGAGCAGCAGCTTGCGCTTCCTGGCGGGGTCGGAGGGGCCGGCAGGCGTGGCGCGGCGCTTCGGGGCCTGCACACGCCGCGGGGGGTTCGGAACGCTGTCCTTGCGGGGCATCTCGGCGGCCCAGGGTACCAGCGCCCCTCCGGCGGCCAGGCTCCGTCCGACGACCTCTCTAGCGTTTGTCGGCCATGGTTCTCGTGGTCATCGTTCTCGTCACGGCCCTCGGCGGGCTCGCCGTCGGCGCCCTTGCCGCCTGGCTTCTCCTCTCGCCGCGCCTCGTCGCACGCGAGCGCGACCTCGCCGTCGCCACCGCGGAGCTCGAGCTCGAGCGGCGTGCAATAGACCAGAAGCTGGTCGGCGCTGTGAAGGCGGCGTCGGAGGAGGCGTACCAGGCGTCGAACACCGCGTTCCTCGAGCTCGCCGAGACGAAGCTCTCCGGTTACGTGCAGCCGTTGAAGGAGTCGCTCGCGAAAGTCGACGGTCAGGTGCGCACGCTCGAGCAGGCCCGCCAGCACGCGTTCGGCGCGCTCAAGCAGGAGCTCGCGACGCTCCGCGACGGCCAGGATCGCCTCCGCAGCGAGACCGGGAATCTCGTCACGGCGCTGCGCGCCCCTCACGTGCGCGGCCGCTGGGGCGAAATCCAGCTCAAGCGCGTCGTTGAGGCGGCGGGGATGATCGAGCACTGTGACTTCGTCCTCCAGTCGACGACGCGGGACGACGAGGGCGGGCTGCTCCGGCCCGACCTGATCGTGAAGCTGCCGGGCGGCAAGCACGTCGTCGTCGACGCGAAGGTACCCCTCGCCGCGTACCTGGACGCGTGCGGCTGCGACGGCGCCGACGAGCAGCAGAGCTTCCTGAAGGAGCACGCGCGGCAGCTCCGCGACCACATCGGCAAGCTCTCCGCCAAGACCTACTGGCGCCAGTTCGAGCCGACGCCGGACTTCGTGATCATGTTCCTCCCCGACGAGGCGTTCCTCCGCGCCGCGCACGAGCACGACTCGGGGATCACAGAGGACGCCTGGCGGCTGAACGTCGTCCCGGCGTCGCCCACGAACCTGTTCGCGCTGCTGCGGACGGTGGCCGCGACGTGGCAGCAGGAGACGGTCGCCGAGAGTGCCCGCGAGGTGCACGGGCTCGGGCAGCAGCTCTGCGACCGGCTCGTGACGATGGCGGGCCACATCGACCAGCTCGGCCGGAGCCTCACCGGCGCCGTCGGTCACTACAACAAGACGGTGCGGACGCTCGAGTCGCGCGTGCTCGTGACCGGACGCCGGCTCCAAGCGCACGGCATGAGCGGCGACCGCCTGCCGGCGCTCCAGCCGATCGAGGTTGTGACCGACTCGCTGTCGGCGAAGGAGCTCGTCGAGAGCCTCGATGACGGCCTGCGCGCGATCGACGCGGCCTAGCGGCGCGGCTCAGTAGCGCAGGATCGCAGCGATGCCCTCGGCTTCGTCGAGGTCGGCGCGCTCCCGGAGAGCGACGACTTCGCCCCCGTGCGCGAGCGTGAGACGGACGGCGAGGTCAAGCCCGTCGTCGCGCGGGTCCATCGTCGTCCCGTCGAGCGGACAGGTGCTCGACGCCGCCGCGGCCCGGCCGCACCGCGGGCACCGGAACGCGTCTCGCGTCGTCCCCTCGGTGTAGAGCAGCAGCTCGACTCGGGCGTCCGAGGCGGCCTCGAGCGTCTCCGGCCAGCCCGTGGCAGCGCGAGCGCCGCGCCCCGACTCTTCGCGCCACCGCTCGACGAGGCCGTCCACACGCTGCTCGCGCCACGCCTCGAAGACGGGCGCGACGACCTCCTGGAGCTCGTTCGGCCCCGCGTGATGCTCGGCCGCCGTCCACCCGACGACCGCGTCCGCCACCTCGGTGGAGAAGGCGTTCGTGATCTCCGGGCGCACGTCGTCGGAGCAGACGACGACGATCGGCGGCCGCCCAATGCGGCGGAACCGCTCCTCGATCTCCTCCGCCACCGTCTTGTAGTGCTCGCTGGCGACGTTGTCGATGTGCCGCTGGTAGCGCGCCTGCGACCAGCCACCCTGGTCGTGTCGGCTCGGCGCGTCCCCGCTGCGGTCGGCGATCTCCTCGAGCCTGCCGTCGCGCAAGGCGTAGACGCGCCCCTGCTCGCGGTCCACGACCGCGACGAGGCCTGCGTCCGCGCGGCCGACGAGCGGGACGAGCGGCGCCAGCAGGAAGTCGTCGGCGACCCGAATCGCGTCGGGCACCGGCGCGGCGAGCGGCAGCGTGCTGAAGACGTTGTCGAGCCCGGCGACGAAGACGGCGATCCCGCGAGCCCCGTCGCGGTCGAACTCCTGCGCGAAGAAGCGCTCGAGCCGCTCGAAGTCGCTCTTCAGCCCCTGCCGGACCTCGTTCGCGAGATCGCGGCGCGTCGCACCGTCGGACTTCGCGCCGCTGTCGAGCAGGGAGCGCACCCGCGTCGCCACGTCGGCCGCCGTGGGCGCGACGCTCGGGTCGAGATCGAGATAGAGGCTGATCGCGCACCCGTTCTCCGCGCGGAATCCGGCCAGCTCGCGCAGTCCGCCGAGGGTGACCGTGGTCGCCATCCAAGTCTTTTTGCCGATTTGCCCCGGATCCCAATCCTCCCGCTAGCCTCCCCGCCGTGCGGGTCTGGACGATCGGTCACGGGACGCGGACGAGCGAGGAGCTCGTCGAGCTGCTCGTCGCGGCCGACGTTCGGACCCTCGTCGACGTCCGGCGGTACCCGGGCTCGCGGCGGCACCCGCAGTTCAACCAGCCGGCGCTGGCAGCGTCGGTCGAAGCAGCCGGCCTCCGCTACCGGCACGCGCTCGACCTCGGCGGCCGCCGCTCCGGCGAGGCGGGCGAGGAGCGCTTCGACTGCATCCGTGTCGCCGCGTTCCGCAGCTACGCCGCGCGAATGACGACCGCCGAGTGGCAGGCGGCGCTGGAGGGCGAACTCGAGCAGCCGGCGCCGGCGTTCCTCTGCGCGGAAACGCTGTGGACGAAGTGCCACCGCCGCCTGATCGCGGAGCTCCTGCACGCACGCGGCCACGAGGTCGTGCACCTGCTCGGGCCCGGCCGCAGCGAGTCACACGTTCCCTGGCAGGTCGCCGAGGCACGTGCCGGCGTCCTCCACCTGTGTGGTACGGCCGTCGCCTGAGCGGAACAGCGCGATGCGCCGGATCGTTCTCTAAGGTGACGCCCGAGAACCGCCCGGACACAGAGGAGCACCAGTGAGTGACGTACGTGACCTGATCATCATCGGCGGCGGCCCCGCCGGCTATACAGCCGCCCTGTACGCGGCGCGCGCCAACCTGAAGCCGCTCGTGATCGAGGGCTTCAACTGGGGCGGGCAGCTGATGATCACGAGCGAGGTCGAGAACTACCCCGGGTACGTCGACGGGATCATGGGCCCGGAGATGATGCGGGTCTTCCGCGACCAGGCGGCGCGGTTCGGGACGGAGTTCGTCACCGACGACGTCACCCGCGTCGACTTCTCGGAGCGGCCGTTCCGCGTCTACGTCGAGGACGAGGAGTACCGCGCCCGCACGGTCGTCGTCGCCACGGGTGCGACCGCGCGCCAGCTCGGCCTCGAGTCGGAGCGGGCGCTGCACGGCCGCGGCGTCACCTACTGCGCGACGTGTGACGGCGCCTTCTACCGCGAGCGGGAGGTCGTCGTGGTCGGTGGCGGCGACTCGGCGATGGAGGAGGCGCTCTTCCTCACCAAGTTCGCATCGAAGGTGACGCTCGTGCACCGGCGCGACGGCTTCCGCGCGTCGCAGATCATGGTCGACCGCGCCCGCGCGCACGAGAAGGTCGAGCTCCTGAAGCCGTACGTCGTAGACGAGGTGCTCGGCGTCGCGGAGGGCAAGCTGACCGGGCTCCGCCTGCGGCACAGCGAGACCGGCGACGTGCTCGACTACCCGACCGACGGCCTCTTCGTCGCGATCGGGCACGACCCGACGACGAAGCTCTTCCTCGACTGGCTCGACCACGACGAGAACGGCTACCTCGTCACGAAGGGCAAATCGACGGAGACGAACGTCCCCGGTGTCTTCGCCGCGGGCGATGTGCAGGACCACGTCTACCGCCAGGCGATCACCGCCGCGGGCTCCGGCTGTCAGGCGGCACTCGACGCCGAGCGCTTCCTCGCCGACCTCGAGGGACACCCCGAGGAGGCGCTCACGGCGCCGCGTGAGCACACGGCGCCCGCCTAGGCGCGCCGACGTGCCGTTCTTCATCTGCCCGAACTGCAAGGACCGGTCGATCGACCACGACGGCCGCCACGGCCTGCTGCAGCAGGCGGTCGCCTGTGAGCGCTGCGGCTTCGGCTTCCTCTTCGAGCTGCTCGACGACTACTACCCTGCCCCCAACGCCGGCCTCGTCGCGTGCGACCAGGAGGGACGCGTGCTCGCCTCCGGGCGCGGTGTCTTCGAGCTGTCGGGCTACCGCGAGCACGAGCTGATGGGGAAGAGCGTGGTGGACGCCTTCGGGCTCGCGGACTTCGAGTCGGAGCGCGACCCGTTCGCACTGGCGCGCGAGTGGGGCGTCCGACGGCTCGGCGAGCGGCTGACGCTGCGCACGCGCGCAGGCAGCGTGAAGCCGATGATCGCCGACGTCTTCCCGGCCTACGACGACGACGGCGGGCTGCTCGTGGCGCTCACGCCGCGTTAGGCGGCGGCTGGCCTCGTTGCGGCGTCAGCGGCTCCGGCGCCGGCCGACCCAGCCCTCGGCCGTTGGCCGCCGCAGGTACCACCAGAGCCACAGCCACGCGGGCACGACGAGCAGCAGGAGACCCGCCAGGTCTGCCGACGACGGCGAGGCCGCGACCAGGGCGAGCGGCAGCGGGGCCGCAAGGAGCAGCAGCCCCCACCGAGGCACATGCCCGGACCAGAGGCCGACGGCAGCCGCCGCGAGCATCACGCCGATGCCCACGCCGAGCAGCGCCGGTTTCCGGTCGGCCGGATCGGGCGAGCCGCAGCAGCTCGAGACGGCCGACAGCGCGAGCCCACCGAGCACCGACAGCATGGCCACACCCGCGAGTCCGATCGCGACCGCCGCGACGGTCGGCGGACGGCGCTCAGACTTCTCCTGCTCGCGCGCGACGGCAGGTCGCTCCGGCGAGCGCATCGCGGGAGTCTGTCACCGGTCCCGCAACCGCGTCAGCCCGACGGGTCAACCCTCGCCCTCGCCGTGGGCGGCACGCGGCTCGCCGGACAGAGGTCGGAGACGACGCACGCCTCGCAGCGGGGCCGCCGGGCGACGCAGACCCGCCGGCCGTGCCAGATCAGGAGGTGCGGGAAGCGGCCCCAGTCCTCGCGCGGCACGAGCCGGACGAGGTCGCGTTCGATCCGCACCGGGTCCTCCTGGCGGGTGAGCCCGAGCCGCTGCGAGAGGCGCCGCACGTGGGTGTCGACGACGACCCCTTGCGGGTTCCCGAGCTCGGCGGCGACGACGTTCGCGGTCTTGCGCGCGACGCCGGGCAGCCGTAGCAGCTCGTCGAGCGTCCGCGGCACGACGCCGTCGAACTCCTCCAGCAGCACCCGCGCCGTGCCGCGCAGCGCCTTCGCCTTCTGGCGGTAGAAGCCGGTGGCGTAGATGTCGCGCTCGAGCTCCTCCTGCGGCACCGCGAGGTAGTCCTCCGGCCGCCGGTACTTCTCGAAGAGCGTCGCGGTGACGCGGTTCACGTTCACGTCGGTCGTCTGTGCGGAGAGGATCACCGAGACGAGGAGTTCGAGCTCGTTCCGGAACCGGAGCGCGACCGTCGCGTCGGCGTGCTCTGCGGCGAGCCGGTCGACGATCGGGCGGATCCGGACACGCTTTGACCCGACACGCCGCCGCGCCTCGGGGACGAAGCTAGGTGGCAACGCTCTCGAAGTGCGCCGACACCTCGTCGGGATCCTCGGGCTCGAGCAGCCAGCCGACGAGCTGCTCGGCGCCGTGGTACCCCGTTCCCCGGATCGCGGCGGCGGCTGCGTCCAGGGCGTACGGCGTGTGCCGCAGCTCGACCCGCCCCCGTTCGACGAGCGCCCAGAACGCTCCTCGGCGGCCGCCCTCGTACGGCATGCCGACGCTGCCGGCGTTGACGAAGAGCGTCCCGTCGACGATCCGCTCGAACTGGACGTGCGTGTGCCCGCCGACGACGACGCGCTCCTCCACCCCGCTGAGTGCTGCTCGAAAGCGCTCGTCGGGTGAGACCTTCGTCAGGATCTCGTCCTCGTCGAGCGGCGAGCCGTGGCAGTAGAGGACGCCGTCGACCGAGACCGCGATCGGCAGCCCCGCCAGGAACGCACGCGACTCCTCGTCGAGGCGCCCGACGACCCATTCCCACTCGCCGGCCGGCGCGCGTGGCGTCTCGCGGTCGGCGTTGCCGCGGACGAACACCGCCTCCAGCTCGAGCAGCCGGTCGAGGCACTCGCGCGGGAACGGGCCCGCCACCAGGTCGCCGCCGCACACGACGCGGTCGACGTCGAGAGACCGCACCTCCGCCAGCACGGCCTCGAGGGCGGGCAGGTTCCCGTGCACGTCGCAGAGCGCCGCGACGCGCATCAGCCGGCGGCTGCGAGCGCCGGCGGCCGCGACGGGCCGCGCAGGCGGGGGCCGGCGCAGACGACGTCGAGCGCGGGACAGCCTGCGCAGGTGAACTCACTCGGCGTCGGACGGAATTCCCCGGCGCGGATCCGCGCGATCGCGGCCGAGAGCTCGGCCTCGAGCGACGTCACGTCACCGCGCATGAACGAGGCCGAGACGACAGCGTCAGGGCGCTCGAGGAAGTGGTAGACGACCTCGACCTCCTCTGCGCCGCCGCGGAGGCAGGCGAGGGCGTACACGAGGCGCTGCAGCCGGTAGTCGGCTTCGACGAGCTCCTCCGGCGTGCCCTCCGCGAGCGAGTTGGTCTTGTAGTCGACGACGACCGCCCGCGGCCCCGACCGCCAGAGGACGTCGAGCCGCCCGTGCAGGAGGACGCCGTCGTGCTCGAATGCGAACGGCCGCTCCGGCCGCGCCCCCGCGTGCGTCGCGACCCGCTCCGCGAGGTCGGAGGTGCAGTAGGCGGCGACGAAACGCCCGATCCGGTCGAGCTCCTCCTCGGTCACGCCGGGGTACCACGCGCGCACCTGCTCCAGGTCCGGCGGCGCCGGCGCGGCGAGGTCGACCAGCTCGAGCAGCCGGTGCACCGCGTCACCCAGCTCCGTCGCCAGGAGGCCCTGCCGCGCCGGGCCGCCGCCGTTTCCGTCCGTCGGCCGCATCCCGGCGACGCGCTCGGCGTAGTAGCGGTACGAGCAGCGCTCGAAGAGCGAGAGCGCGGAGTAGGAGAGCCGCCTGACGTCGTGGAGCGGCGGCTCGGGCAGCGCCGGCAGCGGCGCGAGCGCCGGTGCGAGCGGCGGCAACGGCGGTGCCGCGTCGGGCGAGAAGAGCGCGAGCTGCCCTGCGTCCGACCCGGCCGCGGGCGCGACCTCCGGCGCCGGAGACGGCGGCGCCGCGTCGAGCCGCACGAGCACGCGCGCGCCCTCCCGTTCGAGCTCCACCGGCGCCGGCGCCGCCGCGTCGAGCTCCTGGGCGCAGTCGAGCCGCGCGAGCACCCACCCGATCGGCGTCCGCTCGTCGGCGCGCCGGTCGCGGTCGATCGACCCCGAGACGATCAGCCGGTCGACGGCACGCGTCATCGCGACGTAGTAGAGCCGCAGCCGCTCCGCGTCCTCTTCGCGCGCCCGCTCGTCCTTCACGTCCTCCCACGCGAAGGCGCCGTGCCGCCGTCCTGTCACGGGATCGGCGACCCGGAAGCCGAAGCGTCCGTCGGAGAGGCAGAGGATCTCGTCGCTAGCGGGCGCCGCACGGTCGCTCCCGGCGTCGGCGACGACGACGACCTTGAACTCGAGCCCCTTCGCGGCGTGGATCGTAAGCAGGCGCACGGCGTCTGCGCCCTCCTCCTCGGCCGCCGCGTCCCGTTCGGACGTGCCGACCGCCTCCTGCTCCAGCACGAAGCGCACGAAGCCCTCCACGTCCGGCCCGCGCAGCTCCTCGTACGAGCGCGCGAGCCGCGCGAGCTTGCGCAGGTTCGCGTAGCGGCGGCGGCCGTCCCACTGAGCGAGCACGGCGAGGTCGTAGTCGTGCTCGACGACGACCCGTTCGCAAAGCCGCTCGAGCGACGACCGGGCGGCCGCCTCCGCGAGGCGGTCGTAGCGCTGCCGGAACGCGCGCAGCAGCCGGTCGTCGCGCTCGTCGAGGTCCGGCGGGAGCCCCCGCTCGAGGCCCGTGAAGAGCGGGCGGCGGCCTGCGGCTCGGCGCAGCAGGAGGAGCGCGTCGTTCGAGGCGCCGACGAGCGGCGAGGCCAGCACGCTCACGAGCGCCTCGTCGTCGTAGCGGTTGTGCAGCAGGCGCAGGTACGACAGGAGGTCGACGACCTGCTGCTGCCCGAAGTAGCCCCGGCCGGTGGCCCGGTAGGTCGGCAGCCCCTGCTGTCGCAGCTCCTCCTCGTACCATTCCGCGTCGGTGCCGGCGGCGAAGAGGAGGACGACCTCGCCCGGCGTCGCAGCGCCGGTGTCGACGAGCTCGCGCACGCGCCGGGCGACGTGCCGCGCCTCCGCCCGCCGCCAGTGGACGCCGCTGCCGTCGTACGCGGCCTTGTCCGTCACGAGCAGCTCGACCGGCGTGCCGAAGACCGGGTCGGGGAACTCCCCGGAGGCAGCGAGCGGCTGGAACTCGTCGCCGAAGGACGCGCCGAAGAGGTGGTTGACGACACGCAGCACCTCGGGCCGTGAGCGGTAGTTGCGCGTCAGCGGCAGCAGGGTCTCGGCGCTCCGCCGGCGCTCGCGGAAGACGGCCACGTCGGCGTGGCGGAAGCCGTAGATCGACTGGAACTCGTCACCGACGAAGAAGCGGTCGGTGCCCTCCCGACTGAGCAGGTCGACGAGTTCGCACTGGAGCCGGTTCGTGTCCTGGAACTCGTCCACCATCAAGGAGCGGAAGCGCAGCTGCTCGCGCTCGCGCAACGCCGCGTGGTCGCGCAGGAGGTCGCGCGCCCGCAGCTGCAGGTCTTCGAAGTCGACGGCGGACTCCGCGTCCTTCGCCGCCGTGTACTCGTCCGCGAACCGCAGCAGCAGCTCCTGCAGGAGCTCGCGGTCGCGCAGCGCGAGCTCGTCGAGCGCCGCCTGCTCCACGGCCTTCCGCGCCTCCTCGTAGCCGGCGGCCCGCTCCCCGCGGGCCCGCAACCCGCCGAGGTCGAGCAGGCGGTCGGGCGAGCGCTCCGCCTCGGCCAACGCGAGCGCTTCGGTCGCGACGGACCTCTGTGCCGCGGTCGCGTCCGCGTCGTCGGCGAGCACCCGCGCCGCCTCGGCGAGCTCCCCGAGCCGCGCCTCGAGGCCCGGGCGCTCGCCGAGCGCCAGCTCGAGCTCGCGCCCGGCCGAGCGCAGCGTCTCGTAGACCGACGTCAGCATCCGGCGCAGCCCGGCGGCGCCGTACGTCGCGAGCAGCCGGAGCCGCTCCGGGCGCTCGCTCGCGCAGAACGCCGTCAGCGCCCGCTCGAACGCCTCGCCGCGGAGCACGCGGCCCTGGCTGTCATCGAGCACGCGGAAGCGCGGGTCGAGCCCCGCCGCGAACGGATGCGCCTTGAGGAGCCGCAGGCAGAAGCCGTGGATCGTCGAGATCCAGGCACCGTCGAGCGAGCGGGCGAGGTCGTGCCGGCCCAGCTCGGCGAGCCGCGCGCGGATGCGGCTGCGCAACTCGCCGGCCGCCCGCTCCGTGTACGTGATCACGAGCAGCGACTCGACGTCGAGCCCTTCGTCGAGGACGGCGCGGACGAAGCGCTCGACGAGGACGGCCGTCTTCCCCGTGCCGGCGCCGGCCGAGACGAAGACCTGGCCGCGCGCGGCGATCGCGGCGACCTGCTGCTCGTTCGGCTCTCTCACGCGCGCCCCGCTACGCCCTCTTCACCCTGCACATCCGCCAGAGGTCGCACCACGCCGGGCAATCGCCGCCCTTGGGGTCGTGGCGGACGTCCCCCGCCCGGACCCGCTGCGCAAGACCACGCGCGAGCTCCTTCGCGCTCTCCACCTGCGCCCAGAACGCGTCTTCGTCGAGGTAGTCGTTCCGCGTGAACCCCGGGACGCCGTCCTCCTTCGCGTCGAGCCGCAGCAGCCCGCGCGGCCGTCGCTCGCCGGCGAGGGGGCGGTAGAGGCCGCCCAGCGGCTCGATCCCGACGAGGTCCCGCAGCACGAGCATGTAGAGCGGGATCTGCAGCCGCAGCTCCTTCTCGATCTCGGCCGCGGAGTGGCCGGTGCGGCCGGACTTGTAGTCCTGCACGATGCCGCGGGCGCTCGCGGGGTCGACATCGATCCGGTCGATCTTGCCGCTGAGGCGGATGCCATCACCGAGATCGAGACCGCGCTGCAGCTCCGGCGCCGAGCGCTCCGAGCCGAAGCCGACCTCGAAGCGCCGAGGCACGAGCGGCAGCTCCGACCTCGCCTCGTCTCGCACCAGCTGCTCGAGGTCGCGCCGCAGGCTCTGCTCGAGCTCACGCCGCTCGAGCTCCGTCATCTCCATCCGCACGCCGCCGAGCGCCCCCTCGAGGCACTCTCCGAGGAACGCGAGCGCCTCGTCGAGCCGCTCCTCGTTGACGCGGTCGCTGCCGACCGCCTTCGGCAGCCCGGCGTAGAACCGGTGCAGCGTCGTGTGCGCGACCGAGCCGCGCAGCATCGCGTCGACCCGGCGGTCGATCTGCTTCGGGTCGATCAGCCGCTCGAAGAACCACGCGGACGAGCAGTCGGCGAAGCGCTCGAGCTCCGTCACGTTGAACGAGTCCTTCGCCGCGAGCTCCGCGAGCACCCGCGGGTGCCGCAGGCGCGTCTGCCGCCGGAACGCAGAGCGGGCCCGCGCGAGGCGGCGCTCCCAGCCGTTCGCGTCCGCAACCGCTCCCGCGGCCGCGTCGTCGCGCGACGCGAGCAGGGCGACCGCGCGCAGCCGCTCGCGCTCCGTCGGCGCCTCCTCGAGCTCCCACGTCAGCGCCGAGAGCGGACGACGCCGCGTCCACCGGCCGACATCGTCCCTGTCGAAGAGCGCGGCGACTTCGTCCCAGAACGGGCTGGGCTCGCGCGGGCTCCCCTCGTCCGTGGCGGCCTCGCGCACGAGCGTCAGCCGACGCGTGGCGCGCGTGCAAGCGGTGTAGAAGAGGTAGCGGTCGCGCGCGACCGAGTCGGGCCGCGTAAGCCGGGCGCCGCCGCGGCGGTCGAGTGCGCTGCGGGCCTCGTCGTCGAGGAAGGGCGACGGTGCAGCCCGGCGCGGCAGGCTGCCCTCCTCGAGCCCGAGCAGGAAGACGACGTCGAACCGGCGTGTACGCGCACGCTGCAGGTCGAGCACCGCGACGCGGCCGCGCTCGGCGGCGCGGCCGAGCCGCACCTCCGTCCGCTCGAGCGCCGCCAGCACCTCCTCCGCGCTGAGCGATCCGGTGAGCGAGAGCCACGCGTCCAGCTCGTCGAGCACGCGCCCCACCGCGTCGTGGGCGCGCAGGTCGCGGGCGGGCGCCTCCCCCACCGGCGGCGCCTCGAGGCCATGCGCCGCTCGGAGCATCGCGTCGGCGAGGGCACGAACGGCCGCGACGTGCGCCGGCGCCGTCCGCAGCGCCTCGAGCGCGGCGAGCGGCTGCCCGTCGCGGAGGCGGATGGTCTCCGCCTCGACCGCCGCCCCCGTCGCCACGGCGCGGCCGCGCAGGCGCCCCTCGAGGAAGTCGACGTTCGGGCGCGAGAGCCCGGAGAACGGGGAGCGCAGGAAGGCGAAGAGGTCGCGGCGGTGCGGCTCAGTCCACGCGAAGCGGAGCAGCGCGAGGAGCGCCTGCCCGAACGGCGTCTGACCGAGGCGCGTGCGGCCCTCCAGCGCGAACGGGATCTCCATCGTCCCGAGCACGGTCTCGACGGGCGCGCGCCAGCGCTCGAGCGACGGGACGACGAGGGCCATCTCCTCCAGCGGCGTGCCGGCGGCGCCGAGGGCGCGGAGCTCTTCGGCGACGAGCTCGAGCGCACCGCGGGCGCCGGCACCTTCGAAGAAGCGGATCGCACCGTCGAGGGCCGGCGCGGTCGGAGGGGCGTCCGCGTAGAGGTACCGCTCCAGGTGCGCGAGGGCGGGAGGCGCGTCCGGCGCATCCAGCCGCGGCAGCTCCTCGAGCCGCCCCGCGGCGAGCGCCGCGAGGTCCTCCTGGGTTCGCTGCAGCGACGCGAATGCGGGCCGCGCCGGCTCGTACGGCAGCGAGACCGTCACCTCTGTCCGGCCGGCGAGCGCTTCGAGCAGCGCCCACTCGGCGCCGGTCAGGTCCTCGAACCCGTACGCGAAGACGGGTCGGCCGTCCCAGGCCTCGAGCTCGGTCTCCAGCCGCTCCACGGCCCGCCGGCGGAGCAGGTCGCGGTCCCAGAGGCCGAGCGTGTCGAGCTCGCGCCGGTAGGCGGCGTAGAGCCGCGAGAGGTCACCGTCGACCTGACCTCCGTCCAGATGCTCCGCGTCGAGGAGGCCGGCCTCGAGTTCGGCGAGCGTGCCGAGCAGCGCGTCGGCGAAGCCGCCGAAGCGCGCGGCGGGGCCGAGCCCGTTCAGCTCGGCGCCGGCGAGCACACGGCGGACGACGAGGGCGCGCTGCGTGTTACCGGCCACCGGCCGCACGGCGACCCCTCTCGTCGCGAGGTCGCGGAAGACGTCGTCGAACGTGCCGATCGTCCCCGCGAGCAGCGCACCGGAGCGGCGCAGGAGGTCGCGTTCGACGCGCTCGACGTCCGGCGCGTTCGGCACGATCAGCACCGGGTCGCGGTCGATCGCGTCCAGGTACCCGTCGAGGAGACGGGCGATCTTGCCGGCCTTCGCCGGCCCGACGACGAGTGCGAGTCCCACCGATCCATCGTAGTCGGGCCTCCTGACGACCCTCCACGCGGCGAAAGCGAAAAACGCGGTCGTTGCGGAGAGCTTCGGGCGGGGCCGCCGCCGGCCCCGCCCGCCCTCGTTACGCGCTCGCCGACTTCGGGCGGCGGCCGCGGCGCGCCACCTGGCGGCCGCCGAGCTGCTCGGCTTCCGCGTCCGTCACGTCGAGCTCGCGCACGCCCTTGCGCGCGTCGTGGAACGTGATGCGCACCGTTGCGCCTTTCCCCTCGGCGATCTCCTCGCCGGACATGTCCGATACCAGCACAGTCTTCCGAGCCACAGACTTCCTCCTCATCGTTGGTGAAAGGCGGGCGCAACGATACAGGAATGGAACGGCGAAATCATGCTGCCTTCTGTGCACGTCGGATGCGCCATGACCGCAGCAGGCTGAGCAGCGCCTGCTCCTCAGGATCGAGGCCGATATCCCGCGCTCTTACGATTCGCAAATGCCGTGGCCGAAAATCCTCGATCGTTCGACCGTCGAGGTACTGCTCCACGACGGCAGGGCTGACGTAGGACGAACGTGCAACGGCGGGCGTGTTCCCGAGCCGCTCGCCGACGGTGCGCATGACCGCCGCGACCGCCCGCTTCGCCTGCGCCTCCGTCTCCACCGGCCCGCGCTCGGCGAGCTCGATCGCCGCGGTCAAGGTGCCTCCCCAGGTGCGGAAGTCCTTCGCGGTGAACTCGTCCCCCATGTGCTGCTGGATGTAGCGGTTCAGCACCGCGCCACTGAGCGGCACGACCTCGTCGTCGCGCAGGTAGCGGAAGAGCCTGCCGCCCTTCCCGAGCCCGAGCAGGTCGCCGATTGCCGTCGCGAGCTCCGTGTCGACGAGTGTCGTCCGCACGAGCACCTTGTGCTTCGCACGGAACGTGAACGCGACCTTCGTGCCGCTCACCGACACGTGCTTCTTGTAGAGCGTCGTGACGCCGTAGGTGCGCGAGCGCTTGGCGTACTCGTCGGAGCCGACGCGGAACCACGCCAGGTTGATCAGCCGGACGGCGACGGCGCAGACGCGGTCGCGCTCGAACGCGCCGAGCGTCATGTGCTCCCCCATCGCCTGGCGGAGCGCGGGCAGGCTGTCGCCGAACCGAACCAGCTTGGCGAACTTCTCCTCCTCCTGCTGCGCGCGGAACTCCGGGTGGTAGAGGTACTGCCGACGCCCCGCCTTGTCGACGCCGGTCGCCTGCAGGTTCGCCTTCGCATTCGGCGAGATCCAGACGTCGGTCCACGCCGGCGGGATCACGAGGCGCTCGATCCGCACGAGCTTCGCCTCGTCGCTGATCCGCAGGCCGCGCGCGTCGAGGTAGCGGAAGCGACCCTTCGACCCCGTGCGCCGCCATCCACCCTTCCGCGCCATCCGCAGCGTGTGCCCAGAAGGCCGCAAGTAGAATCCGCCGGCCATGGACTCGCGGACGATCGTGGTGCTCGAGGGGGACGAGACCGGGCAGGAGCTGCTGGAGGAGGCGCTGCGCGTGCTCGCGGCGGACGTGGTGGGGTTCGAGCTCGAGCTCCCGCGCTTCGACCTCTCGCTCGAGCGGCGCCGCGCGACGCAGAACGCCGTCGTGCACGAGGCGGCTGCCGCCGTCCGAGAGCGGGGCCTCGGCCTAAAGGCGGCGACGGTGACGCCGGAGACGCGCGACGACGTCGGCTCGCCGAATCGGATCCTGCGGGAGGAGATCGGTGGGCAGGTGATCGTCCGCACCGGGCGCCGCATCCCGGGCGTCGTGCCGCTCGGCGGCGTCCACTCCCCGATCTCCGTCGTGCGGATGGCGGTCGGCGACGCTTACGGCGCCCGCGAGTGGCGCGAGGGCGAAGGCATGGACGAGGTCGCCTTCCGGACGGAGCGGATCGAGCGCCGCATCTGCCGCTCGGTCGCCGAGTTCGCCTTCCGCCAGGCGGAGCGGATGGGCGCGCGCGTCTTCGGCGGGCCGAAGTACACCGTCAGCCCGACCTACGAGGGGATGCTGAAGGAGGAGATGGACGCGGCCGCGGAGCGCCACCCGAACGTGCGCTACGACCCGCAGTTGATCGACGCGACGTTCGCGCTCCTGGTCGCGAACACCGGAGACCCGCTCGTGATCCCGGCGCTCAACCGGGACGGCGACATTCTGTCCGACCTCGTGCTGCCGCTCTTCGGCTCGATCGCCGGGTCGGAGTCGCTGCTCGTCGCGTTCGACGAGGAGTACGTGCCCCGCGCGCTGATGGCCGAGGCGGCACACGGGACGGCGCCGTCGCTGCAGGGGAAGGACGTCGCGAACCCGATGGCGATGATCCTCGCCGGCGCCGCGCTGCTCTCGCATGGCGACGAGCCGGCGCAGCAGGCGGGCCGCGCGATCCGTGAAGCGTGCCTCGAGACCGTCTCCGACGGGATCAGGACGGCAGACCTCGCCGGCCATGCCGGCACCCGAGAGTTCACGGACGAGGTGATCCGGCGGACCCGGACGAAGCTCGACGTCTGGTCGTCGCTCTAAAGGCCTTCGAACAGCCGCTGCCTGCCGCGTCCCTCAGCTCTCGGCGGGAGCGTGACAGACCGCCTCCAGCTTGATCCCGTGGGGATCGAGCCAGTACGTCGCGAAACAGTGTGGCCCGTACCGGGCGAACTCGCGGGGCTCGTCGAGGATGACGGCGTCGCGAGCACGCGCCCAACGATGAGTTTCCCGGACAACGGCTCTGCTCGCGACCAAGAAGGCGAGGTGATGGAGTCCGGGCTGCAGGCGGGAGTAGGTGCCCGGTTCTTCTGCCTGGTAGAGGAACAGCTGCGAGCCCTGCGCACCGTGCGGCCCGTAGTTGAGGGGTCCTCCGGGTCCGGTCTCGAACCACGCACGCAGCCCGAGAACGCGCATGAGGGCGTCGTAGTAGTCCTTGGCTGCCGCGAGATCGGGAACGCCGATCCCGACGTGGTCGATGAACCCGGGTCTGGGCATGGGCATCCTCCGCTGTCGTGACCGGGACGAGCGTACCGAGCCGTTGTGCGGGCCGTCGGCCTGCGGCGGCGGCCCGGTTCCGGATGTGCGGCCTCCCGGGTTGTGGCGTGGGTTACCGGGGCCGCCGGTACCGCAGTTCGACGATCCCGCTGCGGGAGGCGGAGCTGGAGATCAGGTCGAGCTCGTAGGACTCGGGGACGCCGTCGAACAGGCGCGTGCCCTCTCCCGCGACATAGGGGAACAAGCTCAGCCGGAGCTCGTCGATCAGGTCGAGCCGCATGAGCGACCGCCAGAGGCGGACGCCTCCCCACGCCACGATGTGGCCGTCGCCGCCTTGCCTGAGCTTGTCGATCTCTTCCGTCGTGTCGCCGGCGGCGATGGTGGTGTTGGCCCAGTCGGCCGTCTGCAGGCTGCGGGAGAAGACCACCTTGCGCGCGGCGTTCAGGATCGGCGAGAACGGATGGTCGGTCGAGGTCGTCATGGCCCGGGAGATGCCCTCGTACGCCGTGCGCCCCATGACGTGCGCGTGCGCACCCTGGAGGAACTCCAGCTGCGCCGGGTCGTCGGGATCACGGTTCTCGGGCAGGCCGAAGCAGAACGTCCAGAACTCCGTGCCCTCGTCGGCGAGAAGGCCGTCGAGCGAGTAGTTGAACACGGTCGCAACCAGTTTCCGCATGATCTGACCTCCACGGCCTCGGTCTTCCTGGGACGGTACTTCCGACGAGAATGCGCCTGATCCGGGCTGAGCGTTCGGGTGGCCGCGTCCGCGGCCTGTCGCTCGTTGCTTCAGATCCTCCCGCCGCCCGGAAGTCATCGGCGTGCGGGTGCTCGACCGCCCTGGTTGCCGTAGCGACCATCGCATAGAGTCCCCCCGCTGTGGCGATCGGGACGCTGCGCTGCTTCGTGATCGACGTCGAAGATCTCGAGGTCGGCGCGGCCTTCTGGTCCGAGGTGACGGGAATCCCACGGCTCCCACTGCCAGAGATCGCGTCCGGCTGGACCGATCACGCCTATCTCGGGTATCACGACGAGAAGACCTGGAAGCACGAGATCATCCTCCACCGCGTTCCCACCCGAAAAGATCGGATCGGGGCGCGATCGACGTGGCACGGCGGCTCGACCCGGCGGCGAACCGCGCCCACATCGACATCGGCGTCGACGACGTGGACAGAGCGATCGAACGGATCGAGGCGATCGGCGGCCGCCTGAAGTACCAGCCAACCGTGTACCCGGTGCCGCACGCGTACGACGGCGCTCGGCCGCTGATCGACTGGGCGGTGATGCAGGATCC
>DASQNG010000158.1:0-2308 GCA_035645095.1 Gaiellaceae bacterium | reverse complement strand
CGCCGACGGGCGCACGCTCCCGCCGGTCCGCAACTGGCTCGCGTGGAACGAGCCGAATAACCCCGCCTTCCTGCGGCCGCAGTTCCGGGTCGTGAGCGGGAAGCCGATCCTGCACGGCGCCCGCGAGTACGCGAAGATCTGCAACGCCGTCGTGCGCGGCGTCCGCACGACGAGCATCGGCTCGATGAAGGTCGCCTGCGGCGTCACCGCGCCGCGTGGGAACAACGACCCGCGCTCTGGGCGCCCCGCGACCTCGCCGCTCGCGTTCCTGCGCGGGATGAAGGCCGGCGGCGCGGTCGGGTTCGACGCGTACGCGCACCACCCGTACTACGGCCGGCCGTCCGAGACGCCGTCCACGAAGCCGACGAACGGCACCGGCAACGGTGCCGCCACGGCGGTCACGCTCGGCAACATCGACGTCCTCGTCCGCGAGGTGACGCGCCTCTACGGCAACAAGCGCATCTGGATCACCGAGTATGGCTACCAGACGAACCCGCCCGACCGGATCTTCGGCGTCAGCTTCCAGAACCAGGCGCGCTACCTGACGCAGGCCTACGGGATCGCGAAGCGGCACCCGCGGATCGACATGTTCCTGTGGTTCCTGCTCCGGGACGAGCGACGGCCGGCGGCCGACGAGGGCTGGCAGTCCGGCCTCGTCATGGCGGACGGCAAGCGCAAGCCCGCGTTCGTCGCCTTCCAGCGGCTCCGCTAGCGCCTCAGGCGCCCGCGCCGAGCAGGCTCTCGGCCGTGAGCCGCAATCCGTCCTCGAGCTCGACCTGCGTGCGGTAGCCGAGCAGGCGCTCCGCCTCGGCCACGTCGGCCCAGGAGTTCCGCACGTCGCCCGCCCGGGTCGGCAGGTACTGCTTCTCGACGGTCTCGCCGAGGACGGCTCCGATCGTGTCTGCGAGCTCGTCGACGCTCGCCTGCCGCCCGGTCGCCACGTTGAGGACGGAGCCGCCGACGTCGTCGCGGTCGGCGGCGAGCAGGTTCGCCGCGACGACGTTCCCGACGTAGGTGAAGTCGCGCGACTGCGTCCCGTCGCCGTGGATCGGCACCGGCCGCCGCTCGGCGATCGCGGTTACGAAGCGCGGCACGACGGCCGCGTACTGGGAGGTGGGGTCCTGCCGCTCGCCGAACACGTTGAAGTAGCGGAGCGCGACCGTCTCGAGCCCGTAGACGCGGAAGAAGCTGACGCAGTAGCGCTCGGCCGCGAGCTTCGCGACGGCGTACGGCGAGATCGGGTCTGGCGTCTGCGCCTCCCGCCGCGGCAGCGTGCCCGAGTTCCCGTAGACCGAAGAAGACGAGGCGAACACGACGCGCCGCACGCCCTCGTCGCGAGCGGCCAGGAGAACGTTCAGCGTCCCCTCGACGTTGACGGCGCCGGTCGTCAGCGGGTCCTGCACCGACCGCGGCACCGAGGGGAGCGCGCCCTGGTGGAAGACGACCTCCACACTGCGGACGGCGTTGTGCACGCGCTCGTAGCTGCGGAGCTCGCCCTCAACGATCTCCACGTCGTCGAGCCCGTCGAGGTTCCGCCGGTTGCCGGTCGAGAAGTTGTCGAGGACGCGCACCCGGTCGCCGCGGTCGAGGAGCGCACGGACGAGGTTCGAGCCGATGAACCCGCCGCCGCCGGTGACGAGGACGCTGCGACTCATGCTGGCTCCCGTGACACGGCGGGGGATGCTACCGCGACTCCCGCGGCGAGCCACAGGAGCGCCCAGACGGGCACGCCAGGCACGAGGGCGAGCGCAGCCAGCTCCGCAGCCACCACCACGACGATGCCTGCCGCTCCGAGGGCGGCACCGTCGGCGCCGCGCAGCCAGCCGCGGACGCCCAGCCACGCCGCGGCTGAGAGCACCGCGACCAGGGCGGCGAGACCCGCGACGCCCATGTCCGCGGCGGCCTGGACGTAGGCGTTCTGCACGCCCCACCGCCTCGTCTCCGACGGCAGCGCCTCCCGTGCGACGTCGGGGAACCGCGTGCGTGCGTCGGCGAGGTAGGGCCGGAAGCTCGCAGACTCCGAGGAGCCCTGCCAGCCGGTGCCGGTGAGCGGGTGGTCGAGCGCGATCCGCCCGCCGATGTAGGTGAGGACGGTGCGCTGCGAGTACGACTCGATCTGCGAGTTCCGGTCGCGTTGCTCGACTCCGAGGAAGCGGGCGAAGTCCGCGACGTCGCCGCTGCGGATCACGAGCGTCGCGACGACCGCGGCTCCCAGGACGGCCCCTGCGGCGGCGGCGCCGCGTGGGCGGAGCTCGCCGCGCCGTCGCAGCAGCAGCACGACGAGGACGGCGGCCGCGACGGCGCCGCC
>DASQNG010000157.1:0-23542 GCA_035645095.1 Gaiellaceae bacterium | reverse complement strand
GGGCCGCCCGGCGACGGTTGTCGAGCTCGAGGCGCGGCTCGGCCGGGACCTGGAGCGCGGAGTAACGGGTCTTGGCCCGCACCTCGACGACGTGACGGTTCGCTCGGCCGGCCGCGAGCTGCGGACGTTCGGCTCCCAGGGGGAGCAGCGGCTCGCCGTGCTGTCGCTCCTGCTCGCCGAGGCGGAGGTGCTGACCGAGCGACACCGCGTGCCGCCGCTCGTCCTCCTGGACGACGTGCTCTCGGAGCTCGACGCACACCGCCGCCGGACGCTCGCCGAGCGCATCGGTGTGGCGGGGCAGGCGGTCGTGACGGCGACGGGGGCGGAGTCGCTGCCGCTCGAGCCGGCGCAGCTCCTGACCGTGACGCCGGGGCGGGTCGAAGTCGCCTGATGGAGCACCTGGGCGGTCGCCTGCGGGAGGAGCTGGGGCGGCTCGCGCCGGCCGACGCGAACATGGTCGAGCTCGTCCGCGCGTGGCCGTCCGCCGTCGGGGAGGCGGTGGCGAGGAACGCCTGGCCGGCACGTCTGCAGCGGGACGGCACGCTCGTCGTCCACGCGGTCTCCTCGACGTGGGCCTACGAGCTCGGCCGGATGGCGGCAGAGGTGCTCGAGCGGCTGCGGCGCGAGGCAGGCCCGGCCACGCCGCCGGCCCTCCGGTTCGTCCCGGGGCCCATCCCGGAGCCCGAGGCAGCCGCGGCCGACCGGAGTCGTCCGACCCTTCCTCCGACGGCCGCCGAGGACGTCGGCCGCGCCGCCGAGGCGGCCGCTGCGATCACCGATCCGGAGCTGCGCGAGCTGGTCGCACGGGCCGCCGCCGCGAGCCTCGCGAGGGGCCGTGCGGACGCCGGCTCCGACCACCGTTTCTGATACACTGCGCCGTGCCCGCAAGAGTGCATTTTGCAGGGCTTTTTTAATGACCAAGGGGAGAGGGAGCAGGCGACCGAGGCGTTGACGGAGACCACCTACACCGCGAAGGACATCACCGTTCTGGAGGGCCTCGAGCCGGTACGGCTCCGGCCGGGGATGTACATCGGCTCGACCGGCCCCCGCGGACTTCACCACCTCGTCTACGAGGTCGTCGACAACGCCGTCGACGAGGCCCTCGCCGGGCACAACGACAGCGTCGAGGTGACGCTGCACCCGGACAACTCCGTCACGGTGCGCGACGCCGGCCGCGGCATCCCCGTCGACCTGATCGAGGAGCAGGGCCTCTCGGCGATGACGGTCGTCCTCACGAAGCTCCACGCGGGCGGCAAGTTCGGCGGCGAGGGATACAAGGTCTCGGGCGGCCTGCACGGCGTCGGCGTCTCGGTCGTAAACGCCCTCTCGGAGTGGCTCGTGGCCGACGTGCGCCGCGACGGCAAAGTCCACCGCCAGGAGTTCGTCCGGGGCGTGCCGAAGGGCGACGTCGAGATCGTCGGCGACGCGCCCGCAGGCGACAGCGGCACGACGATCTCGTTCCTCGCCGACGCCGAGATCTTCGAGGAGGTCGACTTCTCGACGCAGACGCTCGTCCAGCGCCTGCGCGAGACGGCGTTCCTCACCCGGGGCCTGCGCATCGTCCTCGTCGACGAGCGCCACGGCGAGGACCGGCACGAGTTCTACGCCGAGGGCGGCATCAAGGACTTCGTCTCCTACGTCAACGAGGCGAAGGAGCCGGTGCACAAGCGGATCGTCTACTTCGAGGGCGACACCGCCGACGGCGCCGTCGAGGTGGCGCTGCAGTGGAACACGTCGTACGTCGAGTCGATCTTCTCGTTCGCCAACAACATCAACACCCACGAGGGCGGCACGCACCTCTCCGGGTTCCGCTCGGCCCTTACCGGGACGCTCAACCGCTACGCCCGCGAGAAGGGGTTGCTGAAGGAGAAGGAGGACAACCTCGAGGGAGAGGACGTGCGCGAGGGCCTCGCCGCCGTCATCTCGGTGAAGCTCCGCAACCCGCAGTTCGAAGGCCAGACGAAGACGAAGCTCGGGAACCCGCCGATCGAGGGCCTCGTCAGGTCGACGGTGAACCAGCGGCTCGCCGAGTTCCTCGAGGAGAACCCGCAGGACGCGCGCCAGATCATCACCAAGACGATCTCGGCAGCACGGGCGCGGCAGGCGGCACGAAAGGCGCGCGAGCTGACGCGTCGCAAGAGCGTGCTCGAGAACTCGTCGCTGCCCGGCAAGCTCGCCGACTGCTCGATCAAGGACCCCGAGGTCGCCGAGCTCTTCATCGTCGAGGGCGACTCAGCCGGCGGCTCCGCGAAGATGGGCCGCGACCGCACCTACCAGGCGATCCTGCCGCTGCGCGGGAAGATCATCAACTCCGAGAAGAACCGGATCAACAAGGTGCTCTCGAACACCGAGATCCAGGCGATGATCACGGCGCTCGGCACATCCCTGGGCGACGAGTTCGACATCGCGCGGCTCCGCTACCACAAGGTGATCGTGATGACGGACGCCGACGTCGACGGCTCCCACATCCGGACGCTCATCCTCACGTTCCTCTACCGGCAGATGCCGGAGCTGATCGAGCGCGGGCACGTGTACATCGCCGTGCCGCCGCTCTACAAAGTGAAGCTCGGGAACCAGGAGTTTTACTTCGAGAAGGACGCGCAGCTCGAGGAGCTGCTCGTGCGCGAGCGCGTCGGCGGCCTCGCCGTCACGTCGCGCGGCGGCGAGACCATGCGGCTGACCGAGGCTCGCTGGGGCCGCTTCGTCCGCGCGCTCTCGGAGTTCGAGGGCTGGCTCGCGCGACTCCGCGTCGACTTCGGCGCGGCCGCCGCCGACTTCATGATCACGCACCGGATCGTGGAGGCGGAGACGTCGTCGCTCGTGGAGCTCGGCCGCGCGATCGAAGGGGCGCCGGACAACGGCTACGCCCTCAGCGTGCTCGGCACCGCCCCCGAGACGCTCGACGTGAAGGTGGTCGAGACGGAGACGAGCGCAGCAACGCACCTGACCGTACCCGCCGAGCTGCTCGCGTCGCCGATCTACGCGAACCTCCGCCGGGCGTACGCCAAGCTGCTCGAGACGACGGGCCCCCCGCCGTTCGCGCTCGCGAGCGGGAAGAAGACGCGGCAGGCGCTGACGTTCGGCGCGCTCCGCACGTCGGCGCTCGACCTCGCCAAGGAGGGGATCCAGCTCTCGCGGTTCAAGGGCCTCGGCGAGATGAACGAGGAGCAGCTGTGGGATACGACGATGGACCCGCAGCGGCGGCTCCTGATCCGGGTCGACGTGGAGGACGCGCACGCGGCCGACCGGCTCTTCTCGATGCTGATGGGCGACCAGGTCGAGCCGCGGCGCGCGTTCATCGAGGAGAACGCGCGCGACGTGAGGTTCCTGGATGTCTGAGTTGCCCGGCGGCCCGCTCGGCGGGGGCCGGGTCGAGTCGCGCGAGCTCGAGCAGGAGATGCGCTCGAGCTACCTCGACTACGCGATGAGCGTGATCGTCGGGCGTGCGCTGCCCGACGTGCGCGACGGCCTCAAGCCGGTCCACCGGCGCGTCCTCTTCGGGATGCACGAGGCGGGCATGCAGCCGAACCGGCCGTACAAGAAGTGCGCCGCCATCGTCGGCGACGTGATGGGGAAGTACCACCCGCACGGCGACTCCGCGATCTACGACACCGTCGTCCGGATGGCGCAGCCGTTCAGCCTGCGCTACCCGCTCGTCGACGGCCAGGGGAACTTCGGCTCGATCGACGACGACCCCGCGGCGGCGATGCGCTACACCGAGTGCCGGCTCTCGCGGATCGCCACGGAGATGCTGCGCGACATCGACGCCGACACCGTGGACTTCGTCCCGAACTACGACGAGTCCCGGCGCGTTCCCGAGTCGCTGCCGTCGCGGTTCCCGAACCTGCTCGTCAACGGCTCCGCAGGCATCGCCGTCGGGATGGCGACGAACATGCCGCCCCACCGGCTCTCGGAGATCACCGATGCGATCGTCCAGCTGATCGACAAGCCGGAGTCGAACGTCGACGACCTGATGGCGCACGTGAAGGGCCCGGACTTCCCGACGGGCGGGATCGTCGTCGGCCGGCAGGGCATCCGCGACGCGTACCGCACGGGCCGCGGCCGGATCGTGATGCGCGCCCGTGCCCATGTCGAGGAGCTGCGCGGCGGCAAGAGCGCGATCGTCGTGACCGAGCTGCCGTACGGCGTGAAGAAGGGCGGCGACGCGGGCGTGATCAAGAAGATCGCCGACCTCGTCCAGGACAAGGTGATCACGGAGGTCTCAGACCTCGCCGACCACTCCGACCGCACCGGCATGCGCATCCAGGTCGAGCTCAAGCGCGAGGCGATCCCGCAGGTCGTGCTGAACAAGCTCTACAAGCACACGCAGCTCCAGGCGACCTTCGGCTACAACGCCGTTGCTCTCGTCGACAACGTGCCGAAGACGCTGTCGCTGCTGGAGCTCGTCCGGCACTACCTCGACTACCAGCGCGAGATCATCACGCGCCGCTCGAAGTTCGAGCTCCGGAAGGCCGAGGAGCGCGCGCACGTCCTCCGCGGCTACCTGATCGCGCTCGACAACCTCGACGAGGTGATCGCGTTGATCCGTGGCGCGGCCGACACCGACGCAGCCCGCGCCGCCCTGATGGCCCGCTTCGAGCTGTCCGAGGTCCAGGCGCAGGCGATCCTCGACCTCCGCCTGCGCGCCCTGACCGGCCTCGAGCGTCGCCGCGTCGAGGAGGAGCACAGCGACCTGCAGGAGCGGATCACCGAGCTGCGGAGCATCCTCGGCGAGCCCGCCCGCATCGACGCGCTCATCCGCGAGGAGCTGATGGAAATCCGCTCGATCTACGCGAAGAACGACGACCGCCGCACGGAGATCATCTCCGCCGAGGGCGAGTTCTCGCTCGAGGACATGATCGCCGAGGAGGACATGGTGATCGCGATCACCCGCTCCGGCTACATCAAGCGCCTCCCGGTCACCACCTACCGCGAGCAGCGGCGGGGCGGCCAGGGCGTGATGGGGATGGACCTGAAGGACGAGGACTACATCGAGCACCTCTTCGTGGCCTCGACGCACGACTACATCCTCTTCTTCACGAGCGTCGGCAAGGTCTACCGGCTGAAGGTGCACGAGCTGCCGCTGGGGTCGCGCCAGTCGAAGGGACGCGCGATCGTGAACCTGCTCCCGTTCCGCCAGGGCGAGTCGGTCCGCGCCGTGATCGCGACGCGCGACTACAAGGAGGCCAAGTTCCTCGTCTTCGCGACGCGTGAGGGGATCGTGAAGAAGACGAAGTTGCTCGAGTACAACACACCACTGAAGGCCGACGGGATCATCGCGCTGCGGATGCGCGAGGAGGACGAGCTCGTGGGTGTCCGCCTCTCCGACGGCGACGACGACATCCTCATGGTCTCCCGCTTCGGGCAGGCGATCCGGTTCCACGAGTCGGCCGTCCGGTCGATGGGGCGCGCCGCCTCAGGCGTCCGCGGGATGAGCCTCCGTGCCGGCGACGAGGTGATCGAGGTCAACGTCGCCGAGGACGACGCCGAACTGCTCGTCGTGACCGAGAACGGGTTCGGCAAGCGAACGCCGCTGCACGAGTACCCGAAGAAGGGCCGGGGCGGGCTCGGCGTCAAGACGGTGCAGCTGACGGAGGCGAAGGGGAAGCTCGCCGGCGCGCGCGTCGTCCGCGACGGCTTCCAGGTGATGCTGATCTCGACCGGCGGGACGGTCATCCGGATGCCGGTCGACGGGATCAGGCGCGTCGGCCGCGCGACGCAAGGGGTGATCGTGATGCGCCTGCGCGGCGACGAGCGCGTCTCGAGCCTCGCACCCGTCGCCGAGAGCGACGCACAGGTCGCCGATCCGGCACTCGCCGTGGAACCGACGAGCCCGCCGCCGCTGCCCCCGAGCGAGTAGATTCGCTCAGGAAACGGCCGGTTTCCTCTTCACATGAAGGGAGAAGCGGTGTATACCTCCAGGCGAACGTTTCTCGTCGCCGCGGAATCGAGGCTCTTGCATGACCTATCGCAACCAGATCGACGTGCTCGAGCCGATCAACCTGTCCGAGCACCTCGACAAGATCGAGCTCTACCTCGGCCAGGTGTGCCAGATCGCCGGCATCTCGAAGATGCAGCTGGATTACTGGACGAACAAGGCGCAGATCCCGACGAAGGGCAAGAAGCAGCGGATCTACGACATCGACGCGCTCGAGACGGTCATGCTGATCAAGCAGGCGAAGGACAAGGGCCTGAACCTCGGCGCGGCGATCGAGGCTGCGCGCCGGTTCCGCGAGGCGAATGCGTCGCTCGCCCCCGCTCTGCCCGAGGCGTAGCCTCCCGCCGCGGAGCGCCGCGCCCGCCTAGCTCTCGCCGCCCGAGCGGCCGCCGCTCCCGCTCCCGCCCCCGTTCGAGCCGCCGCGACCCATGCCCTCCATGAACGCCGTGAGCATGTCGATCGGGGCCGGGAAGACGATCGTCGAGCTGTTCGTGGAACCGATCTCGAGCAGCGTCTGCAGGTAGCGGAGCTGCAGCGCCATCGGGGAGCGCGCCATCACGTCCGCCGCCTCCGCGAGCTTCTGTGAGGCCTGGAACTCGCCCTCCGCCGCGATCACCTTCGCCCGCCGCTCGCGCTCCGCCTCGGCCTGACGCGCCATCGCGCGCTGCATCCCGCCGGGGATCTCGACGTCCTTCACCTCGACGATCGACACCTTCACGCCCCAGGGAGAGGTCGCCTCGTCGATGATCGACTGCAGGATCGCGTTGATCTTGTCCCGCTCCGACAGCAGCTCGTCGAGCATGTGCTGGCCGAGCACCGAGCGCAGCGTCGTCTGAGAGATCTGGGACGTCGCGACCATGAAGTTCTCGACCTGGACGATCGCGTTCTTCGGCTCCACGATCCGGAAGTACGCGACGGCGTTGACGCGCACCGGCACGTTGTCCTTCGTGATCACCTCCTGCGGCGGCACGTTGAGCGTGATCGTGCGCAGGTCGACCTTCACCATCCGGTCGATCACCGGGATCAGGATGAAGAGCCCCGGCCCCTTGGGCTGCGGCAGGAGCCGGCCGAGCCGGAAGACGACGCCGCGCTCGTACTCGCGCGCGACCTTGATCGCGGCGAAGAGGAACATCAGCAGGATGACGATGACGGCGGCGAGAGCGATCAGGGTGATCGGCACGTTCAGGTCCTTTCGGCTGGGGTCGGTGCGGGGGCTGCAGGCTCTGGCGCGGAGACGACGAGCTCCAGTGTGTCGTCGTGGACGGCGTCGACGCGCACGCGCTCGCCGACGGTGAAGGCGGAGCCGTCGTCGCGTCGCGCGCGCCACAGCTCGCCGTCGACGAAGACGAGGCCGTCGCCCCGGACGACGCCGCTCTCGCCCACGAGGCGGTGCGTCCCGACGAGCGGCGACGTGCGGCGCAGGTTGGCGGCCTTCGTGAGGGCGAAGCCGAAGAGGAGCGTCAGCGTCAGCGCGATCGCGAGGGCGAGCTGGATCGAGACCTGGTACGCCTCGCCGGCCGGGTCGAAGAGCATCAGCGCGCCGATCACGAAGGTGACGCCGCCCGCGACCGAGAGGGCGCCGCTCGAGGCGACGAACGCCTCCGCGAGGAAGAACGCTGCCGCGAGCAGCATCATCAGCAGGCCGGCCGCCGAGACCGGTAGCACCTGCAGGCCGTAGAGGCCGACGATGAGCGAGATCGCTCCGACCGTGCCGGGGAAGACGAGACCGGGGTTCCACAGCTCGACGACGAGCCCGATCAGCCCGATCGAGAGCATCAGCGTGACGATGTTCGGGTCGATCAGGAGGTCGAGGACCTGCTTCCACCGCGACATCTGCACCCGCTCGATCTGGGTCGCGGCGGGCGTCGTCACCGTCAGGTCCGGCTTCGTCTTCGGCTTCACGCCGTCCATCTGCCGGAAGAGGTCGGCGTAGTCCTTCGCGACGAAGTCGGTCACGTTGAGCCGGAGTGCGTCGCGGGCGCCGAGGTTCGACGCCTGGCGCACCATCTTCTCGGCCTCGCGCACGTTGCGCCCGTTCTCTCGCGCGAGTTCGCCGATATAGGCGGCCGCGTCGTTCACGATCTTCCGCCGCAGGTCGTCAGACACGTCCTCACCGCTCGCCAGGATCGGGGTCGACGAGCCGATGTTCGTCTGCGGCGCCATCGCCAGCACGTCGGCCGCCATGCCGATCACGGCGCCGGCGGAGTCCGCACTCGACCCACCGGGCGCGACGTAGACGACGACCGGCACCTTCGCCGCGAGGATGCCCTTCACGATCTCGCGCATCGAGGAGCCGAGCCCGCCCGGCGTGTCCATCTCGATCACGACGGCGGCGAACCCCTCCTGCTCGCCCCGCTCGATCGCGCCCAGCAGGTAGTCCTGCGTCACCGGGTTGACGTCGTTCTTGAACTCCGCGACGAGTACCCGGGACGCGGTCTCCGGTGCGGCAGCCGACCGTGCGACGGGCGACGAGAAACCGACGACTGCGGCGGCCACGGCGGCGCCGGCGACGAGGACGCTCCGCGCGACGGAGGGGCGCACAGTGCTCCGAGTCTACCCGCGAGGCCTCTGTAAGCATTCGGTCAAGCAGGGACTTCTACCCTTGTGGACGAAGCACGGGGTCCGACACCCTCCACAGATGAGAACCCTTCGCCCTCTGGCGCTGCTCGCGCTCGCCTCGCTCTCGCTGCTCCTGGCGGGGGTGGCGCACGCCGGGGACGCGACGATCGTCTCGCGCGACGTCCCACTCGCGGGGCAGCGCACGCTCGCCTCCTCGGGGACGCAGGCGCCGGAGCGCTTCAACCTGGTCGGGCTCCACTGGCAGGGCTCGGGCTCGGTCCGGTTCAGGACGCGCACGCTCGGCGGGCGCTGGAGCGCCTGGCAGGACGCGGCGCCCGAGGCGGAGGACCGGCCGGACGCCCGCTCGCCGGAGCTGGCGGCTGCACGCGGCTGGCGCCTCGGCAACCCGTGGTGGGTCGGCGCCTCCGACCGAATCGAGTACCGGACGCTGGGCCGCGTGACCCGTCTGCGCGCGTGGTTCGTGTGGAGCACCGCGGCCGCTGTGCCTGCGCGGACGCTGCAGCGCGCAGCCGCGCCGCCGATCGTGCCGCGCCTCGGCTGGAAGGCCGACGAGTCGATCCGGCGAGCCGCGCCCGTCTACGCCCCCTCGGTGCGCTATTCCGTCGTCCACCACACGGCCGGCTCGAACACCTACACGGCGACGCAGTCGGCCGCGATCGTGAAGGCGATCCAGGTCTACCACGTGAAGGGGAACGGCTGGAACGACATCGGCTACAACTTCCTCGTCGACACGTACGGGCAGGTCTTCGAGGGGCGCTACGGCGGCATCGAGCGGAACGTCGTGGGTGCGCACGCGGAGGGCTTCAACACCGGCTCGGTCGGCGTGGCGGTGCTTGGCGAGTACAGCTCGCTCGCGGTTGCGGCGAAGACGCGTGACGCACTCGCACGTCTGCTCGCATGGCGGCTCGATCTCGCGCACGTCGACCCGCTCTCCACGCTCTCCGTTCCCTCCGGCGGCAACAAGCGGTTCCCGTCCGGGCTCCCGGTCTTTCTCCGCGCGGTCTCCGGGCACCGCGACACTGGCTTCACCGACTGTCCCGGCACGGCGCTCTACGCCCTGCTCAACACGGTCGCGGGCGAGGTTTCCGGCATCGGCGTCCCGAAGCTGTACGCGCCGAGCGTCACCGGGACGCCTCCCGGCCCGGTGCGTTTCCGTGCGCGCCTCTCGGGGCCGCTGCCGTGGACGATCGAGGTCAGCGACTCCGCCGGGGCGGTCGTCGCGACCGGCTCCGGCTCCGGCTCCACCGTCGACTGGACCTGGGACGCCTCCCTCGCCCTCGCCAGGAAGGGGGCCTACACGTACGCGGTCCGCGCCGGCGCGGACGTGCTGCCGGCCCGAGGGAGGATCGGCGGCGCCCCGGCGTCGCCGGACGCGCCGCTCGAGCTCTCGGGCCTCGCCGCGGACCCGGAGACGGTGACGCCGAACGGCGACGGGGTGGCGGACGTCTCAACGCTGACGTACACGCTCTCGGCCGAGGCCAACCTCGTCGTCACGGTCCTCGACGGGGCGCGCGCCCCGGTGCGGACGCTCCTGCGGGCGTGGAAGCGCGCCGCCGAGCACACGCTCGCCTTCGACGCGGCCGACCTTCCGGACGGCCTCTACACGCTCTCGTTCGAGGCTCGCGCGACCGCCGGCCGTGTGGCGACCGCCGAGGTGCAGGTCGCCGTGACACGCACGCTCGGAGAGGTGGGCCTCACACGCGCCGCGTTCTCGCCGAACGGCGACGGGCGTGCGGACATCGTGGGCTTCCGCTTCGCCCTGAGCACGCCCGCGGACGTGCGGCTGCGCGTGTTGCGGCAGGGTAAGTGGGTCGTGACGCCGCTGCAGGCGCGGCTGCCGGCAGGTCGCCAGACCGTCACCTGGAACGGGAAGAAGCGCATCGGGAAGCTGCTCGACGGGGCCTACGTGGCGGAGCTGGAGGCGACCGACGGTGTCGCGACAGCCCGTGTCGCGCTGCCCTTCGTCGCCGACACCCGCGCGCCGACCGTGCGGATCGTGAAGCGGCAGCCGCTTCGCCTGTGGGTGAGCGAGCCGGTGACGCTGACCGTGCGGGCCGGCGGTCGCAGCGTCACCCACGTCGCCGCCGCGGCCGGCGAGACGCTCGTCCCGAACGCGAGCCGGAAGGGCGGCGTGCGCGCCGTCGCGTGGGACGCGGCCGGGAACCGCAGCGTCCCCGTCTCGCGACGGTAGCGGCAGTAGACTCGCGCGGAGGTGCCAGCCACCCGCCGCCCCATCCCCCGCAGCCTCCGGGCAGACGGCCCGCTCGAGTATGCGCGGCTGAGCGACCCGATCCTCGTCCGCCGGGCGAAGGACGGCGACGCGCTCGCGCTCGCCGCGCTGTGCGAGCGCCACGCCCCGCGGGTCGAGCGGCTGGCGCGGCACCTGCTGCGCGATCCCGAGGATGCCCGCGACGCTGCGCAGGACGCCCTCGCACGGGTCTGCGTCAAGCTGCGGCAGTTCCGGGGCGAGTGCGCGTTCGGCACGTGGCTGCACCGCCTCACCGTCAACGCCTGCCGGGACGTCGCGCAGCGCCAGCTGGCGCGGCGTCACGAGCCCCTCGACGAGGACCGGCGCGAGGCGCGGGACGCCGACCCGGCGCAGCAGGCCGAGCGGTCGGCGCTCCGCCGCGAGCTCGGCGCCTGCCTTGCGGACCTGACGCCGGCGCAGGCGAAGGTCGTCGTGCTGAAGGACGCCTTCGACCTCTCCTTCGAGGAGATCGCAGGCGCCGAGGGGCTGCCGGTGGGGACCGCCAAGTCGCACGCGCACCGCGGCCGCGCGCGGCTCCGAAGCCGGCTCACCGACCGCGTCCCCGCATGAGCGCCGGCGTGCCGGAGGGGCTGCCGCTCGGGCGCAGCGGGATCGAAGCGATCCTGCCGCACCGGCCACCGTTCCTGCTCCTCGACGAGGTCGTGGAGCTCGTGCCCGGCGCGCGCGTCGTCGCGCGGAAGACCGTGACCGAGGAGGACTGCGCCGGGCACTTCCCCGGCAACCCGATCATGCCGGGCGTGAAGATGGTCGAGGCGCTCGCGCAGGCCGGCGCGGTGGCCGTGCTCTCGGAGGAGGAGAACCGCGGCCGGATCGCGCTCTTCGCCGGGATCGACGGCGTCCGCTTCAAGCGCGTCGTCAGGCCAGGCGACGTGCTCGACCTCGAGTGCGACCTGGAGACCGTCCGCGGCCCGATCGGTCGGGGGCGCGCCCGGGCGACCGTCGGGGGCGAGCTCGCCGTCCGTGGAACGCTCACCTTCGCCGTGGACAGGTCGTCGTGATCGGCAGCGCCAACGGCACACGCGTCGGCATCACCGGCCTCGGCACCCACGTGCCCGAGACGGTCTACACGAACGCCGACCTGGAGCGCTTCGTCGACACCTCCGACGAGTGGATCCTCGAGCGCACGGGGATCCGCGAGCGGCGCTTCGCCACGCAGGAGGAGGCGCTGACGGACATCGCCCGCCCCGCGGCGCTGCAGGCCCTCGCCGCCGCCGAGGCGGACGCCGCGAGCATCGACTTGATCATCGTCGCGACGGTGACACCCGACATGATGTTCCCGACGAGCTCCGCGCTTCTCGCCGACCAGCTCGGGATGCCCGACGCGGCGGCGTACGACCTGCTCGCGGGGTGCACCGGCTTCATGTACGCGCTCGCGCAGGCCTACGGGATGATTGCGTCCGGGCTGTCGCGCCGCGCGCTCGTGGTCGGCGGCGACGTGCTCTCGAAGATCCTCGACTGGCACGACCGCTCCACGCTCGTCCTCTTCGGCGACGGCGCGGGTGCCGTCGTGCTCGAGCGGGTCGAGGAGGGCGGCTTCCTCGGCTTCGAGCTCGGCGCGGACGGCGGCGGCGGCGAGAACCTCTGGCTGCCGGGCAGCGGCTCGCGCCACTTCGACGACCCGACGAGGCTCGTGAAGATGAACGGGCGCGAGGTGTTCAAGTTCGCGACGCGCGTGATGGTGTCCTCGGGCGAGAAGATCCTGCGCGAGTGCGGCCGGACGGTGGACGACGTCGACGTGTACGTGCCGCACCAGGCGAACAAGCGCATCATCGACCACGCGAGCGGGAAGCTCGGGATCCCGCAGGAGAAGACGGTGGTGAACGTCGACCGGTACGGGAACACCTCGTCGGGCTCGATCCCCCTCGCGCTCGCCGACGCGCGCGCGGACGGTCGGCTGCGTGCAGGCAAGCTGGCGCTGATGACGGGCATGGGAGCGGGCCTCACGTGGGGCTCGGCACTGATCGAATGGACGGAGGGAGAAGCTGCGTGAGCAAGATCGCCTTCATGTTCCCGGGCCAGGGATCGTTCGAGGCCGGGATGGGACGCGAGGTGGCGGAGGCCGTGCCGGAGGCGATGGCCGTGTACGAGGCCGGGAGCGAGGCGGCCGGCCTCGACCTGAAGGCGATCTGCTTCCACGGGCCTGCGGACGACCTGCTCGACACGAAGATCCAGCAGCCCGCGCTCGTCGCGACGAGCCTCGCGTTGCACGAGGCCATCCGCGCGCGCGGGATCCAGCCCGACTTCGTCGTCGGCCACTCCGTCGGCGAGTTCGCCGCACTGGGCGCCGCCCGGTCGCTCGAGGCGGCTCAGGCGATCGCCGTCGTGCGCGAGCGCGGGCTGGCGATGGCGGAGGCCGCGCAGGAGCGCCCCGGCTCGATGGCGGCCATCCTCGGCCTCGCAGACGAGGTCGTCGAGGGCCTCTGCCGCCGGATCTCGAACGTCTGGCCGGCGAATTACAACTGCCCGGGGCAGATCGTCGTCTCGGGCGAGGACGACGCCGTCGGCGAGTGCTGCACCGAGGCCGAGCGCGAGGGTGCGCGGCGGGCAGTCCGACTGCGGGTCTCCGGGGCGTTCCACTCGCCGCTCGTCGAGCGTGCGGCGGACAAGCTGCGGCCCGTCGTCGACCGGATCCACTTCGAGGATCCACGCATCGCGTTCATGTCGACGGTCACGGCTCGGCTGGAGGACGCGGGCCGCTACGGGGAGCTGCTCGTGCAGCAGCTGACGGCGCCGGTCAAGTTCACGCAGGCCGCGCGCTCTCTCGTCGAGCAGGGCGTGACGGTCTTCGTCGAGGTGGGCCCGGGCAACGTCCTCAGCGGTTTACTGAAGAGGATCGACAGGAGCGTCCGCACCGTCTCCGTCAGCGATTTGAAGGGCCTCCGGACGCTGGAGGAGACGCTGGCCTAGCTCGTCCTTCGCGTCACTCGAAGGCAAGACCGCGCTCGTCACCGGCGCGTCCCGGGGGATCGGGCGGGCGATCGCGCAGGAGCTCGCAGGCGCCGGCGCGAGCGTCGTCCTCGGTTACCGCACCGGTCAGGAGGAGGCCGAGCGGCTCGCGGAGGAGCTGGACGGGCGCGCCGTCCAGGCCGACGTCTCCTCCGCGGACGAGGCGGCGCGCCTCGTCGCCGAGGCGGGCGACGTCGACATCCTCGTCAACAACGCGGGTCTCACCCGCGACGGCGTCCTCGCCCGGATGAGCGACGACGACTGGCGGACGGTGCTCGAGACGAACCTCTCCTCCGTCTTCTACACCTGCCGTGCCGTCACGCGGCCGATGATGCGGCGCCGGGCGGGGGCGATCGTGAACGTCTCGTCCATTGTTGGCGTCCACGGCAACTGGGGGCAGACGAACTACGCGGCCTCGAAGGCGGGGATCATCGGCTTCACGAAGTCGATCGCGCGCGAGCTCGGCTCGCGCGGCGTCCGCGCGAACGTCGTGGCGCCCGGCTACGTCAAGACGCAGCTGACGGACGTCCTCCCGGAGGGGGCCACGAGCGCGATGCTCGACTCGACGCCGCTCGGCAGGCTCGGCGATCCGGAGGACGTGGCCGGGGCGGTACGCTTCCTCTGCTCCGACGAGGCGTCGTTCATCACGGGCGAGGTGCTGCTCGTCGACGGCGGCCTCGGTATGTGACGGCGGACGGGAGAGATGAGCTCACTGAACGGCAGGCGGAGAGTGGTCGTGACCGGCCTCGGCATGGTGACGCCGCTCGGCAACGACCTCGAGACCACGTGGGCGAACCTCATCGCCGGCGGGTCCGGCGCGGCGCCGATTCGGCAGTTCGACGCGACGGGCTTCCCCGTCGACTTCGCGTGCGAGCTGAAGGACTTCGACCCGACGCAGTGGATCGACCGCAAGCAGGCGCGCCGGATGGACCGCTTCGCCCAGATGATCCTCGCCGCTGCGCGCCAAGCCGAGACCGATTCCGGCCTCGACATCGGCAAGGAGCCGGAGCGGATCGGCGCGTCGATCGCGACGGGCATCGGCGGGCTCGGGGCCTTCCAGGACTGCTACCAGACCCTGATGGAGCGCGGCCCCGACCGGGTCAACCCTTTCTCGATCCCGGCGATCATCCCGAACATGGGGGCCGGCTGGGTCTCGATGGAGCTCGGGACGCAGGGGCCGCTCTCGTCGCAGTGCACCGCGTGCGCCGCGTCGAACATGGCGATCGGCGAGGGTGCCGACGCGATCCGACTCGGGCGTGCCGACGCGATGCTCTGCGGCGGCACCGAGGCCGGGATCACGCGGGTCGGCATCGCCGGCTTCGGCGCGATGCGCGCGCTCTCGCGCCGGAACGACGACCCGCGGCGCGCCTCGCGCCCGTTCGACGCCGAGCGGGACGGCTTCGTGATGGGTGAGGCCGGCGCCGTCGTCGTGCTCGAGGAGCTCGAGCACGCGCGGGCGCGCGGGGCGACGATCTACGCCGAGCTGATCGGCTACGGCGTCTCCTCCGACGCGAACCACATCACCGAGCCCGATCCCTCGGGCACGAATCCCGCCCGGGCGATGCGGATGGCGCTCGCGGACGCCTCGGTCGAGCCCGCCGAGGTCGGCTACATCAACGCGCACGGCACCTCGACCCCGCTCGGTGACGCGTCGGAGACGCGGGTGATCAAGCTCGCCGTCGGCGAGGAGCACGCTCGGCGGATCCCGGTGTCGTCGACGAAGGGCGCGACGGGGCATTGCCTCGGCGCCGCGGGGGCGGTCGAGGCGATCTTCACGATCCTCGCGACGAACCGCGGCGTCCTGCCGCCGACGATCAACTACGAGGTCGAGGACCCCGAGTGCGACCTCGACTACATCCCGAACGAGGCGCGAGAGGCGGAGATCGAGGTCGGCGTCTCCAACTCCTTCGGGTTCGGCGGGCACAACGCCTGCGTCGTCTTCCGCCGTTTCCGCGACTAGAGCCGGCGCTCGAGCAGCACGACGTCCCGCCACTCGGCACCGAGCCGGCCGATGCGTTCCCGCACACCGACCTCCCGGAAGCCGGCCGCCCGGTGGAGCCGGAGGCTCGCCTCGTTCTCCGGGAAGATGCCGGCCTGCACCGTCCACGCACCGCCCGCCTGCGCCGCCTCGAGGAGGCGCTCGAGGAGCGCCCGGCCGATCCCCCGGCCACGGGCGCGCGCGGCCACGTAGACGCTCTCCTCGAGCACGCCGCGGTAGACCTCGCGGCGCGAGACGGGCGACGCCGCGGCCCAGCCGACGATGTCGCCGTCCAGCTCCGCGACGAGCCGGTGCGACGGATCGTGCGCAGCGTCCCACTCCTCCCACGACGGCACGGCCATCTCGAACGTCGCGCTCCCTGCGGCGATTCCCTCGGCGAAGATCTCCGCGACGGCGGGCCAGTCGTGCGGCTCGAGTGACCGGATCGTGAGCACGTAGCCGACAGTAAGCTGCGCCGCGATGCGCTGGGCGACCTTCGACGTCTACGGCACGCTGATCGACTGGAACGCCGGCATCGGAGCCGTGCTCGAACGGCTGTACGGCGCGGAGCGGGCGCCGGAGTTCCTGCGGCGCTACCACGAGCTCGAGCCGCAGGTGCAGGGCGAGGAGGGGTTCCGCACGTACGCGGAGGTGCTGGCGCTGACGCTCGAGCGGCTCGCGAACGACGTCGGGTACGGGATCCCCGAGGGCGAGGCCGGCGTGCTGCCGAAGTCGTTGCCCGACTGGCCGCCGTTCCCGGAGGCGCCGGGCTCGCTCGAGGAACTGCGCCGCCGCGGCTGGGGCATCGCGCTCCTCTCGAACACCGACCGCGACCTGATCGCGGCGTCGCAGCGCGCGCTCGGTGTTCCCGTCGACGTGGCCGTCGTCGCCGAGGACGTGCAGGCGTACAAGCCCGCGCACGCCCACTGGGAGCGGTTCTTCGAGCTGACGACGGCGGATCGGGAACACCACGTCCATGTCGGCGCGAGCCTCTTCCACGACATCGCTCCGGCGAACGAGCTCGGCCTGCGCTCCGTCTGGATCAACCGCGCCGGCGCGGACGCCGCGGCACACACGGCCGACGCGCGCCCGGACGCGGAGCTGCCTGACCTCGCGGGCCTGCCGGACCTCCTCGACGAGCTCGTACCCGCGTGAGGCTGCGGCCGTTCGAGGAGCCCGACTTCGGCGCCGTCCTCGACCTGATGAACGCCCATCAACAGGCTGCGTTCGGCGAGCGCGACGTCACGGCCGATGACCTCCGCCGCTGGCTGGAGACGCCGTACGTGACGGTGGCGGACGACCTCCGCGTGCTGGAGCAGGACGGCCGTCTCGTCGGCTACGCCGACGTCGACTCGAACCGCGAGGAGCCGCCGGTGTGGTGGTGCGACGTGAAGGTGGCGCCCGACGCGGACGTGGACGCGGTGCTGGGCGAGCTCCTCCCGTGGCTCGAGCAGCGGGCCGCCCGCGGCCGCCTCCGCACGTGGACGGCGGCCGACGACGAGCGCGTCGTGGCCGCGTACGGGCGCCTCGGCTTCACCCCCGCGCGGCACTCATACCGAATGGAAATCTCGCTCGACGGCGACCGGCGGGAGCCGGTGTGGCCGGAGGGGATCAGCGTCCGGACGCTCGAGCCGGGCGAGGAGCGCCGCGTGCACGAGGCGGTGACCGAGGTGTGGCGCGACACGTCCGACCCGTTCGACGAGACGTACGAGGAATGGGCGCACTGGATGGTGGACTCGCCGTCGTTCGACCCGTCGCTGTGGTTCCTGGCACTGGCCGGCGACGACCTCGCCGGGTTCTCGCTCTGCCGCGGTGACACGATGGATCCGGCCGCCGGGCACGTGAACACCCTCGGCGTGCGCCGGCCGTGGCGCCGGCAGGGGCTCGGCGAGGCGCTCCTGCTCCATTCATTCCTCGCCTTCCGCGAACGGGGCCTCACGCGCGCGACGCTCGGCGTCGACGCGTCGAGCCCGACCGGCGCGACGCGGCTGTACGAGCGCGCCGGGATGAGCGTCTACCGCGACACGCTCTTCCTGGAGCGCGAGGTGCGGGGTTGAGCCGCCTGCGCGCTCGCTGCCCCGCCTGTCGCACGCTGACGGCAGTCGCGCTCGGGCCCGAGTATCAGTGCCACGCGTGTGGGCGCGAGTTCGCCGCCGGCCTCGTCCGCGTGCCGCGAGCCTGGGGCGACGGCGGCGAAGCGATGGCGGCCGCCGCCCACCTCGACCTCCCGTACCCCGAGGCCGGCGTCGTCGACGAGGAGACGCTCGCCGAGCAGACGCTCGCGCTCGCCGCGCAGCTGCCGGCCCGGCCGCTCGTGCTCGGCGGCTGCTGCTGCGCCCACGTCGGAGCGGTGGAGGGGCTCTCGGCCGCGCACGGGCGGCTCGGCGTCGTCTGGATCGACGCGCACGGGGACCTGAACACGCCGGCGTCGTCGCCGTCGGGGAACCCCTGGGGGATGCCGCTGCGAATGCTGATCGACGACGGCGCCGTGCGGCCGGAGGACGTCGCCCTCGTCGGCGCCCGCGCACTCGACCCGCCGGAGGTGGAGTTCGTCGCGGCGGCCGGCGTGCACACGGGCGCGGACGCGGTCGAGCGCGCCCTGGCCGACGTGGACGCGGTCTACGTCGCGCTCGACTGCGACGTGGTCGAGCCGGGGGAGCTCAAGGTCTTCATGCCGGAGCCGGACGGGATCCGGCTCGACGAGCTCGAGGCGCTGCTGGCGCGGGTGGCCGCGACGGCCGAGGTGGCCGGGCTCGGCCTCACCGGGCTGCGCGCAGAGCCTGAGAACGAGCGGGAGCTCGCGCGGCTTGCGGCAGCCGCGCTCGGCTGAGGCCGCGGCCTGCAACCGGCGGCGTCGGGGACAGGTCTAAGATCACGCGATGGGCGAGCCGACTGCAATCGACGTCTCGATCGAGCACAAGCACGCGCCGCCCCCGCCGCCGGCGAAGAAGCACCCGAACACCTGCCCCGGCTGCGGCTCGCACTACCGCGACGACGAGCTCGACGCGGCGCTCCGCGTCTGCGGCCAGTGCGGCCACCACTTCCCAGTCCGGGCGCGCGCGCGGATCGAGCAGCTCGCGGATCCGGGGAGCTTCGAGGAGGAGGCGGCCGACCTCCGCTCGGCGGATCCGCTCGACTTCTTCGACCTCCGCGCGTACAAGGAGCGGCTCGCCGAGGCCGAGGTCGCAACGGGTCTCGGCGACGCGCTCGTGATCGGGCGTGCTCTGATCGAGCACCTGCCCTGCGAGCTCGCGGTGATGGACTTCTCGTTCATGGGCGGGTCGATGGGATCCGTCACCGGCGAGAAGTTCGCGCGCGCCTGCGACAGCGCGGCGGCGGCCGGCGTGCCGCTCGTCTCCGTCTCGGCCTCCGGCGGCGCGCGCATGCAGGAGGGGATCCTCGCGCTGATGCAACTCCCGAAGACCGTCTGCGCCGTCGAGGAGCTGCACGAGGCGCGCTGCGCCCTCATCAGCGTGATGTCGCACCCGACGACCGGCGGGCTGCTCGCCAGTTTCGCCAGCCTCGGCGACGTGATCCTCGCCGAGCCGGGCGCGCTGATGTCCTTCGCGGGGCCGCGCGTCGTCGCGCAGACGACGCGCGAGAAGCTGCCGGACGACTTCGGGCGCGCGGAATCGAACCTCCGCTTCGGGCACGTGGACGCCGTCGTCCCGCGTCCGCAGCTGCGGCCGACGCTCGCACGCCTGCTGCGGCTCTTCGGGCCCGGAGCGGGATCGGGTGAGCGTGCCGCGTGACGCCGAGCTCAGGCTGCGGGACCGGTTGAGCAAGCTGGGCGGGCTCGACCTGTTGCGCGGCGCGCGCCTCTCGGGCGAGCTCGAGAGGCTGCGGCGGCAGCTCGACCGGATCGAGTCCGAGGCGACAGACGAGGAGATCTGGCGCTCCGTCGAGCTCGCCCGCCACCAGGACCGCCCGTACACGCTCGACTACGTCGAGCGGATCCTGGACGACTTCTTCGAGCTGCACGGCGACCGCAGTCGCGGCGACGACGCCGCCCTCGTCACGGGGCTCGGCAAACTCCAGGGCCGGACCGTCGTCGTCGTCGGCCACCAGAAGGGCCGTGACATCAAGGAGCGGACGCGGCGGAACTTCGGGATGGCGTACCCGGAGGGGTACGCGAAGGCGATGCGTGCGATGGGTGTCGCGGAGCGCCTCGGCTTCCCGCTCCTCACCCTGGTGGACACCCCCGGCGCCTATCCCGGCGTGGCGGCCGAGCAGCACGGCCAGGGCGGGGCGATCGCCCGCTCGCAGGCCGCCATGGCGCGTCTCGGTGTGCCGAGCGTCGCGTGCGTGATCGGCGAAGGCGGCTCCGGGGGAGCCGTCGCGATCGCCGTCGCCGACCGCGTCCTGATGCAGGAGAACGCGATCTACTCCGTCATCTCGCCGGAGGGGTGCGCGGCGATCCTGTGGCGCGACGCCGGCGAGGCGCGCAAGGCGGCTGCCGCCTTCAAGCCGGACGCCGTCCACTGCCTCGAGCTCGGCGTGATCGACGGGATCGTGCCCGAGCCGGAGGGAGGCGCGCACACGGACCACGACGAGGCCGCGCGCCTGCTCGCCGCGACCGTGGCGGCTGCCTTCGAGGAGCTCGACGAGGTGCCCGCGGCCCGACTCCGGACGCTGCGACGCCGGAAGTTCCGCCAGCTCGGCGTGCTCGGGTGACCGCCGCGGTTTTCCACAGCATCCACAGCGTTATCCCCCGGGCGAGATAAGCGAGAGCGGCATGTCCCCGCTCGAGGACTACGAGCGCAAGCGGCGACGCGGGGCCACGCCGGAGCCGTTCGAGGGGGGCGACGCGAGCGGGCGTCCGATCTTCGTCGTGCAGCGACACGACGCCTCGCGGCTCCACTACGACGTCCGGCTCGAGCGCGCGGGGGCCCTCGCGAGCTGGGCGGTGCCGAAGGGCGTGCCGCTCGACCCCGGCACACAGCACCTCGCCGTGCACGTGGAGGACCACCCGCTCTCCTACGCCACGTTCGAGGGCGAGATCCCGCAAGGGAACTACGGCGCCGGCACCGTCGAGATCTGGGATCACGGCACGTACGAGCTCCTCGAGGAGAAGCGCGACGGCGGCCTGACGTTCCGGCTCGAGGGCGAGCGCCTCCGCGGCACCTGGGCGCTCGTCCCGGCGCGGCTCTCCGGCGACCCGAAGAACTGGCTCCTCGTGCGCAAGCGCGAGCGCGACGAGGAGGGAACGGCCGTGCGTGGGACGCGGACCGCGTACGCGCCGATGCTCGCGACGCTCGCCGAGGAGGTGCCGCACGGCGACGGCTGGTCGTTCGAGGTGAAGTGGGACGGCTACCGCACGGTCGTGGCCGTGGCCGACGGGGAGGTGACGCTGACGAGCCGGAACGGCAAGGGACTGACGGAGCGGTTCGAGGCCGTCGCGAAGGCCGTCGCCGGAGCAGTGCGGACGCCGAACTGCGTTCTCGACGGCGAGGTATGCGCGCTCGACCTCAACGGGAGGTCGAGCTTCTCGGCCATGCAGCAGGGAGCCGGGTCGCTCGTCCTCTACGTCTTCGACCTCCTCGAGCTGGACGGGGAGCCGCTGCTCGACCGGTCCCTCGAGGAGCGGCGCGAGCGGCTGGGGGCGGTCCTCGACCCGCGGAACCCCACCGTCCGCTTCTCGGAGCCCTTCGACGACGGCGAGGCGCTGTACGCCGCGGCCGAGGCGCAGGGTCTCGAGGGGATCATGGCGAAGCGGCTGGGCTCGACCTACGCGCCCGGGAAGCGGACGCGTGACTGGCTGAAGCTGAAGGTGCACGGCCGGCAGGAACTCGTGATCGTCGGCTACACCCGGGGCCAGGGCCGCCGCTCGGAAAGCTTCGGCTCGCTCGTGCTGGGCGTACGCGAGGCCGGTGGGCTGCGGTGGGCGGGGAACGTGGGCACGGGGTTCGACGAGGCAGAGATCGCGCGGCTGCTCGAGCGCCTGCAGCCGCTCGAGCGCGATACCTCGGCGTTCGCGGAGGTGCCGAAGATGCCGCGCGTGCGGAAGGCCGACGTCGTGTGGGTCGAGCCCGAGCTCGTGTGCGAGGTGAAGTTCGCCGAGTGGACGCACGACGGCAGGTTGCGCGCGCCCGTCTACCAGGGGCTGCGCGAGGACAAGACGGCAGGGGAGGTGCGGCGCGAGCGGGCGCCACTCGAGCCGGAGCAGAGGCGCGGCCAGCGCGTGCTCAAGCTCTCGAACCTCGACAAGCCGTTCTGGCCGGATGAAGGGATCACGAAGGGCGACCTGCTCACGTACTACCGGGACGTGGCGCCCGTCCTCGTGCCGCACCTGCGCGACCGGCCCTTCACGATGAAGCGGTACCCCGACGGCGCGTACGGGTCGTTCTTCTTCCAGAAGGACGCTCCCAAGCACATGCCGGAGTGGATCCCGACGCGCCGCTTCCGCGTCTCCGCCCGCGACGCCAAGCGCACGCGGAAGGAGATCGACTTCGCGCTCGTGAACGACGAGCTCGCGCTGCTCTGGATGGTGAACATGGGCTGCATCGACCTGAACACGTGGTATTCACGCATCGACCGGCCCGAACGCCCCGACTTCGTCCTCTTCGACCTCGACCCGTCGCCCGACGTCGGATTCGCCGAGACGGTTGAGGTCGCGCTGCTCGTGAAGGAGCTGCTCGACCTCCTCGAGCTCGAGTCGTTCCCGAAGACGAGCGGCTCCGAGGGCATCCACGTCCTCGTGCCGCTCGAGCGCCGGCACAGCTACGAGGAGACGCGGTCGTTCTCGGAGATCGTCGCCGGCGCGATCGCGCGCGCCCATCCCCGCCTCGCGACGACCGAGTGGTCGAAGGCGAAGCGCCGCGGCGTCCTGATCGACTCGAACCAGAACGGCGAGGGGAAGACGATCGCGTCCGTCTACTCGGTGCGCCCGAAGCCGGGTGCCCCGGTCTCGACGCCGCTTCGCTGGGAGGAAGTCGGCGAGTCGCTCGATCCCGCTGCGTTCACGATGGACGCCGTGCTCGACCGGGTGGCGCAGGAGGGAGACCTCTACGCGCCGGTGCTGTCGACGCGGCAGACGCTAGCGTCGGCCTTGCGCACCCTTCGGCGGTGGCACTAGGCGCTCGTGCCTGTCAGGAGGCGGTCCTACAGGTCTCTGCGCGCGAACGCGACGGCGGCGAGCGCGAGCACGCCGCAGAGGTAGACGAGGGTCCACCACGGCAGCCACGCGCCGTAGCCCTGGCCGCCGCCGAACGGGCCGAGCTCGACTGCGAAGCGCGTGAAGCCGCGCGAGTCCTCGGTCAGCCGTCGCAGCCCGTCCTGGTACAGCGCCTCGAAGGGGAGCGCCCACGCGGTGCGCGTCGAGACGCGCTCGAGCGTCGGCGAGTCGATCGCCTCGCCGATCTGCCCCAGCAGCCCGGCGACGAGCCCGGCGCCGAAGAGCATGAAGACCGCGATCCCATTTGCTGTGGCCGAGAGGATCACCGACCCGAGCAGCGAGAGCGCGACGAGGATCGCAACGGCGGCGGCGAGCTCGAGCGCCGGCACCACCACGCGGTCGGGCGTCCAGCCGCCCGCCGCCCGCGTCACGAGGAGGGCGCCGACGTACACGAGCACGACGTACGTCGCGCAGACGGCGGCGGCCCCGAGGAACCGGCCGACCAGGAAGGTCGTCCGCCCGAGCGGCCGCACGACGAGCGGCTGTAGCAGCCCGCGCTCGGCGTCGCCGCGCACGGCGCCGAGGGTCAGGAAGACCGCGAGGACGGTGCCGAGGAAGAGCGTCGCGAACATCGCGAGCCCGAAGAGCGTCGCGCCGACGACCGTCTCCGGCTCGACGCCCTCCGGCGGCAGGATCCCGGCAGTCTCGGCGAACGCC
>DASQNG010000156.1:0-10249 GCA_035645095.1 Gaiellaceae bacterium | reverse complement strand
AGAGCGTCCAGCCGGCCTCGTAGGTGACCGCGAGCGCGAGCGGCGCGAGCACCGTCGCCTCGTGTAGCACGACCTCCGCCGGATCGAGGAAGCCAACGCGTGCGACGAGCCCGAGGAACCCGTGCCAGAGCGGGAACGCGTAGCCGGGATGCAGCCCCCCGTCGGCGAACTCGTTCACGGCGTCCAGGCCGAGCGCGTCGAGCGCCTCCAGCTTTCGCGCCCGCGCGAGATGGAAGAGACCGTCGCCGCCGATCTCGCCGGCGACGAGCCAGAGCAGCAGCCCGAGAACCGCACCGGCGCCGAGCACCCACCACCGCCCGGGCACCGGCTCGGACGGCCCCGCGCGCCACGCAAAGGGCGCCGCCGCCACGCCGATCGCGAACAGCAGAACGAGCGCGAGCGTCAGCGAGGCGCCGACGATGAACGTGACCGCGAGCGCGAAGAAGATCGTGACGAGCGACCACGCGAACGTCCCCGCCACGCCCGCCACGCCGACGGCGCGCGCGACGGTCCAGCCCGGCGCGAGCACAACCGCGGTGCCCACGACGAGCTGCAGGAGGGTCATCGGCGCAACAGCTCCGCGACCGTGCCCGAGCCGAGCCACGCGGCCGCGTCGCGGTACATGCGTCCGCGCTCGCCCCGGAACAGGAGCCCGCGCCCGCGCAGGGCGGCCCGCAGCAGCCGCCGCGCCCGCTCTGCCTCGCGCTCGCCCCGGTGCTTTGCGAGGAACCGCAGGTGCCCGCGCACGTTCTCGCGGAAGAGCCGCCCGCCGTGCGAGGCCCCGCCGACGTGGATGCAGTCGGCGCCGGGGAAGAAGAGCACCTTCCACCCCGCCTGCACGAACCGGTAGCACCAGTCGGTCTCCTCGCTGAAGAGGAAGAACGACTCGTCGAGCTCGCCCACCTGGTCGACCGCGGCGCGGCGGACGAGCATGCACGCTCCCATCACGACGTCGACCTCCCGGACATGGTCGTGCCGGAAGCCGCCGGCGTAGAAGGCGTTCACGAGCTGCGTGCGGGGCGCGAGCTTCCGCAGGAAGAGGTACTCCGTCGCGAGCCGCCAGAGCGTCGGAAAGCCGCGCACGGAGCGCTGCAACGACCCGTCGGGGTTCAGCAGCCGCGGCCCCACGACCGCCGCCTCCGGGTGCTCCTCGGCAAAGGCGACGAGCCGTCCGAGCGACCCCTCCGGCAGCCATGCGTCCGCGTTCAGGATCAGAAACCAGCGCCCCGACGCACGCCGCATTCCGGCGTTCCACCCCGCGGCGAGCCCGAGGTTCTCCTGCTCGATGAGGCGGACGTCCGGGAACCGCTGCCGGACGAGCTCGACGGTGCCGTCGGTCGAGCCGTGGTCGACCACGATCGTCTCGAGGCCGCGCACGCTCTCGAGGCAGCGCTCGAGCCACGGGAGCGCGTCGTAGGTGACGACGACGACGGAGACGTCAGACATGGCGCGCGCTCGGCCGGCCGCGCAGGCCCTCCCAGAGCAGGACGAGGCCGCCGGGGAGCGCGAGCGCGGTGGTCACGAGGAAGAACAGGAAGCCGCACGCGAAGGCGGGATCGGCGGCGACACCGACGGTGCCGAGGAAGCTGACGAAGAACGCCTCGCGGACGGCGATCCCGTTCAGGGTCACGGGCACGAGCAGGATGAGGAAGAAGAGCGGCCCCATCACGTAGAAGACCCGCGGCGAGAGGTCGATCCCCACCGCCCGCGCCGTCGCCCAGATCGCCAGGATCCGCACCGCCTGCAGCGCGAGCGTGAGCGCGAACGCGGCCGCGAGCACGCGCCCGTGCGCCCGGAAGGCGTGCACGCCCTCGTAGAAGCCGCGAAGCGGGCGCTCGAGCCGGAGTCGCGCGAGCAGCGGCTGCGCGAGGGCGAGCAGCGGTCGCACCGAGCGAGCGAAGAAGACGAACGCGAGCACGATCGTCCCCGCGACGAAGAGCAGCTCGAGCCAGAGGTACGCGCCGAGGTCGTAGCGGCCCACCGCGAGCGCGAAGCCCACCGCCCCGAGGAGGACGGTGGCGGCGCCGCCGAGGCCTCGCTCGAGCAGCACGATGCCGGTGACGTCGCCGGCGCGACCAGGGTGCCGTCGTGCGGTCTCGACCGCCCGCACCGCGTCGCCGCCGATCGCGGTCGGCAGGACCTGCCCGGCCGTGTACGACACGAAGTACGCGCGCGTCAACCACGGGAGGCTCTCGTGCATCCCCTGCGCCCGCATCATCCACTGCCAGCGGAGCGCCATCGGCACCGCGGTCCCGATCATGATCGCCGCGGCCGCCGCGAACCACCAGGGGCTCGCGTCGAGCAGGACGTCGAGCGTCGTGCGCGGGTCGATCTTCCAGAGGATGTACGCGCCGGCCAGCCCCGTCAGGACGACGGTCGCGACAATCCTGACGATGCGCCTCATGCGGCGCGCGCGCGGATCCGGTGCAGCGCTTCGAGGACGTCCCGGACGTCGTCGTCGGCGTGCGCCGGCGAGAGCGGCAGCGAGAGGATCTCCGCGCCCGCGCGCTCGGCGACCGGAAGCGGCGGCTGGTCGGGATACCGCTCGCGGTACCAGGTCAGCCGGTGCACCGGGAGGAAGTGGATCGACGTCGAGATCCGCTCCTCGGCGAGCGCACGCTGCAGCTCGTCGCGGGTGAGGCCGAACCGCTCGGCGTCGACGCGAACGACGTAGAGGTGGAGCGCGTGCGTGTCGCGGCCGTCGCGCGCGAGCGGCTCGATCCCCTCCAGACCGGCGAGGCCCTCGTCGTAGAGCGCGAACTGACGCTGCCGGCGTTCCGTGTGCTCCGGCACCTTGGCGAGCTGGACGAGCGCGATCGCGGCGAGCACGTCGGACAGGTTCGCCTTGTAGCCCGGCACCGTGATGTCGTAGAGCGAGCCGTCGCCGCGGCGCATCAGCCGCAGGTTCCGGATCGCCTCGGCCACGTCGCCGCGGTTCGTCGCGACAAGGCCGCCCTCGCCGGCGGCGATGTTCTTCGTCGCGTAGAGGGAGAAGCACGTGGCGTCCGAGAGGCCGCCGAGCTTGCGGCCCCGGTAGGCGCTCTCGGCTGCATGAGCTGCGTCCTCGACGACCGGCAGCCCGAGCGCCCAGAGCGGGTCGAGGTCGCACGGCTGGCCGGCGAGGTGGACCGGCAGGAGCGCCTTCGTCCGCGGCGTCACCGCCGCGGCGGCCGCGGCGGGATCGATGTTCAGGTCGCCCTCCCACACGTCGACGAAGACGGGCGTGGCGCCGCAGTGGACGATCACGTTGGCGGTCGCGGGCCACGTGATCGGCGTCGTCACCACCTCGTCGCCCGGTCCCACGCCGAGCGCGACGAGCGAAAGGTGGAGGGCGGCCGTGCCGGAGGCGACCGCGAGGACGTGCTCCGCCTCGAGGTACTCCGCCATCCGCTCCTCGAGCAGCGCCGCGCGCGGCCCGGTGGTGAGCCAGCCGGAGCGGAGCGTCTCCGCGACGGCCTCGACCTCCTCCTCGCCGAGCGCGGGCGGCTGGAAGCCGAGGGGGGTGGAGCGGAGGCTCATCCGACGACGAAGCGTATTGCGGCCGCCGCACGGCGCGCCCGCTCGAGCGCCTCGTCCCGGCTGGTGCCGGTCGCGAGGACGGCGCCGGCGCGGTCGGAGCCGGCGCGGAACGGGCCGAAGACGTGTCCCGGCGAGCGGTAGACGCGCACGTCGGCGACCCCCTCGACCGCGCGTGCCTCTTCGAGTCCCTCCACCGCGCGTAGCGTCCCCTCCGGCGGCACCAGGAAGACGACGCACGCGCCGCCCGGCGCCCGAAAACCTCGTGGTGTCTCGACACGAGCGGTGCCGGTCAGCGCGAAGTCGAGCGCCAGGTCGTTCAGGGGCACGCCCGTCGCGAGCTCGACGAGCTCCGCGTCGTGGCCGCCGCCGAGCCGCGCGGCGAGCTCGATCACGCGCGGCCCGTCCGGCCCGAGCCGGAGCTGGGTATACGTCGGGCCGTTGCGCACGCCGACGGCAACGGCCGCAGCCTCGGCGGCCGCTGCCGCCGCTCGTGACTCGGCAACACGAGCCGACGGCCACGCGTGCGCGAGGGCGACGCCGAACGCCGGCGGCTCCCCCGTGAGGCGGTCGGTGACCGCCAGCGGGTGGAACTCGCCGTCCACGGACACCGCGACAACGGTCACCTCCGGCCCGTCCACGAGCTCCTCGGCGACCACGCCGCCGCTGCGCGAGGCGGCGGCGGCCGCGGCGAGGGCCGGCCCGAGCTCCGCGTCGGTGCGGACGAGGAACAGTCCCTGCTGCCCCTGCCGGTCGGCCGCCTTGACGACGCAGGGCGGCGCAGGGTCGGCGACCAGCCGCGGCTGCGGCACGCCCGCGGCGGCGAACGCCTCCCGCTGCCGCTGCTTCGACGTCGCGACGGCCGCCGTCGCCGGGTCGATCGGATGCGGCAGCCCGAGGCGGGCGGCGACGCGCGCCGCGATCCCCACCGGCCAGTCGGCCCCCGGCGAGATCAGCCCGTCCACCTCCTCGGCCCGTGCCAACCGATCGACGGCGGCCTCGTCCTCCGTCGAGACGAGCGCCCGCCGGTCGGCGTCGCGGAACCCGGGCGCCCCGGGGTCGCGGTCGACTGCGATCGTGACGAGGTCTCGTGTGCGCGCCGCTCGGAGGAGCCCGACCTGCGCTGCGCCGGCGCCTAGTACGAGGAGACGCGGTCGCGCTCGAGAACCGCCCGCCACCACGCCTCGTTCTCGCGGTACCACGCCACCGTCCGCTCGAGCCCTGCCTCGAACCCCGTTCGCGCGCGCCAGCCGGTCAACCGGGCGAGCTTGTCCGTCGAGCCGATGTGCCGGTCGACTTGCCCCGGCCGCTCGTCCACGTGCACCTTCTCCGAGGCCGAGCCCGTGACTGCGAGGACGGCGTCCGCCACGTGTGCGACCGAAATGTCGACACCCGTCGCCACGTTCACGACCTGGCCGGCGAGGTCGTCGATGGGCGCGGCGATGATCGTCTCGATCGCCTCCGCGTCGTCGTCGACGTACAGCCAGTCGCGGCTCGCGTGCCCGTCGCCGTGGATCGTGAGCGGCTCTTCGGCAAGCGCCTGCGTGACGAACCGCGGGATCACCTTCTCCGGGTGCTGGCGCGGCCCGTAGTTGTTGAACGGCCGGACGATGACGACCGGCAGGTCGTAGGTCACGTGGTACGAGTAGGCGAGCCGGTCACCACCCGCCTTCGTCGCCGCGTACGGCGAGCGCGGGTTCAGCGGGTGCTCCTCGTCCATCGGCGCGCGCTCCGCGGTGCCGTACACCTCGCTCGACGAGATGAGGACGAAGCGCTCGACCGGCGTCCGCCGGATCGCGTCGAGCAGGATCTGCGTGCCCTCCACGTTCGTCGTCACGAACTCGGAGGCCCCCTCCTCGATCGACTTCTCGACGTGCGACTCGGCCGCCGCGTTCACGATCACGTCCACCTCCGCGACGACCTTCGCCACGAGGTCGGAGTCGCGAATGTCGCCGTGCACGAACGAGAGCCGCTCGTGACTCATCACGTCCGCGAGGTTCTCCAGGTTCCCGGCGTAGGTGAGCGCGTCGAGCGACACCACCTCGTACGGCGTCGCGGCGAGCAGGTGCCGGATGAAGTTGGACGAGATGAAGCCGGCGCCGCCGGTGACGAGGACTCGCTTCGCCTTGCTCACAGCTCCCTTTCGATCGTGTACAGCGGCCGCCCTTCGACCTCGCGCTGGATTCTGCCGAGGTACTCCCCGACGAGGGCGAGCATGAAGCCCTGGATCCCGAGCACGAAGAGGACGGCGACGCCGCCGAGCAGCGGGCCGGGGAAGTCGGCGCGGGTGACCCAGTACCAGGCGCCGTAGACGCCGAGCGCAGTCGCCAGGAGCGTGCAGACGAGGCCGAGCGCGACGCCGATCCACTGGATCGGCTGCGGCCAGAAGCCGGCGAGGACGTGCAGCGCGATCCGCGTCAGGCGCAGCGGCGAGTAGCGCGAGGGTCCCTCTCGCGGCGCGTGGCCGACGTCCACCTCGACGACGGACGCGCCGCCGGAGAGGACGAGCGCCTTCGTGAACTTCTGCTTCCCGATCGCCGGCAGCACGGGCTCGAAGGCGCTCCGCCGGTAAGCGTTGAAGGCGCAGCCGAAGTCGGAGATGTCGACGCGGGTGAAGCGGCGCAGCATGCCGTTGATCAGGCGTGACGGGAGCGTCCGGCCCCAGGAGTCGTGGCGCGCCGCGCGGCGGCCGCTCGCGACGTCGGCGCCCGCCTCGACGGCCGCGACGAGGCGCGGGATGTCCTCGGGCTCGTTCTGGAGGTCGCCGTCCATCGTCACGACGACGTCGCCGCGGGAGCGGGCGAGGCCGGCGTGCATCGCCGGGTGCTGGCCGAAGTTGCGCTTGAAGCGGAGCGCGCGCACGCGCGGGTCGGAGGCGTGCAGCCGCTCCACGAGCTCCCACGTGCGGTCGCGTGAGCCGTCGTCGACGAAAAGGAGCTCGAACGACCGGCCGTCGAGCGTCTCCACGACGCGCCGGTAGAGCTGCTCCACCGTCGCCTCCTCGTCGTACAGCGTGACGACGACGGAGAGCTCCGGAGCCGGCTCCGGGAAGGGGTGCACGTCGGCGTTCTGCAGGGCCGGAAGGGTACCTGCGGCTCGTAGACTCGTCCCGTGTGGCGACGGGGCGACACCGCGCTGCTGCGCCACGTCGACGATGGCCGGGTCTCGCGCGTCGTGCCGGCGCTTGTCGTCGAGCACTCGCGGCCGGTGACGGCCCTCTACGTCCCGCTCGGCGCGCCGATCAAGATCCGCTACGGCCGCGAGGGGCGGCCGATCGAGCGGTCGCTGCCGTACGCCGAGCGCTGGTCGCAGCCGTGGACGCTCGGCGACGGCGAGTGGAGCTGGCACACGCTGATGCTCGCGCCGCGCGATGCGGCGTACGGCTACTGGGCGGTGTGGGACGAGAACTGGCGGTTCCACGAGTGGTACGTGAACCTGCAGGCGCCGCTCGCCCCGACGCGGTTCGGCTGGGACACGAGCGACCATGTCCTCGACGTCGTGGTCGAACCCGACCTCTCGGCATGGCGGTGGAAGGACGAGGACGAGCTCGAGCACGCCGTCAGCGTCGGCCGTTTCTCGCGCGCGGAGGCGGCCGCCGTCCACGCCGCCGCAGAGCAGGCGCTCGCCGCGCTCGCGGCTCGCGCCTGGCCCTTCGACCGCGACCGCTCCGGCTGGCGCCCGGAGCCGTCGTGGCGGCTGGAGCCGGAGCTGCCGGACGGCTGGGACGAGCCCTGACCGCGTGCGCGTGGGGGCCTGAACGGCCTCGGCCGGCTCTGACCCGCACGTGGCACTTCGGGACGGCTCAGCGGGACGCGAAGCGAGCGACGCCCGCCGCGACGCGGTCGAGATCGGCGTCCGTAAGTCGCGAGTGGAGCGGCAGCGCGAGGGCGCGCTCGAAGGCCGCGTCGGCGCCTGGGAACGGGCCCTGGTCCCGGTACGCGCCGAGCCGGTGCAGCGCGAACGTCCCGATCTGCACCTCGATCCCCTCTGCGCGCAGCGCTGCGAGCGCCTCGTCGCGGCGGTCGAGCCGGACGACGTACGCCTGCCAGCCGTGCGTGTCGCCCTCGTCGGCGTCCGGTAGCTCGACCACGCCCGACAGTCGGTCCGCGTACCCCGCAGCCACGCGGGCCCGCGCCGCGAGCAGCTCGTCCAGACGCCGGAGCTGCGGAATCCCGATCGCGCAAAGGACGTCGGCGAGCCGGTAGTTGGTCGATGGCACCGGCAGGTCGCCGTCGGCCCCGATGCCGTGGTGGCGCAGCCGCCGCACCGCCGCCGCCAGCTCCGCGTCGGCCGTCGTCACGGCGCCGCCCTCGCCCGTCGTCACGATCTTGCGCGGATGGAAGGAGAGACAGCCGAGCGAGCCGAGCCCGCCGCACGGCATCCCCCGCCATCGCGCGCCGAGCGCACCGGCGGCGTCCTCGAGCAGCAGGATCTCGGGCGAGACGGCGCTCTGCAGCGCCTCCCAGTCGAGCGGCCGGCCGAACAGGTGGACGGCGAGCACCGCCTTCGTCCGCGGCGTCACCGCCTCGTACACCCGGTCGAGGTCGAGGTTGAATGTCTCCGCGTCGACGTCGACGAGCACCGGCGTCGCGCCCGCGAGCCGGACGACGTTCGCGGTCGCCGGGAACGTGTACGCCGGTACGATCACCTCGTCGCCGGGGCCGATCCCGAGCGCGAGCACCGCGAGGTGCAGGGCCGCCGTGCCGTTCGCGACCGCCACCGCGTGCTCGACCCCGCAGGCCACAGCGACGAGCTCCTCGAGCTCCGCCACCTTCGGCCCCATCGTCAGCGCCCCGGACGCGAGCACCTCCGCGACCGCCGCCGCCTCGGTGTCGCCGACGTCGGGGAAGCCGAGGCGGATCACGCCCGTCCCGGTCGGCGCCTCCGGCCGGACGTCCACCGTCAGACGGTCGCCGGCTTGCGCTCGCGGTACCAGGCGATCGTGCGCGCGAGCCCGTCGTCGAGGTCGACGCGCGCGTCGAACCCAAGGGTCTCGCGCGCCTTCTCGACGTTCGGGATCCGCAGCTCCACGTCGGCGTAGTGGAGCGGCTGGAAGACGATCTCCACGTCCGCGCCGGTGAGCCGCCGGACCCGCTGCGCGAGGTCGTAGATCGTCACCGTCGAGCGCGCGTTGCCGATGTTGAACGTCTGGCCGACCGCGCCGGGGTGCTCGAGACAGAGGAGCGTGCCGTGCACCATGTCGTCGACGTAGCACCAGGCGCGGATCTGCGACCCGTCGCCGTGGATCGTGAGGTCGCGGCCGGCGAGCGCCGCTTCGATGAAGGCGCGGATCGCGCCGCCGCCGATCTGGCCGGGGCCGTAGACGTTGAACGGGTGCACGGTGACAGTCGGGAGCCCCAGCTCGTCGTGGTAGGCGTGCGCCATGTGCTCGCCGGCGAGCTTGGAGACGGCGTACGTCCAGCGCGCCTCGCCGACGGAGCCGATCGTCGACACCTGCCCCTCCTGGACGCGGAACGCGTGCGTGCCGAAGACCTCGCTCGTCGAGAAGTCGACGAAGCGCTCGAGCGAGTCGAGCGTCGCCGTCGCCGCCTCGAGCGCGTTGTAGGTGCCGATCACGTTCACGCGCATCGTCCGCACGGGGCTTTCGAGCACCGTCTGCACGCCGGCGATCGCCGCGCAGTGGACGAAGTGGGTCGCGCCGCGGGCGAGCTCTCGGAGCAGGTCGGCGTCGAGTACGTCCGCCTCGTGGAAGGTGAAGTTGGGGTGCTCCGCGAGGGCCGAGCCGGTCAACGCGTCGCGGTGCAGGTTGTCGAGCGCGATCACCTCGTTCTCCTCGACGAGCCGCCGCGCGAGCGTGGTCGCGATGAAGCCGGCGCCGCCGGTCACGAAGATGCGCTTGCCGCTCAGAGGCACGCGGCGAGTCTAGTCGCGCGCTACCCTCCCGGCATGCGCGCCGCCGTCCTCGCCGCCGCCGCCATGCTGGCCGCCGTGGGCTGCGGCTCCGCCTCCTCCGCGCCCGCGCGGGAGACCGGCACGACGGCCGCGGCCGCCACGCCCGCCGCGTCCTCGCTCACCGTCACCTACTGGCCGCAGGGCGCCCAGGCGGGCGGCTCGAAGCGCTGGACGCTCCGCTGCGGGCCGGCCGGCGGGAACCTGCCGCGCGCCGCGGCGGCCTGCACCCGACTCGCCGGCCTTCGGGCGCCGTTCGCGCCGCTGCCGAAGGACGTGATGTGCACGCAGGTGTACGGCGGGCCGCAGCAGGCGCTCGTGGCGGGGACGTACCGGGGGAGGAGCGTCTCCGCGCAGCTGAGCATGCGCGACGGGTGCGAGATCGAGCGCTTCCAGAAGCTCGCGTTCCTCGTCCCCGGCTTCTCCGCCGCACCAGGCGCCTGAAGCTCGCGCCACGCCGCGCGAGATAGCATCGCGCCGCGTGTCCACCGTCCTCTTCGTCGGCGCCGGCCGCCACCAACGCCGCGCCATCCTTCGCGCGCGTGAGCTCGGCCACCGCGTCGTCGCCGTCGACCGGAACCCGGACGCGCCCGGGCTCGGCGAGGCGGACGTGGCGGAGCCGGTCGACTTCACCGACGTCGACGCCGTCACCGAGGTCGGCCGCCGGCACCGCGTCGACGGCGTCCTGACCGTTTCCGCCGATCGCGCCGTGCCGGTCGTCGCCGCGGTCGCCGAGGAGCTCGGGCTGCCGGGGATCGGCACCGCGACGGCGTACCTGATGACGCACAAGATCGCCATGCGCCGCACCCTCGCCGATGCCGGT
>DASQNG010000155.1:0-7133 GCA_035645095.1 Gaiellaceae bacterium | reverse complement strand
CAGAACGGTCGGGCAACCGTCGTGACGGCGATGCAGGACATCGGCACCGGCTCACGCACGGCGATGGCGCAGATCGCGGCCGAGGAGCTCGGCCTCCCGCTCGACCACGTGCGCGTCGAGCTCGGCGACACCGCCCGCGGCCCCTACGCCTCCATCTCGGCCGGCTCCTCCACGATCCCCTCGATGGGCCCCGCAGTCCGCTCCGCCGCCGCCGACGCCGCGCGGCAGATCGTCGAGTTGGCAGCGCAGCGCTGGCACCGCGAGCAGCGGACGCTCTCGCTGAAGGGCGGCGAGATCGTGAGCGCCGACGGGGGCTCCTGGCCGCTCACGGAGCTGCTCGGGCTGCTCGGCGACGCGCAGATCCTCGGCCGGGGCGCGCGCGGCCCGAACCCGACCGGCATGCGGGTGCTCACCTTCGGCGTGCAGGTGGCGGAGGTCGGGGTCGACGTCGAGACGGGCGAGGTGCGGGTGCACCGCATCGCGGCAATCCACGACGTCGGCCGGATCGTGAACACGCTCGGGGCGCGCAGCCAGGTCGAGGGCGGGATCATCCAGGCCGTGGGCCACACGCTCAGCGAGCAGCGGCTGCTCGACCCGCGCACCGGCGCGGTGCTGACGCAGACGCTCGACGCGTACAAGCTGCCGACGATCGCCGACGTGCCGGAGATCGTGTGCGAGTTCGTCGACGAGCCCGACACGCACCTGACGAACCTCGGCTCGAAGGGACTCGGCGAGCCGCCGATCATCCCTACAGCGGCAGCGATCGCGAACGCGATCCGCGACGCGACCGGCGCCGACGTGCGCTCACTGCCGATCACCCGCGAGGAGATGCTGCGCGCGCTCGCGGCGGCTTCGGCACGACGGAAGGAGCAGGTTGGAGCTGCACGCTCCTGACTCGGTCGAGGCCGCGGTCGCGGTGCTCGGGAACGGCGCGCGGGCGCTCGGCGGCGGCACCGACCTCGTCCCGCTCCTGCGTGAGGGCATCGTGCGGGCAGACGCGCTCGTCGAGCTCCGGCACGTGGTGCCGAGCGGGATCCGCCGCCAGGAGCGGGGACTCTGCGTCGGCGCCGGCACGACGCTCGGCGAGCTCGAGGTCGATCCCGAGATCCCCCACACGCTGCGCGAGGCCTGCCGGCTCTCCGCGTCGCCGCAGCTCCGCGCGACCGGGACGATCGGCGGGAACCTGCTGCAGGCGACGCGCTGCTGGTACTGGCGCCTCCGCTTCGACTGCTACCTGCACGGCGGCGACCGCTGCCACGCGAAGGAGGGGCAGCACCGCGAGCACGCGTTCCTCGGCAACGATCTCTGCGCCTCCGCGCATCCGTCCGACCCGGCCGCCGCGCTGCTCGCGCTGGGCGCCCGCCTCCGCACCGACCGGCGGATGCTCGAGGTGGCGGACCTCTACCGGCTGCCGACGCTCGACGACCGCGAGGTGACGCGGCTCGAGCCCGGGGAGCTGATTCTGGAGCTCGAGCTGCCGGAGGTCGCGGCGAGCACGTACTTGAAGGCGATGGACCGGCAGCGGTGGGCGTTCGCCCTGGTGGGCGTCGCCGCTGCCCGAATCGAGGGCGGGACGCGGGTCGCGCTCGCCGGCGCAGCGCCGGTGCCGTGGCTGCTCGGGTCGCCGGCGGAGCTCGAGCACGCGACGCCGCTCCCGGGCACGAAGTACAAGGTCGAGATCGCCCGCACGCTCGTCCGGCGGGCGCTCGAGGCGCTGTAGCAGCGTTTCGCTGCTCCGCCACCGGGTACGGCGGACGGTCCGATGTCTGTCCGACTCCTCTTCCTCCTCGTCGTCGCCTGCACGTGCGGGTTCACGCTCGCCCTCGACCAGACGGCGGAGGCCGAGACGACCGGCGCCGTTCCGCCGGGCGCGGCCGCAACGACGCCGTGCGCGCTGCCGGAACGGTTCCGCGAGGATTTCGAGGTGGCGGCGGCCGACGCGGCGCTGCCGCTTGCGCTGCTCGTCGCCGTCGCGAAGGTGGAGTCCGGTTTCCACCCGCAGGCACGCTCGCGCGCCGGCGCCGTGGGGCTCCTGCAGGTGCTCCCGTCGACGGCGGCCGAGCTCGAGCTCGATGCCTCTCGCCCGGACGAGAACGTCCTTGCCGGCGCGCGCTACCTCCGCCGGATGTTCGACCGGTTCGGCTCGGCGGATCTCGCCCTCGCGGCCTACAACGCCGGTCCCGGCGCGGTGGAGGAGCTCGGGCCGCAGCCGTACGCGGAGACGGTCGCGTACGTGGAGAAGGTGACCGACGAGTGGCGTAAGCTCGTCGGGTGCAGCTAGCCCGCCGCGTCCTCCTGCTCCCCCTGCTCGCGCTGGGCCTCGCCGCCTGCGGCGGTGACGACGACGGCGACGCGACGCCCGCGACGACGGCGCCCGCGGCCACCGGCCCCGCCACGACTCCCGTCGAGGCGCAGCCCGGCGAGTGCGAGGCCGTGGAGGCGCCCGCGCCGCGCGAGGAGGAGAGCCGGTCCGCGCCGACCTCCGAGCTCGACCCCGACACCACGTACCGGCTCGTCGTCGAGACGAACTGCGGCACGTTCACGATCGAGCTCGACCAGGAATCGGCGCCCACCACGGCGGCCTCGCTCGTAGAGCTCGCACGCGACGGCTACTTCGACGGCACGACCTTCCACCGCGTCGTCCCCGGCTTCGTGATCCAGGGCGGCGACCCGACCGGCACGGGCGCCGGCGGCCCCGGCTACCAGACGGTCGACGCGCCGTCGTCCGACGCCGCATACACGCAGGGCGTCGTCGCGATGGCGAAGGCGGAGCCGGAGGCGGCCGGGACGTCGGGAAGCCAGTTCTTCGTCGTGACGGGCGAGGACGCCGGGCTTCCTCCCGAGTACGCGATCGTCGGCCGCGTCGTCGACGGCCTCGACGTCGTGCTCGCGGTCGACGCGCTCGGCCAGGGCGACGGCCCGCCGTCGCAGCCGGTCGTGATGGAGAAGGTCACGGTCGAGGAGGGCTAACCTGTGGCCGTCGCCGCGGTGGTGCTCGCGGCCGGGGCGGCGAGCCGGTTCGGGTCGCCCAAGCAACGGCTGCTGCTGCCGGCGGTGCTCGAGCGAGTGCGCGCCTCGCCCGTCGACGAAGTGCTCGTCGTCGTCGGTGCACACGAGGTGGAGACCGACGCGCGCAGCGTGCGCTGCCCGGAGTGGGAGCGCGGGCCGGGTGCGTCGCTCCGCTGCGGGCTCGAGGCCGCCGGCGACGCAGAGGCGGCCGTCGTCGTCCTCGCCGACGGGCCCGCGCTCGCCCCCGCCGCCGTGGTGCGTGTGCTCGCCGCCTGGCGGGAGAGCGGGGCCCCCGTCGTGGCGGCGAGCTACGGCGGCGTTCGCGGCCACCCGCTCCTCCTCGCGCGGTCGGCGTGGGCCGACGTCCCGGACGAGGGCCTGCGCCTCCGCAACGCCGTGCTCGTGCCGTGCGACGACCTGGGTGCACCGGGGGACGTCGACCGGCCCGAGGACCTCCCGGCCCTCTAGCGGCCGAGGTCGGCGCGGAGCATCTGCAGGCGGGCGACGGTCGCGGCGTCCTCGCCCTCCACGTGTCCGTTCGCGACGCGGCAGGCCCAGCCGAGGGGTAGCGCGAGCGTGACTGCCGCCTCCAGGTCGACCTCGGGGTAGGCCGCCCGCCACGGCGCCAGGTACGCGTCGCGGTAAGGCGTCACGTCGATCGACCGCTCCACGTCGTCGAGTCCCCATGCGAGCTGGCCCTCCAGCGTGACCGACAGGCTGAAGAACGGGTGTGAGACACAGGCGTCGCCCCAGTCGAGGACGCGATAGGCGCCGTCGCGGACGAAGACCTGCGCGTCGTGCAGGTCGTCGTGCTGCACGGTCTCCGGTAGGGCGAAGGCGGCAAGCTCCTCCGCCAGAGCCCGCACGTCGGGCACGAGTTCGAGCGCGTCCGCCGCCTCCGGGACCTCGAGCCGCCGGAGGAACTGCTCCAGCCGCTCCGCCAGCACCGGCAGCCTCAGGTCGGGCACCCCGAGGTCGAGTAACTGCGGCACGTCGGCGACGAGCGCGAGCTGCACCTCGGCGTACCGCGGCAGCACGTCGAGCCAGTACTCGAGGCGCCGCTCCCGCTCGACGACCTCCCGCAGGCGCTCCCCGCCATCCGCGAGGAGCAGCCACCCGCGCTCCGGGTCGGTGGCGAGGAGCTCCGGCGCAGTCGCTGGCGCCCGCGCCGCGAGGAGCCGCGTCAGTGCGACCTCGTGGCGGAGCGCGTCTTCCGGCGCCTTCAACCACACCGTCCCGCCTGCCGTCTCCGCCCGCAGCACCGTGCCCCACGGCCGGACGTGCGGCTGCTCGATCGCGGTCACCGGCGCGAGCCCGAGCCGCGCAGCCTCCGCCCTCAGCCAGGCGTCGGCCTCCGTGCGCCAGTCGGCGCTCGTCCAGTCGGTCGGCGCTACGGCGCGCCCGGCTGCTGCTGCGCGAGCTGCGAGAGCTTCTGCAGGAGGCCCGCCGGCAGTCGCTCGGTCGCGCTCACCTTGATGTAGCGGCGCAGCGTCTCCTCGAAGCGGTAGCGGCGGCGGCAGTAGTGGCACCCGTCCAGGTGCGCCTCCGCCTGCACGACCTCGGCCGGCGAGAGGTCGCGGTCCAGGTAGCCCTGAAGGAGCTGCTCGCACTTCTCGCAGCCGGGATCGTGTGCTGTCACGCGAGCGTCTCCTCGGCGAGCTTCTGTTTCAACAGCCGCCGCCCACGATGGAGACGGGACATCACGGTGCCGAGCGGGACGTCCAGGATCTGAGCGGCATCGGCGTAGCTGAAGTCACCGATGTCGACGAGCACGACGACGTCGCGGAAGTCGTGCGGCAGGGCGGAGAGGGCATCGACGACGCCGGTCTGCGAGAGCCGCTCGACCACCCGCTCCTGCTCGAGTGCCTGCTCGCCCTCGGCGGCGGCGACCTTGTTCGCGAGGTAGTAGTCGCCCTCCTCGAGCGGCTGCGTGTCCGGCGTGCGCTGGATCCGGCGCCCGCGGTCGAGGTTGAGGTTCGTCAGGATCCGGAGCAGCCACGCGCGCATGTTCGTCCCGTGGGAGTAGGAGCGCCAGCTCCGGAACGCTCTCGCGTACGTCTCCTGCACCAGCTCCTCGGCCTCCTCTCGCGTCCCGACGAGACGGCGTGCGACACGGTACACCTGGTCGGCCAGCCCGAGCGCCTCCTCCTCGAAACGCACCCGATCACGTGCTTCGGTCGCGAGCCTCCTCGCGTCGCCTGCCCCGGCCTCGCTCACCGCGGCACCCTACCTCTCCGAATACGCGCTGCAACGCGCGGCCCGCGGCCGCTATTCCCTCAGCCGGACGGGAGCTGACGGAAGCCGCCGCGCGCGAGGGCCTCGACGAGCGCGTCGCGCGTCGTCTTCTCGTCGTCCCAGGAGAGGTGCACCTGCCCCATCAGGTTGGCGTTCGCCGCCTCCAGCCCCTCGTGGTCGCGCAGCGTCGCGGCGAGCCTGTTCACGCACCGCTCGCAGCGGACGCCGTTCACCTGGATCGTCTCGCTCCGGAGCGCCATCTAGCCCGATCCTAGCGTCAGCACGTCGTCTGCCAGATCGATCAAAAGCGGGTCGTGGGTCGCGCAGACGAAGGCGGTGCCGCTCGAGCGGGCGAGCTCCGCGAAGAGCGTGCCGACCGCGAGCGCGTTCGGCGCGTCGAGCCGTGCGGTCGGCTCGTCCGCGACCACCGCGAGCGGTCGCGGCGCCAGCGCCCGGGCCACCGCCGCTCGCTCCCGCTGACCGGCCGAGAGCTCTGCGACCGGTCGCTCGGCCTCCTCCTCCAGCCCGACCGCGACGAGGACATCGGCCGTGCGGGAGCGTCCCTCGTCGGGGGCGACGCCGCGCAGCGCGAGCGCGAGCTCCACGTTCTCGCGGGCGCCGAGGAAGGGCACGAGCGTCACCGTCTGGCCCACGAACGCGAGCCGCGTCCGCCGCAGCTCGGCGCGGCCGCTCCGGTCGAGTCTCGTGAGGGCGACGCCGTCGACGATCACCTCGCCGGCGTCCGGGAGGTCGAGCCCGGCGAGGAGGTGCAGCAGCGTCGTCTTGCCGGACCCGGACGGCCCGGTGACGACGGCGAGGCGGCCGGCGGCGAACGTCGCCGAGACGCCGTCGAGCACGGCGACGCTGCCGAAGCTGCGGCGGAGCCCGCGCGCCTCGACGACGGTGCGGGGCGGCATGCGAGGCGCGTCCGAGACGGCCGGTCGCGGTTGGGCCGCCCGTTGGGGCCCGCCGGCGGCTGGAGTGACGAGGAGCCCGGCGGGGGCGAGGGCGGCAGACGCGCGGTCGTTGATGCCGGCACCGCGCAGGAGGTCCTCGGGCAGCCGCAGCCAGCCGCCGCGGCCGACGACGATCGTCCCGTTCCGGGCGGAGCGCACCTGCTCGTCGCTGACCCGGCCGTCGCGGATGTGCACGACGCGGTCGACGTGCGCCGCCGCCGGTTCGCTGCCGATGTTTTTACTGTCGCTGCCCGCGGGTGCGCTGGCCGATATCGTCGATCGCCGTAAGCTTATTATCTTCACTCAGGCCTGGGCCACGCTGGTCGCGGGCACTCTGGCCGTTCTCACGCTTTTAAATATCACAACGCCGTGGGTTCTCATCTTTTTTACCTTGCTGATGGCGATTGGCGGCTCGATGACCGGCCCGGCCTGGCAGGCTCTGATTCCCGAAATGGTGAAGCGCCGCGAGCTGACCAGCGCCATGAGCCTGGGCGGCATCGCGTGGAACTTGTCGCGCATCATCGGCCCCCTGCTGGGCGGCGTTATTATCAGCGTTGCGGCTAATCTGCTGCCCAATCGCGCCGCGGCGCCGGGTGTTGTATTCGCGCTGAATGCGATTTCGTTTCTTGGCGTGGTGACGGTTTTTGCCCGCTGGAAACGCCTGTCGCGCGAAGCCGATATGCCGCCCGAACACATGCTGGGTGCGATGCGCGCCGGTTGGCGTTACACACGACACTCGCCCGAACTGCGCGCGATTTTAGTGCAGATTGCGGGCTTCATGGTTTTCGCTTCGGTGCAATTCTCGCTGCTGCCCTTATACGCGCGCACGCTGCTCGGTCTCAACGCCAGCGGCTACGCTTCGCTGCTGGCGTTTTTCGGCGCGTCGGCGGTGTTCGCCAACATGATTTATCCTCGCCTGAGCCGGCGCTTCAC
>DASQNG010000154.1:0-6359 GCA_035645095.1 Gaiellaceae bacterium | reverse complement strand
GTCGTCGCGCTACAAGTCCGAGTTCCTCGCAAATATGTCGCACGAGCTGCGCACGCCGCTCAACTCCCTGCTCATCCTCGCGAAGCTGCTCGCGGAGAACCCGGACGGGAACCTCACCGACAAGCAGATCGAGTTCTCGCGAACGATCCACCAGGCCGGCACGGACCTGCTCTCGCTGATCAGCGACATCCTCGACCTTTCGAAGGTCGAGGCCGGGAAGATGGACGTCCACGTGACGACGGTCGCGATTGCGGACGAGGTCGCGCAGCTCCGGCGCGCGTTCGCCCCGCTCGCCGAGGACAAGGGGCTGCAGTTCAGCGTCGAGCAGGTCGACGGCGGCCCGGACGCGCTCGAGACGGACTCGCAGAGGCTGCAGCAGGTCCTCCGCAACTTGCTCTCGAACGCGGTCAAGTTCACGGAGTCCGGCTCGGTGACGCTGCGGGTTGCACGGGCGCCCGAGACGCTCCAGTTCGCAGGCGAGGCGCTCGCACACGCGGACGAGGTCGTCGGCTTCACCGTCACCGACACGGGGATCGGCATCCCGGCGGACAAGCTCCGGATCGTCTTCGAGGCCTTCCAGCAGGCGGACGGGACGACGAGCCGGCGCTTCGGCGGCACCGGTCTCGGGCTCTCGATCAGTCGGGAGATCGCACGGCTCCTCGGCGGGGAGATCCACGCCGAGTCGGAGCCTGGAGTCGGCAGCAGCTTCACGCTCTACCTCCCCTCCCGCTACGTGGGGCAGCACCACGCCGGGGACGGCGCCGACATCCTGCGCGAGCTCGACGCCGGGCTCTCGATCGGCGCGAGCGGCAACGGCAGCGCGGCGGCGGCCGCAGTCGCGGCGGAGCCGGAGCTCGCGAACCCGAGGCTGCTCGAGCCGGAGCTCGCGGACGACCGCGAGACGGTCGAGGCGGGCGACCGCGTGGTCCTCATCGTCGAGGACGACCCTGCCTTCGCCCGGGTCGAGCTGGAGATGGCGCGTGAGCGCGGCTTCAAGGGGATCGTCGCACTGCGGGGCGACACCGGCCTCGCGCTCGCGCGCGAGTTCCGGCCGGACGCGATCGTGCTCGACATGACGCTCCCGGTCCTCGACGGCTGGACGGTGCTCGAGCGGCTGAAGCGGCACCCGGCGACGAGGCACATCCCGGTGCACATCGTCTCGGGAGCCGAGGAGCGCCAGCCCGCACTCCTCGCCGGCGCGGTCGCGTTCGTGCAGAAGCCGGCCTCGGCCGAGGCACTGGACGAGATCTTCGGCGGGATCGAGTCGTTCATCGACCGCGGCGTCCGCCGCCTGCTCGTCGTCGACGACGACGAGGCGCAGCGGCGGGCGATCGTCGAGCTCGTCGGCGGCGACGGGGACGTGGACATCGTCGCCGTCGGCTCCAGCGAGGAGGCGCTCGAGGCGCTCGAGCAGGAGCCGCAGTTCGACTGCATGGTGCTCGACCTGAAGCTGCCGAAGATGACGGGCTTCGACCTGCTCGAGCGCGTGAAGACGGACGAACGGTTCGGCCGCCTGCCGGTGATCGTCTACACGGGCAAGGAGCTGACGCGGCGCGAAGAGACGAAGCTGAAGCGCTACGCGGAGACGATCGTCGTCAAGGACGCGCGCTCGCCGGAGCGGCTCCTCGACGAGACGTCGCTCTTCCTCCACCGGGTGGAGGCCAAGCTGCCCGACGAGAAGCGGCGCATGCTGGAGCAGCTGCACGACGTCGAGGCGGTCTTCGTCGGGAAGAAGGTGCTGATCGTCGACGACGACGTCCGCAACGTGTTCGCCCTCACGAGCGCGCTCGAGGCGAACGGCATGGACGTGATCTTCGCCGAGAACGGCCGGGACGGGATCGGGTGCCTGCAGGCGAACCCGGACGTCGACCTCGTGCTGATGGACGTGATGATGCCGGAGCTCGACGGCTACGAGACGACGCAGGAGATCCGCAAGCTGCCGGACTTCGAGAGGCTCCCGATCATCGCGCTGACCGCGAAGGCGATGAAGGGAGACCGCGAGCGCGCGATCGCCGCAGGGGCGTCGGACTACATCACGAAGCCGGTCGACACCGACCAGCTGCTCTCCCTCATGCGCGTGTGGCTCTACCGCTAGAGGCGGCCGTGCCGGCCGACCAGCGCTCGGAGGTCGACCTCGAGCAGCTCGAGCTCGAGCTGTTGCTCGAGGCGATCTACCGCCGCTACGGCTACGACTTCCGCCTGTACGCGCCGGCGTCGCTGCGCCGGCGCCTGCGCCGCCGGATGGACGGCGAGGGCGTCGAGACGATCTCGGCGCTCCAGGAGCGCATCCTCCACGACCGGAGCGTGATGGAGCGGCTCCTGCTCGACCTCTCGATCAACGTGACGGCGATGTTCCGCGACCCGACCTTCTTCGTCTCGTTCCGCGAGCGGGTCGTGCCGCTCCTCCGCACCTACCCGTTCACGCGGGTCTGGGTCGCCGGCTGCTCGACGGGCGAGGAGGTGTACTCGCTCGCGATCCTGCTGCGGGAGGAGGATCTCGCCGACCGCGTCCGCATCTACGCCACAGACATCAACGAGGCCGTGCTCGCGCAGGCGCGGCTCGGCGTCTTCCCGCTCGAGAAGATGCAGGAGTACACGCAGAACTACCTCCGCGCGGGCGGCAGGCAGCCGTTCTCGGAGTACTACGTCGCGCGCTACGACGGTGCGCAGTTCGACCGCTCCCTCGTCGAGCACGCGGTGTTCGCGCAGCACAACCTCGCGTCCGACTCGGCCTTCAACGAGTTCCACGTGATCATGTGCAGGAACGTGATGATCTACTTCGACAAGCCTTTGCAGGACGCCGTGCACCGGCTCTTCCACGAGAGCCTCGCCACGTTCGGCGTGCTGGCGCTCGGCCAGAAGGAGACGGTGCGGTTCTCGCCGCACGAGAGCGACTACGAGGTGCTCGACGTGGAGGAGCGCCTCTACCGGAAGGTGCGTTGAGTGAGCTACGACCTGATCGCGATCGGCGCCTCCTGGGGCGGCCTGCACGCCGTCAGCACGTTGCTCGACGGCCTTTCGGACGAGGTCGACGCCGCGGTCGTCGTGGCTCAGCACCGGGGCCCCGACGCCGGGCGCGGCGTGCTCGGCAAGCTCCTGCAGCAGCACGTCGTGCGCCCGGTGTGCGAGCCGAACGACAAGGATCCGGTCGAGCGCTGCCGCGTCTACGTCGCCCCGGCCGACTACCACCTGCTGGTCGAGAACGGGCACTTCGCGCTCTCGACGGAGGCGCGCGTCCAGCACGCGCGGCCGTCGATCGACGTCCTCTTCGAGAGCGTCGCCCACTCCTACCGCGAGCGGGCGATCGGCATCGTGCTGACGGGCGCAAACGCAGACGGCGCCGACGGCCTCGCGGCGATCAAGGCAGCCGGCGGCGTCGCGATCGTGCAGGACCCGGCGACGGCGGAGCGGCGCGCGATGCCCGACGCCGCGATCGCGGCGACGCAAGCGGACGCGGTGCTCGCGCTGGAGGAGATCCCGAAGTTCCTGCAGGGGCTCCTCTGCGCACCCGAGAGCGCCCGCGTATGACCGAGCCGGCGCGCATCCTGCTCGTCGACGACCGGCCGGAGAACCTGCTGGCGCTCGACGCGATCCTCGAGCCGCTGGGCCAGGAGCTCGTCCGGGCGGAGTCGGGCGAGGAGGCGCTGCGCGAGCTCCTCCACCGCGACTTCGCGTGCATCCTGCTCGACGTCCAGATGCCGCGGCTCGACGGCTTCGAGACGGCGCAGCTGATCAAGCAGCGCGAGCGCACGCGGCACGTCCCGATCATCTTCCTGACGGCGCTGTCGAAGGAGCCGGAGCACGCGTTCCGCGGCTACGACACGGGCGCCGTCGACTACATGACGAAGCCGTTCGACCCCGTCGTGCTGCGGGCGAAGGTCGCCGTCTTCGTGGAGTTGTGGCAGAAGACGCAGGAGCTCCAGCGGCAGGCGGTGCAGCTGCGGGAGCAGGAGCTCGCAGCGCTCGAGCGGGAGAGCGAGCAGCGCTACCGCCTGCTCGCCGACGCGGTGCCGCAGATCGTCTGGACGGCCGACGCAGAGGCACACACGACGTACTACAACCGCCGCTGGTTCGAGTACACGGGCCTCGACCCCGAGACGTCGAGCGGGGACGACTGGCGCGACGTCGTGCATCCCGAAGACCTCGCCGTGCTGACCGGGGCGTGGGACGAGACCGTCGACGACCCGTGGGAGTTCGAGTACCGGCTCCGCGACGCGTCCGGGCGCTACCGCTGGCACCTCGGCCGCGCCCAGCCGACTCGCGACGACGACGGCGCACTCGTCGGCTGGGTCGGCACTGCTCTCGACATCGAGGACCGCCGCGCGGCCGAGGAGCGCGTGCGCTTCCTCGCCGAGGCGGGCTGGCTGCTCGGCAGCTCGCTCGACTACGAACGGACGCTCGCCGACGTCGCCCGGCTCGTCGTCCCGCGGGTCGCGGACTGGTGCAGCGTCGACGTGCTGCACGACGGGGCGCTGCGCCGGGTCGCGGTGGCGCACGTCGACCCCCTGAAGGTCGCGCTCGCGCGGGAGCTCGAGCAGCGGTACCCGAGCGACCCGGAAGCGGCGTTCGGCGTGCCGGCGGTGATCCGCACGGGGAAGCCCGAGCTCGTGCCGGAGATCGACGCGGAGCTGCTGGCGCAGGCCGTGCGCGACGAGCTGCACGGGGAGATCCTCGCCGACCTCGGTCTCCACTCCTACCTCTGCGTCCCGCTCGTCGCCCGCGACCAGGTGCTCGGCGCGATCACGTTCGTCCAGTCCGAGTCCGGCCGCAGGTACGGCGAGGAGGACCTGGCGGTCGCGGAGGAGCTGGCACGACACGCCGCGATCGCGATCGACAACGCCAGGCTCTACTCGGAGGCCGAGCGACGGGCGCAGGCCGCCCGCGTGCTCGACTCCGTCGGGGACGGCGTGCTGCTGGTCGATCTCGACGGCGTCGTCCGGCTCTGGAACCCCGCGGCCGCAGCCCTGACGGGGCTCCCGGAAGCCGAGGTGCTCGGTCGCCCGCTGCGCGACGTCGTACCCGAGTGGGGCCGGCTTCGCGAGATCGTCCCGGTCGCGACGAGCCCGACCGAGCCGACGCGCGCGGTGACGACCCCGCTCGAGATCGGCGGGCGCGAGCTCTGGATCTCCGGCACGGGCGTCGCCGTGGAGGAGGGAACCGTCTACGCGTTCCGCGACCTGACGGAGGAGCGGGAGCTCGAGAAGATGCGGGCCGACTTCGTCGCGACCGTCTCGCACGAGCTGCGCACGCCGCTCGCGGCGATCTACGGCTCCGCGCAGACGCTCCGGCGCCCCGATCTCGACCTCGGCGAGGAGCTGCAGCACGAGCTGCTCGGGGTGATCGCGACCGAGTCGGATCGCCTCGCGTCGATCGTCAACGACCTCCTGCTCTCGAGTCACCTCGACTCCGGACGGCTCCACGTCGCGATCGAGAGCTGCGACCCGCGCGAGCTCGCGAGCGGCGTCGTCGAGAGCGCCCGCGCGTACGTCCCCGAGGGGGTGGTGCTCGAGCTCGACGTGCCGGAGGGGCTACCGCCCGTCGCCGCGGACCGCGGGCAGCTGCGGCAGGTGCTGACGAACCTCGTCGACAACGCGATCAAGTACTCCCCCGGCGGCGGCACGGTCGCACTCCGTGTCGAGGACGGGGACGGCGCCGGCGCCGTGCGCTTCTCGGTCGAGGACCGGGGGCTCGGCATCCCGTCGACGGAGCACCGCCGGATCTTCGAGAAGTTCTACCGCCTCGACCCCGACATGACGCGCGGCATCGGCGGCACCGGGCTGGGCCTCTACATCTGCCGCGAGCTCGTGCGGCGGATGGATGGTCAGATCTGGGTGGAGTCCACGCTCGGCGAGGGGTCGCGGTTCGTCGTCGAGCTGCCCGCCGCGGAGCCGGCCGCGCCGCGCGACCACGCGGCCGCAGCGTCCTCCTGACGCCGCCGGCTACGGCGAGTCGGCGTCGCCCGAGGAGGCCTTGGCCCACGGCTGCGGGCCGTCCTCGCCACCTTCGGCGTCGTCCGCGGCGACCTCGGCGCCGGGGCGGCGCTCCTCTGCGCTCTCCTGGGCGTCGTCGTAGGCCGCGTCCTCGCCCTCGCTGCCGCTCGCGGCCTGGTCGTTCTCCTGCTCGTCGCGGCTCATGTAGCTGTGCTGCACGCCGTGCGGCCGGCGTAAACGCGAAGTGCGGTTTCCCGCACCCTGGGAGCGATTGGGGTCTGCGACGATGGCGTCGTGTCCCCGACCGTCGTGATCGTCGACGACCACCCCAGCTTCCGGGCGTCGGCGCGCGCGATCCTCGAAGCCGAGGGGTTCGAGGTGATCGGCGAGGCCGAGGACGGCGCCGGCGCGGTCACCGTCGCGGCGGAG
>DASQNG010000153.1:0-20127 GCA_035645095.1 Gaiellaceae bacterium | reverse complement strand
CCGGACTCGCCGACCACGCCGAGTGTCCGGCCCCGCCGCAGCTGGAGGTCGACGCCGTCGACGGCGCGAAGCGTCCCCGCCTCCGTCTGGAACGAGGTCCGCAGGTTCTCGACGCGGAGCAGGTCGCTCACGGCACGTGCTCCGCCGCCAACGGCGTGTCCACGGCGATGTGCCGCTCGAGCACGGGGAGCACGTGCTCCATGTCGCGTGTCTGGAACGCCGCCAGCAGTTCGCGGTGCTCCTCGACGATCTGCGCGAAGTCGCGCGCCTTGCCGTAGCGAAGGAAGTAGGCGCGGATGCGCGGCGCGACGGCGCGCCACAGCTGCACCGCGTAGGGCTGGCGCGCGCGCTCCAACACGGTCTCGTGGAACGACACGTCCGCCTCGACGAGCCGCGCCAGGTCGTCCCCGCGCGCCGCGTCCTCCATCGTCCAGACGCATTTAGCGAGTTCCGCGAAGTCGTCGTCGGTCAGCAGCGGCAACGCATGCTCGACGCAGAACACCTCGAGCGTGAGGCGGATCGGGATCAGCACGCGGCGCACCTCCTCGTCGCCGACACCGAGCACGAATGCGCCGCGATAGGGGATGGACTGGACGAGACCCTCGCCTTCGAGCCGACGCAGCGCCTCGCGCACGGCTCCGCGTGTCGTCTCGTACTCGTTCGAGAGGCGCTCCTCGATCAGGCGCTCCCCGGCTGCAACGCGTCCCTGCAGGATCTCGATGCGCAGCGCCTCGACGACGGGCTGGTGCCTGGGGCCTCTCTTGTCCTCGGTCACGGCCATCGTTGCGATTGTCGACAATAACGAAATGGTTGACAATCACGAAGCTCCAGTTCTAGTCTCGTCGGGAGATGCGGATCTCCGGGCTCGAGACCACTGCCGTCACCGTCCCGATGCGGGAGCCGCTCGTGTGGCCGGGCGGGACACGGCATACCGCGTCCGGCCTCGTGATCCGCATCACGTCGGACGAGGGGATCGTGGGCATCGGGGAGTGCCCGGGGCCGACGCTGCCCACGATTCAGACGATCGTGGAGCGGGAGCTGGCGCAGTTCTTGATCGGCCAGGACCCCCTGGCCGTGGAACGGCTCGTCCACCGCATGGAGGAGTTCTCACGCAACTGGAACCAGATCGCCGCGTACGCGATCTCGGGGATCGAGATGGCGCTCCTCGACCTGAAAGGGAAGGCCTACGGCCTGCCGGTCGCGGAGCTGCTCGGCGGTTTCTGCCGCGACGAGGCGCCGATGGTCGGCTATCTCTTCATCGACGAGCCCGAGGCGAACGCCGCACGTGCCGCTGCGTACGTCGCGCGCGGCCACGGGGAGCTGAAGCTCAAGGTCGGCCGCGACCTCGGCCAGGACGACGAAACGCTGGCCGCGATCCGCGATCGCGTCGGGCCCGACGTGAAGATCCGGATCGATGCGAACATGATGTGGAGCGCGCCGGCGGCGATCAAGTGGATTCGCCAGCTCAGCCGCTACGACCTCCAGTACGTCGAGCAGCCGGTTCCGGACTTCGACCTGGAAGCGATGGCGCTCGTGCGCCGCTCGGTCGACGTCCCGCTCGCGGCCGACGAGGCCTGCACGAACCTGCGCTCGGTGCTCGCGCTTCTGCGCGCGGAGGCGTGCGACGTCTTCGTCGTGTACCCGTCCGAGGCAGGTGGGCTCACCCGGGCGAGGCAGATCGCCGCACTCGCAGACACCGCCGGCAAGTGGTGCGCGATCGGCAGTTGGGCGGAGCTCGGCATTGCCACGACGGCGAACGCGCACGTCGTCGCCTCGTCCGCGAACTTCCCGTTCGCGAGCGACACGCACTACCCGCTGCAGGAGGACGACGTGCTCGACGAGCCGCTCGACTTCGACGGGGGTAGCCTGACGGTTCCGAGAACGCCGGGCCTCGGGGTGTCGCTCTCGACGGAGAGGCTGGAGCTGCTCGCGCGGCGCGAGCTTCGTCAGTCCGTCTTCTACGACGACGTGCAGGGAGAGGCACCGAGGGTGGGGCAAATTCTTTGAGACGAGGACACGAGGAGGAGGTACACATGTCGGAGGAACTCATCGACGAGGAACTCGTCGAGTTCGAGTCGAAGCGAACCGGCCTCACGCGCCAGCAGCTGCTGGCGCGGGGTGTCGGTGTCGCGGCGGCGGCGGCGCTCACAGGCTCGGGGGCGGCACTGGCCGCGGGTGAGGCGGCGCCGAAGCCGAAGCGTGGCGGGCGCCTGACGTGGGCGCTCGAGCAGGATCCGGTGCACATCGCACCGTTCGGCGGGATCCTGACGTCGAACCACTGGGGCAAGGAGTTCATGTACGACTCGCTGCTCGAGTGGGACGCGAACCTGAACGTCCGCGGCGCGCTCGCCGCGTCCTGGAAGGTGATCAACAACAAGACCGTCGACTTCACGCTGAAGCGCGGCGTGCGCTTCCACAACGGGAAGGAGGTGACGGCTGCGGACTGCAAGTACTCGTTCGACCTGCAGGCCTCGCCGCCGCCGCCGGGGAGCGTCGCCGTCCTCGGTCAGTTCCCGAAGATCGAGCGTACGCAGGTGATGTCGAAGTACGTCATCCGCATCCACCTGTCCAAGCCGGATGCGACGCTCTTCGGGTACCTGGCGTGGAGCCGGTACTCGCCGATCGTGCCGCAGGGGATGTACAACGACCTCAACCCCGCCCGCCAGGGCATCGGCACCGGGCCGTTCCGGCTCGTGCGCTACACGCCGAACGACGCGGTCGAGTACACGCGGAACCCGAACTTCTGGCGCAAGGGTCTGCCGTATCTCGACCACCTCACCCTGAAGGTGTTGCCCGACGAGCAGACGCGGGTGGCCGCGCTCCGAGCCGGCGCGATCGACGGGGCGACCCTCTCGCCCGACGCCGCACGGCAGTTCGCCGGGCAGCGCGGGTTCCGGGTGCTCAAGAACTACACGGCAGCGTTCCGTGAGCTGCAGTTCACGCTGAAGACGGGCGAGAACAAGCCGTGGCACGACCTGCGGGTGCGCAAGGCCGTCAACCACGCGCTCAACCGGCAGGAGATGATCAACAAGGTCTACGGCGGCAACGGCGCCTTCAGCGGCCACGTTCCGCCCGGTTACGGCCCGTGGCCGCTCACCCAGAAGGAGCTCCGTACCAAGTACGAGCGGTTCGACCTGCCGCTGGCGCGGCGGCTGATGCAGCAGGCCGGGCGGCAGCGTGGGTTCGATGTCACGATGACCACGTTCTCGACCCCGGCGGACTTCGCTGCCCTCGCCTCGGTGATGCGGGAGCAGCTGAAGCGGATCAACATCGACCTGAACATCGAGGCGCAGGAGCCGGGGACGTTCGCGGCCCGCAACGGCACCGGTTCCTTCGAGTGGGACCTCACGGCCCGCGGCATGCGCGGCGACGTGAACGGGTACACCGCCGAGTTCAACCCGAGCAACGGCATCTACATGCGTTGGTATCCCGCCTACAGGAACGTCTCGATGTGGCGGCGGGTCGGCGCGCTGCAGGTGACGCTCGACCACAGCAAGCGGCTCGCGATCGCCAAGGCGCTGCAGCGACAGCTTCTCGACGAGGCGCTCGTCCAGGTGCCGCTGATCGCGGTGCAGAAGTTCCAGGTCGTACGGTCGCGCGTGCGCAACATGTACGTCTCGTTCAGCGACTTCAACACCGGCATCAGGAACGTCTGGGTCGACTAACGGCTGACGGCCGGCGGGGCGGGCGAGAGAGCCCGCCCCGCCGGCGCACCCCCGCATGCAGCAGTTCCTCGTCCGACGACTCCTCCTTCTCGTCCCGACCCTGATCGGGATGTCGCTGATCGTCTTCTTGATGGTGCGCCTGCTCCCGGGCGACATCGTCGACATCTTCACGGCCGGCGACACCACGATCACCGACGCTCAGCGGCACGAGATCAAAGAGCAGTTGGGCCTCACCGGCCCACTCCACGTGCAGTACTGGGAGTGGGCCTCGGGCGCCGTCCGCGGCGACTTCGGCATCTCCTACCGCAACACGACACCGGTCTCGGAGACGCTGATCGACGCGATCCCGATCACGCTCGAGCTGGTCTTCCTCGGGCTCTTCATCGCGGTGCTGATCGGTGTGCCGCTCGGCGTCATCTCCGCGGTGCGGCGCGACAAGGGAAGTGACTACGTCTCGCGCGTGGCCGGTCTGATCGGGGTGTCGATCCCGAGCTTCTGGCTCGCGACGCTGCTGCTCCTCTTCACCTCACGCGTCTTCGGCTGGGTGCCGCAGTTCTCCTACGTCTCGCCACTCGACGATCCCGTGGAGAACCTGAAGCAGTTCATCATGCCCGCCTTCGCGATCTCGGTCTTCACGATGGCGATCGTGATGCGGATGGTGCGGGCGACGATGCTCGAGGTGCTCAACCTGGACTACATCCGTACCGCGCGCGCGAAAGGCGTCCCGCGGCGCAAGGTCGTCTTCAAGCACGGGCTCCGCAACGCGCTGATCCCGGTCGTGACGATCGTCGGCTTCGAGGTCGGCGTACTCATGAGCGGCGCCGCGATCGTCGAGATCATCTTCGGCCTCCCCGGCGTCGGCTGGAACCTGCTGCAGGCGATCTTCAACCGCGACTACCCGCTCGTGCAGGCGACCGCCGTCCTGCTCGCGACGACGTTCGTCGTCTTCAACCTGCTCGTGGACATCATCTACAGCCGGCTCGACCCGAGGATCACGCTCGAATGAGCATCATCCGCCCCGAGGGAGAGGAGCACGTCGCGCTCGAAGCGGCCGGCGTGTCGGCCGCGGACGGCGCCGCGGTGCTGACCGACGGGCCGGTCCCGGGTCGGCGACGCTCGCGGAGCCGCTGGGCGCGGTGGCGGAACCCGATCGGCCTCATCGGCGCCGGCATCGTCGGCTTCAACGTGCTCGTCGCGCTGCTCGGCCGCACCGTCTACGGCGTCGACCCGGACGCACAGCCGGCGGAGCGCCTGCTTCCGCCGAGCTGGGCAAACCCGATGGGCACCGACGAACTCGGGCGCGACGTGCTGGCGCGGATCATCCACGGCGCTCAGGTGTCGCTGCAGGTCGGCGTCATCTCCGTCTCGATCGGCCTCCTGGGCGGGCTGATCCTCGGTCTGCTCGGCGGTTACTTCAAGGGGCTGATCGACTCGATCCTGATGCGGATCGTCGACATGATGTTCGCCTTCCCCGGGCTCGTGCTGGCGATCGTGATCGCGGGCTTGCTCGGTGCGAACCGCCGCAACGCGATGATCGCGATCGGGGTCATCATCATGCCGGCGTTCGCGCGCGTCGTCCGCGCGGCGGTGCTCGAACTGATGGGCTTCCCGTTCATCGAGTCGGCCCGGGCGCTCGGCGGCGGCGGCCTTCGGATCATGACGAGGCACCTACTCCCGAACATCGTGGCGCCGCTCACGGTGATGGTCTCGGTGTACCTCTCGACCGCGATCCTGAGCGAGGCGGCGCTCAGCTTCCTCGGCCTCGGCACGCAGCCGCCGGAGGCGTCGTGGGGCGGGATGCTGAACACGTCGCGGCAGTACCTCGACATCGCCCCGTGGCTCTCGATCTTCCCCGGTGCGGCGATCATGGTCGTCGTGCTCGGCTTCAACTTCCTCGGCGACGGGCTGCGCGACGTGCTCGACCCGAGGATCGGGCCGCGCATCGGCGGCGGCGTGAGCACGAAGTAGCCGCCGGTGGCGCCGCTGGACGTGCTCGTGCGGGGTGGCTCGGTCGTGGACGGCGGCGGCAGCCCGGCGTTTCCGGCCGACGTCGGCATCGCAGGCGACCGCATCGTCGAGATCGGCACGCTCGACGGCGCCGAGGCAGGCCGTGTGATCGACGCCGGCGGCAAGGTCGTCTGTCCGGGCTTCGTCGACCCGCACAGCCACAGCGACTGGTCGCTGCTCGCGAACCCCACCGCCGAGAGCACGATCCGCCAGGGCGTGACAACGGAGGTGGTCGGCAACTGCGGCTGGTCCTACGCCCCGGTGACCCCGCTGTCCGCCCCGCTCCAGACCGGCCGCATGCGCACGTTCGCCTACGACGGGCCGGTCGAGTGGTCGACCTTCGGGGAACACCTCGACTTCCTCAGCCGGGTCGGGCACTCCCCGAACCTGGCGTGGTTCGTCGGGCACAACGCGATCCGCTGGGCTGCAGGAGTCAAGGGCTCCTCGCCGAGCGAGGAGCAGCTGCAGACGATGGAGGACATGGTGCGCGAGGCGATGCTCGCCGGCGCACTCGGGATGTCGACAGGGCTCGAGTTCAATCCGGGCCGGGAGGCGACGACCGAGGAGCTCGTCCGCCTGAACGCCGTCGCAGGCCGGTACGACGGCTGGTACACGAGCCACATCCGGAACCGCGACGCGCACCTGCTCGAGGCGATCGACGAGTTCCTGCGGGTCGCGCGGGAGGGCGGCACCCGGGCGGAGATCTCGCACCTGAACGTCCGCCACAACACCGGCGCGCCCGAGCGCGGCTGGCAGACCGCCGTGGACACGATGGCGGCCGCGCGCGAGGGCGGGCTCGACGTGCTTGCCGACACGACGCCGCTCCGGGACGGGATCGGCCAGATGGCCGGGATCCTGCCGCCGTGGCTGCTCGCCGACGGCGCCGAGGCCGCGGCCGAGTTGCTCGGCGACCGGCGCGTTCGCGAGCGGCTGCGCGGCGAGTGCGACCGCTACTGGCGCTTCATCCACCGCGGACAGTGGCACCGCGTCCGCGTTCAGGCGACACCTGACTTCCCCGAGCTGGAGGGTCTCAGCTTCCCGCAGATCGCGGAGCTCTGGCAGAAGGACGAGTGGGACTGCTACTTCGACATCCTTGCCGCGTCCGGTGCGGCACTGGAGAGCGTGTTGATGGTCGGTGAGCTCTTCACCGACGAGCATCTCGCCGAGATGATCTCCCACCCGCTCTTCTCGCTCGGCGTCGACACCTTCACGAGCGTCGCCGAGGGCCCGCTCGCGGCCGTCACGCGCCACCCGCTCTCGTACGCGGGCCACGTCCACTACCTCACACACCACGTCCGCGAACAGGGCACGCTTACGCTGGAGGAGGCGATCCGGAAGATGACGAGCATGCCGGCAGAGCACTTCGGTCTCGACCGCGGCCGGCTCGAGGCAGGACGCCCCGCCGACGTCGTCGTCTTCGACTACACAGAGCTCGACGACGTCGCCTCGCTCGACAACCCCATCGCCTATGCGCGCGGGGTCGAGTACGTGCTGGTCAACGGCGAGATCGTCGTCGACGCCGGTCGGCACACGGGCGCGCGTCCCGGCAAGCACCTGCCGCGGCGGTGATCGACCTCCGCTCGGACTGGGTTCAGCGACCCGGCGGGCAGATGTGGAGGGCGATGCGGAAGGCGCAGCCGAGCGATCTCCGTCGGCTGGAAGAACGGGCGGCGGCGCTGCTCGGGAAGGAGGCGGCGGTGTGGGCGCCGACCTGCACGGCCGCCAATCTCGCGGCGCTGTTGACGCTCGCACGACCGGGCGAGCGGGTCGCGCTGATGCCCGACGCGCACATCCTCACGACGGAAGCGATGGGGATCGAGCACCTGGCACGGCTGCGACCGGTCGTACTCGGTGACCCCGAGGCGTCCGTCGTGTGCCTCGAGAACACCCACACTCGCTCGGGGGGCACGACCCTCGACGCGGCGGAGACGGCGCGTGTCGCTGCCGGTGCACCACGGTCGCACTTGGACGGCGCCCGCCTCCCCAACGCCGCCGCCGCCCTCGGGGTGCGGATGGCGTCGCTCGCCGCTTCGGTCGACACAGTTGCGCTCAGCCTCAACAAGTGCCTCGGTGCGCCCGTCGGCGCCGTCCTCGCCGGATCCGCCGAGACGATCGTGGCGGCACGCGTGCACCTGCACCGGCTCGGTGCGGGCAGCGTCCACCGGGCGGCCCTGTTGGCGGCGGCCGGTCTCGTCGCGCTCGAACGGGTCGGGCAGGCGGCGGAGGACAACCGCCGTGCAGCGGCTCTCGCGGAGCGACTCGCGGCGATCGACGGCGTCGCCCTCGAGCCACCCGCAACGAACTTGATCTTCGTCAGGGCGGCGCGACGGTCGGCGGACGAGCTGCTCGAGCGGCTCGCCGCCGAGGGCGTGCTCGGGCTCCGGCGCGACGAGCGGCGCGTGCGGCTGGCGCTGCACGGCGGCATCGACGACGCCGCGGTCGAGGAGGCGGCAGCGGCCGTCTCGCGGGCGGCCTAGACGAGTTGCGCGCGGTCGATCGGCTGGCCGAGGATGACGACGTTGTCGCCCTGCAGCGTGTTCGAGATCGCGCGCGTGCCGCAGATGGTGCCCGCGAGCGGCGCCTCGATCACCTCGGGCGCCCGGTCGGGCCGCTCGATGAAGTGGATCCGGCCGATCGGCTCGCCCGCGGCCACCTGTCGGCCGATCGGGGCGAGCGCCTCGAACACCCCCGATTCGGGCGCGAACACGTAGTTGCGCGCGTCTCGCCCGTCGAGGATCACGGCGTCGTCCCGTGTCCGCGCCTCGCCCTCCAGCGCGCCGGCCCAGCGCAGCACATTCGCGAGCCCGTCCTGCGCGACCCGATGCGTCTCGGCGAGCACGTGGCCGCCGCCGCCGAGCTCGGTCGTGACGACAGTCTTGCCCTGCCGCTCGGCCTCGACCGGGAGCAGGCCGCTGCCGGCGACATCAATGTAGAGGAAGTGGTGATCGGTGTTCCAGGCGAGCATGCCGTCGAGCATGCGCCGCCGCTGCTCCGGATCGTCGACGACGTGCATGTGGGAGCAGACCATGAAGACCGTGGACGTCCCGCCGCTGTGCATGTCGATCACCACGTCCGCGGCCGGGATCAGGGAGCGGGTCAGGAAGTCCGCGAGCTGTTCAGCGGCCGTCCCCTCGGGCGACCCGGGGAACGAGCGGTTGAAGTTCGCACCGGAGGGCCACAGCCGCGTCCCCGCGCGGGAGGCCTCCACCGAGAGCACCGGCACGATCGTGACGCGCCCCGACACCTGTTCCGGCTGCAGCTCGCGCGCGAGGTTCAGCGCCGCCACCTGACCCTCGTACTCGTCGCCGTGGTTGCCGCCGAGCACGAGCACGGAGGGCCCTTCTCCCCGCGCGACGTTCACGATGGGGATGACCGTGCTCGCCCACCCGGCGGTGTTCGACGAGCGCGGGACCTGCAGGCGCCCCACCTGGCGGCCGATGGCCGCGAGGTCGATCGTGCAGGTGATCGGCGACTCGGTCACGCGCGCCGCTCGAGCACCGCGCGGACTGCTCGTTCCGTCCCGGCGAGCAGCCGGTCGACGTCGCCGTCGGTGTGCGCGTAGGAGAAATGGCTTCGCTTGAGGTTGAGCGGCAGCTCGAAGATGCCGTCCTCCATCAGCTCGCTGCGGTATCCGACGAAGAGATCGACGTCGTTCGCGAGCAGGTCGTCGTAGCTCGCGACCGGCCCCTCGAGGAAGTAGGTGACGAAGACGGAGCCGAAGCCGGCGACGACCGTTGGGACGCCGAGGTCTGCGTACAGGGCGCTGAGCCCCTCCCGTGCCCGCTCGCCGAGCGCGAAGACGTGCTCGTGCACCGGCTCGCTGCGGAGCTTGTCGATCGTCGCGACGGCCGCAGCGGCCGTCGGGGGATGACCGTTGAACGTGCCCGCGAAGAAGGCGGGACGTCCGGGCGTCGTCGAGAAGAGCTCCATCAACTCACTCTTGCCGCCGAGCGCCGAGATCGGCCAGCCATTCCCCATCGCCTTCCCGAGCGTGGTCAGGTCCGGTGTGACCCCCGAGATCGCCTGGAAGCCGCCGACGTCGTGCCGAAAGCCTGTGATCACCTCGTCGAAGATCAGTACTGCGCCGTGCTGCGTCGCGAGCTCGCGCAGCCGTTCGAGAAAGCCGGGCTGCGGCAGCACACAACCGATGTTGTGCGGGATCGGCTCGAGGATGATCGCCGCGACGTCGTGCTCGCGCAGCGCGCGCTCCACATCCTCGGCGTCGTTGAAGCGGCAGACGATCGTGGCGTCAAGCACCTCCGGCAGGATCCCCTGCGACATCGGGTCCTTGTCGCCCATCTTCTCCGCGGGCGAGATGACGTTCATCGCCACCGCGTCGTGCCAGCCGTGATAGCAGCCCTGGAACTTGACGATGTGGCGGCGGCCCGTGGCGACGCGGGCGACGCGCAGCGCGTGGAAGGTCGCCTCGCTGCCGGTCTCGGTGAGGAGCACCTTCTCCACGGACGGGACGAGCTCCACCAGCCGCTCGGCCAGCTCGACCTCGACGCTCGAGACGCCGACGCCCATCAGCCCGACGCGCTGCGCGGTCGCAGCGACCGCGGCATCCACGTCGGGGTCGTTGTGGCCGAGCAGCGGCGGCCCGAAGGCGGCGTGGTAGTCGGTGAAGGTGCGGCCGTCGCCGTCGGTGAACGTGGCGCCGGAGGTGCCGGCGACGACGAGCTGCTCGAGCCCGGGGACCCGGCGCTGGCCGCTGTTGACGCCGCCGGGGATGACTGCGGCGGCGCGTCCGGCGAGAGTGGCGTGATCGGTACTTGTCATGGGTTCACTCGCAGTTCCTCGAGGACGTCAGGGTCGAGCCGGACGCCGAGGCCCGGCTCGCTGGGGACGGCAACGTAACCGTCCGGTTCGATCGGAAGCAGCTCCTGGGTGAGCCGCGTGTTGATCGGGGTGTCCGCCACGCAGTATTCCTGCAGTGGCTCGCTCGGCAGGAGGGCGTTCACATGCAGCGACGCCGCCTTGATGATCCCGCTCTTCCAGGCGTGCGGGACGGTCCGGAGGCCGCGTTCCCTGGCGAGCTCGGCGATCCGCATCGTCTCCGTGATGCCGCCACAACGGGTGACGTCGGGCTGGAGGACATCCACATGGGCCCGGTCGACGAGCTCCCGGAAACCCCAGACGGTGACGTCCTGCTCGCCCGCGGCGACAGGGATCCCGACGGTGTCGGCGAGCTCGGCGTACGCCTCGTACTCGTCCGGGAGGAACGGCTCCTCGAGCCAGTGGATCCCCAGCTGCTCGAGCTCTCGGGCTACCGTGATCGCCGTCGCGGCGTCGGCGCCGTAGCCGAGACCGGCGTCGATCAGGATGTCGACATCGTCGCCGGCCGCCTGCTTCGCGGCCGCGGCGAGACGGACGTCGTGCGCCGCGTCCGCACCGAGCGGCCCCCACCCGAGCTTGATCGCCGTGAACGACGCGTCCACGAGCTCCGCGACCGCCTCCGCCGCCTCCTCGGGCGTGTCCGGCATCAGCCGTGAGGCGTACGCGCGCACCCGGTCGCGGACGGGCGTCCCGAGCAGCTCGCAGATCGGCTCCCCGAGCGCCTGCCCCTTGATGTCCCAGAGCGCGATGTCGATCCCGCTGATCGCGTGGATCGCCGCGCCGCGCCGTCCGTAGAAGATCGCCCCGCGGTACATCGCCTCCCAGAGCCCCTCGATGTCGAGGGGATCGCTCCCGAGCAGCAACTCCCGCAGCCCGAGCGCGATCTTGTGCGAGCCGCGGGCCTCGACGATCGCCTTGCACACCTCCGGCGAGGAATCGACCTCACCGATCCCGACGAGGCCCTCGTCGGTGTGCACCCGGATGACGAGGTCGTCCTGGCTGCCGTCTGCGATGCCCTCGTCGATCTCGGGCTGACGGACGATGATGGCTTCGACGTCGGTGATCCGCACGCTTGTCAACAATAACCAGATTGTCGACAATCGCCCAGTGGCTGTGACAGCAACCGTGTCGTACGACGAGCCCGGCAAGCGGGTCGGTCAGCTGCTGCTCCCGCGCGTCACGAACGGGAGCGGCTGGGGCAACCTCGTCGTCCCGGTCGGCTGCGTCCGCGGCGGCGAGGGGCCCACGGCGCTCGTCCTCGGCGGCGTCCACGGCGACGAGCCGGAGGGGCAGGTCGCAGCGTTGAACCTGCTCCGGCGGCTCAGGCCGGAGGAAGTCGCCGGACGCGTGATCGTCGCGCCGTGCCTCTCGGTGGAGGCCTCCCGCGCCTACACGCGCCTCTGGCCCTCCGGCGCGAACCTCAATCGCTCCTTCCCCGGCCACCCCGGCGGGACGCTCGACGAGCAGCTCGCGCACTACGTCAGCACCGAGCTGATCCCCCGGGCGGACATCGTCGTGGACATCCACAGCGGCGGCCGGAGCGGCCTCTGCCTGCCCTGGTCCGAGATGCACTGGGTCGAGGAGCCGCAGCAGCGGCGCGCGATGGTGGAGGGCATGCTCGCCTGGGGCAGCGAGTGGTGTGTCGTCTACATCGACGTGGCGGGCGCCGGTCTTCTCGTCGGGGAGGCAGAGCGGCAGGGAAAGGTCGTCGTCTCGACGGAGCTCGGCGGCGGCGGCCACGTCACCGCCGCGATCCACCGGCTGGCGCGCAGTGGACTCGAGAACGTGCTGCGGACGTTCGGCGTGCTTCGAGGCGCCGCCGTCTCGCGGGAGCGGCCGGCTCGGATCCTGATGGCGACCGACCTTGGCGACTACGTGCTCGCGCCGGAGTCCGGGCTCTTCGAGACCCTCGTCGACCTGGGAGCCGAGGTCGCCGCCGGTGAGGCGGTCGGGCGGATCCACTCGCTGGAGCGGCCCGAGCGGGAGCCGGTCGTCGTGACCGCCGAGACCTCCGGCATCGTCTGCGTCGTGCGCGCGATCGCGACGACACAGCAGGGCGACAACGTCGTCGTCGTCGGGCGCGAGATCCAGCAGGAGGCGCTGCTGTGAGAGCCGGCGTGGCGCGCGTCACGATCACGCCGCCGCCGGGCCTGCCGCACGGCTGCTGGTCGGCGCGAACGGGTCTGGCGGAAGGCGTTCACGACGAGCTGCTCGCCCACGCGCTCGTGCTCGACGAGGTCGCGATCGTCGCCGCCGACCTCGTGTTTGTCGGCGCGGAGCTGACGGCGGAGGTGCGCCTGCTCGTGCGCGAGCTGACCGGGATCGAGAGCGTGCTCGTGCACGCGACGCACAACCACAGCGCGCCGAGCTCCTCGCGCGGCTGCGCCGTCGCGGGCCTCGCAGACGCGCCCGCGTTCGAGCGCTGGGTCGATCTCCTGCCGCAGCAGCTCGCGGGTGCGGTGTACGCCGCCTGGCGCGGGCGGCGCCCCGCACGGGCGGCCGCGGGCCTCGGCTTCGCCGAGGGCATCAGCGTCAACCGGGTCGACAGCTCACGCCCGGTCGACGAGGAGGTGCCCGTCCTCCTGATCGAGGACGAGACAGCCACGCCGGTCGCGATCCTCGTCTCGTACGCGTGTCACCCGACGGCGATGGCGGGTGGCACGCTGCTGTGGAACGCCGATTTTCCGGGGGCGCTGCGGGCCGCGATCGAAGACGAATATCCCGACGCCCATTGCATCTTCCTGCAGGGCAACGCAGGTGACCTCGCGCCCTGGGATCACTGGTTCGGGAACGTCTCGGCGCGTCCGCAGACGTTCGAGAACCGAGACTTCCTCGGCCGTTCGATCGCACAGGCGGTGCTGGTGGCGTTGCCCTCGTTGCACCCGGTGGACGACGTCCCGGTGGCTGTCGCCGAAGCGACGCTGGAACTGACGCGGCGCCGCCTGCCGTGGAGCGAGGAGGAGATCGGTGCCGTCGCGGCCGAGGTGGCGGCGGAGCCGGAGCCGTCGTACGAGGAGCGGTGGCCCGAGGATGTCCACTCCGCCGTATCGGCCACCGTGTTCGCGACCGCCTACCGGCGCGGCGCGATCATCATGTACGCCGACCTGAAGCGGCGCGAGAACGAGCCGCTCGTCGCGCAACTGCAGGTGGTGCGTATCGGTGAAGCGGCGATCGTGACGAATCCGTTCGAGCTCTTCAGCGCTCCCGGACGCCGCATCCGAAACGGCAGCCCGTTCGCCACGACCTTCGCTCTCGGGTACACCAACGACTACCTCGGCTACCTGCCGGCCGACGAGGACGTCGATCGGATCGCAGGGGTGTCGCTCCCCGACGTCCTCGACCAGGACGCCTACCGCTGGGCCTACGGGATCACGAACTCGAACGTCGAGCGGGGCGAGGTGGAGCGAGTCGTCGCGGCGAGCGTCGAGCTGCTGCGCGGGCTAGACGGGTGACAGGTTCGGGCGAGCAGCTGCGCGAGGCGCTCGTGGCGGTACTCGGCTCCGAGGTGCGGGTGTCCGCGGGCAGCTCCGACCGTGACCTTCATGCGGAGGACATCAGCTTCCACCGGCCGCGGCGGCCCGATTTCGTGGTCTATCCCCGCTCGACCGGGGAGGTGGCGCGGGTGCTCGCCTTCGCGCACGAGCATCGCGTCCCCGTGACGCCGTTCGGTGCCGGCTCGAGCCTCGAAGGGCACGTGATCCCCGTTGCAGGCGGCATCAGCCTCGACCTCAGCGGCCTCGACCGCGTGCTCGCCGTTTCACCCGATGACCTGTCGGCGCACGTGCAGGCGGGAGTCACGAGGGGCGCGCTCGCGCGCGCGGCGGGCAGCCACGGGCTCTTCTTCCCCGTCGATCCGGGCGCCGACGCAACGCTGGGCGGCATGGCCGCGACGAACGCGGCCGGAACGACGACGATCCGGTACGGGAAGATGCGCGCGAACGTGCTCGAGCTGCAGGCGGTGCTCCCCGGGGGCGAGGTGATCCGCACAGGGAGCGCGGCCGCGAAGACCTCCGCCGGCTACGACCTCACCGGCCTCCTGGTCGGCTCCGAGGGGACGCTCGCCGTGATCACCGAGCTCCGCCTCCGCCTCTACGGCATCCCGGAGGTGACGGTCGCCCAGCGCATCTCGTTCCCGGACGTGGAGAGCGCTTGCCGCTGCGCAGCTGCAGCGGTGGCCGCCGGCTCGGCCGTGACCCGGCTCGAGCTGCTGGATGCCTGGACGATGGCGGCGATCAACGCCTACCACGGCAGCGAATACCCGGAAGGCCACTGTCTTCTGGTCGAGGCCGCCGGTACCGAGGCGAGCGTGGAGGGGGACCTCGAGCTCGTGCGAGAGCTGGCGGAGGCCGAGGGCGCCACCTCTGTCTTCCAGGAGCGCGAGGCGGACGGCCGCGCTCGGCTCTGGGCCGCCCGGCACGAGGCGGCCTATGCGGCGGCTGCCGCCGCGCCGGGTCGCCGTTCGCGCTCGACCGACACCTGCGTGCCCATCTCCGAGCTTGCGGCCGCAATCGGCTATGCCCGCGCGCAGGCGGAGGAGCTCGGCCTCACCGCAGCGATCCTCGGGCACGCCGGCGACGGCAACGTCCACCTTTCGCTCCAGGTCGACGTCGACGATCCCGACGAGCTGCGTCGGGTCGACACCCTGGTGCACCGCCTGGTCGAGGATGCGCTCGCCCGCGGCGGCACCTGCACGGGGGAGCACGGGATCGGCCTGGGGAAGGTGGAGGCGCTCGAGCTGGAGCACCCGGATCTGCTGCCGCTGATGCGCGCGATCAAGTCGACCTTCGACCCGCACGGGATCCTCAACCCGGGCAAGGTCCTCGCGACAGGCGGCGACCCGGCCGGCGAAGTCGCCGCCGTTCGGTGAGAGCTCGCGAACGTTCTGCTGCACCAGACGCGCCCGAACCCGTCACGGTGCCAGCAGCCTCGGCTCCGATCGCCTAGTCTTCATCGAACCGTGGATGCGCAACGCAGGCGACTGGTCGAGAACGAGGCGCTCTTTCGGGAGGTCAACGAACGGATCAAGGGACTCGTCTCGACGCTGCACAGCCGAGACGCTTTCACCGTGCTCTGTGAGTGCTCCAACCGTGACTGCGAGACACGAATCACGCTGACGCTGGACGAGTACGAGAGCGCCCGCGCACAGAGCGATCGATTTCTCGTCTCTCCCGGTCACGTGTTCCCGGACATCGAGCGGGTCGTCGAGAGCTACGAGCACTACGAGATCGTCGACAAGGACGACGACCTGGAGGCGCTCGCGCGGGCGCGGGACCCGCGCCTACCCCTGCAGTAGATCGTCGCCTGACCGGAGGCCGAGGCCCTCAACGTCATCCGGGGCATGCGGCGACGTGGCGGGGTTCACGGACACTCTCCTCGCCGAGCGGAGGCGAAGCGCCTCCCAGCGCTCGGCCAGCATGTCCGTCACCACGCGCGTCAGGACGTCGTCGGTCGGATCCGTCGTGGTGCGATCGAGGAGACGTTTGAGAGTCTCCATCTCCTCCTTGAGCTGCTCGGCCTCGTGATGATCCATAACGACAACGTCCACGCGCCGTTGCATTTCCAAACGGATTGACCAGTCAATCAACGTTGTTCTCGGCGGACGGTCGTGCTGAGTCTCCTCGTCCAAGCTGCGGACGGCTGGCGACAGCGGCGGGAAGCTCCGCGCGGGCCGGACGCCCCGGCGGCTTCCCCGCAGGCCGGAGTCGGCTGACGCGCTCGCAGTTGAAGAGACGATCGTTGGCGTCGGCGAGCACTGTGTCGCGTCCCGGCCCGCAGCCGACGGTGTCGATGCTGCCGTTCGCGGACACGATGAAGTCGTCGCCAGGGCCGGCTTCGTAGCGGTTCCGTCCCGGGCCGCCGTCGAGGCGGTCGTTCCCGCGTCCACCCGAGAGGCGGTCGTCGCCGTACCCGCCGCTCAACCGGTCGTTGCCGTCGGCACCGAACAACCGGTCGTTGCCGATCCCGCCGTCGAGATCGTCGCCGCCCCCTTCGCCGTTGAGGTCGTCGTTGCCCATCCCGCCGGAGAGGAAGTCGAACCCGTCGCCGCCGAAGAGGTCGTCATCGCCGCGTCCGCCGCTGAGGTCGTCGTAGCGATTCCCGCCCTGCAGGCGGTCGTTCCCTTGGCCACCCTCGATCGTGTTGAACCCGGACCCGCCGTCGATGACGTCGTCTGCCACCCGCGTCACCGCTCCAACACGTGCTCATGCTCACGGGGTCGGTGACGTCACTGCGGCAGCGTGAGGCCACGTCTTGTGATGCGCGCTCGAGTCCTGTAGCTTCGCGCCAGGGCGTAGCTTCTGCGGCAGCCCTTCCACCATCGTGACGGGAAGGAGACCGCAGATGTCGGCAGCACGCAAGCTCGAGGAGATCGGACCGCTCTCGAAGCTGCGGGCGGAGGAGTTGGAGTCGCGGGTCGCTGCGGTGCAGCCGAACCCGTCGGAAGTCGGGCCGCTCTACCGCGCGGCGGTGCGCACTTCGAGAACCCAGGGGCTGCGCGTCGCGACGGCGCTCGCGAAGGCCCTGCCGGACGTCGACCACCACCGCCAGCTCTTCCAGGCAGTCGCCCTCCGCCCCGTGAAGGAGCGGCGCACACTCATCGACGGCTACCGCCAGGCCGACCAGGACCGGTGGGTCGTCCACGCGATCGGCGAGCTCCCGGCCGCGCAGGGACGCGCGCTGATGAAGGACTTCGTGCTGACCGAGGGCGGCAAGCAGGACAACAAGGCGCTGCGCGAGGTGCTCCTCTACCTCGCCGACCTGGGCGAGAAGATCGAGACCCGCGCGGTCGAGCCCGACCCGAACGACGCGGCGATCGTGGAGGCGGTGGGAGACATCGTCGATGCGGTCAAGGAGGCCGTGGACGCGGTCGTGGACGCGATCAAGAACGCCGTCGAGTCGATCGCGGCGGCGCTCGTCGCGGCGGTGAACTTCACGGCCGCGCAGATGGCGAACCTCGCGAAGGCACTGCTGCTCGCCGGCGAGACGATCTTCAATCTCGTCAAGGGTGCACTCGAGGCCGCCGTCTCCAACACGCTCGCCTTCGTGAAGAAGGTGCTCCAGGGGATCCTCGACGCGGGTCGGTCGATGTTCCAGGTGCTGGCCCAGGTCGCGACCATGGTCGGCGCGGCGCTCGAGACCGTGCTGCGCGCGATCGACCAGCTCGGCCACACGCTCGGCCAGCTGCTCTCGTGGATGGCGACGCAGGTATATGCGACGGTGAAGGAGTTCGCGCGGGCGTTGCTCGCGGTCGGCAAGACCGTCGGCAACCTGATCAACCAGGCGCTGCAGGCGGGCGCGGCGCTCCTGCAGAAGATGGTGCAGGCGCTCCTCGAGGTCGGGCGGGCGGTGGCGGAGCTCCTGACGGAGGCCGCTCGTTTCGCGGCGAACGTGGTGGCGGGCGTCGTGCGCGCGCTCCGGGAGCTCGGCCGGGCGGTCGCCGACATCCTGAACGCCGTCAAGAACGCCGCCGCCTCGCTCGTGGACGCGGTCGTGCGGGCGCTCGTCGAGATCGGCGGCGCGCTCGCCGAGCTCGCCGCCTACGTCGCGTCCGCGGCCGCCGCGCTCGCACGGCAGATCGCCCGCGCGGCGCTCCGCTTCGGCGCGGCGCTCGCCGACCTCGTCACCGAGATCGCGAGGTTCGGCTTCAACGCGATCAAGCGGGTCGTCGAGGCCGCGTTCGACCTCGGCCGAAAGCTGATCGACGTCGTCCGCGAGGGGCTCCGGATGACGGCGAACCTGCTCCGGGAGATCGTCAAGGCCGCCGTCCAGCTCGGCAAGACGGTGGTGGAATTCGTCGGCTCGGTGATCGCGTTCACGTACCGGACGGCGGCGCGGCTGATCGACGCGATGATCGCTGCCGGGCTGAAGGTCGCCGACCTGCTCGCGCAGGCGGCGGCGAAGAGCTACTTCGTCTTCCGCAAGATGGTGAACGGGATCCTGAAGGCGCTCGGACCGGTCGGCGACGTCCTCGACTGGGTGCTGAACCAGGCCGCCGCAGCGACGGCGCGGCTCTACCGCGAGGCGGTACTGGCGATCCGGTTCGTCAAGAAGAGCATCGACGAGGTTCTCGCGTGGGCCGCGGCCAAGACCGCCGCGGTCTTCGAGGCGATCGTGCGGGCGATCGAGTCCGCGGGGATCGCCTTGCGGGAAGTGATCCGCTGGGCCGCCGCAGCCGGCGACGCCGCGCTCGAGCTCCTCGGCGAGGCGACGCAGCGGCTGAAGAACTCGATCAGCTACCTGCTGACGTGGGTGGCGACGGATGCGCTCGACGGGCTGCGGGCCGTCGTGAAGGGCCTGCTCAAGGCGGGCGCGGCCGTCGCCGACCTGATCGGCTGGGCGGTGGGCCGCACCGTGCAGATCGTGAAGGAGGTCGCGGCCGAGCTGCTGGCGGCCGGACGCACGATCGCCCAGCTCGTGCCGGACACGATCCGGCATCCGCAGAACGCGCTCGACAACCTCGTCCGGGCACTCCGGGAGCTCGGGAAGACGGTCGGCGACATCGTCGAGTCGGCGTTCCTGCAGCCCGCGAAGGACGCGCAGAAGCGGGTGCTGAAGGCGCTGAAGGATGCCGGCGCCGGCCTGCTGGAGGTGCTCGAGGGTGTGGTCGAGGCGGGCGTCGGCGCGCTGGACGCGGCGATCGCCGTGATCCTGGAGGTGTTCGGCGTCTTCCGCAAGCTGCGTGCGGAGGAGAAGGCGGACGCGCGGATCGTCTACAAGACGAGCGTGCCGCTGGACGACGTCCAGGTCTTCGAGGGCTCGTTCGTGTCGGGCATGAGCACCTGGTTCCGCGACGAGGCCTCGGCGGTAACGACGATGCGCATCATCCACCTGCCGGAGAACTTCGACACTCGCACGAAGCAGAACCGGCACACGCTGATCCACGAGCTCGGGCACGTCTGGCAGGGAGAGCACACCGGGCCGTACTACATGGGCCACGCCCTGTACGCGCAGGGCACGATGGGAGCGTCCGCGTACGACTACGGCGGAGCGTCCGCGCTCTCGACGAACACCGCTGCCGGCGGGAAGCTCGGTCAGTTCAATCCCGAGCAGCAGGCGCAGATCATGGCGGACTACTTCCAGCTCGTGAAGGACGGCGGCGACACGACGGCGTACGCCCCGTACATCGCGGAGGTGCAGGCGGCGTGACCTTCGTGCTGGCCGCACGGCGGTCCGCCGTCGAGGCACTTCGGCCGCTCGTGCGCGAGCACGAGCGCGTCCGCGACGTGCGCATCGTCGAGCCGGGGCCGGTGGAGGAGCTCTGCGAGGCCGCGGCCGGCGCCGACGGGCTGCTACTCGTCGGCGACCGGCGGCGCGCGCCGCGGACGGTGCTGCCCGGACCGTTGCTCGTCGAACCGTCGGGGCGTCGCGTCCCGGTCGGCTGGCTACCCGACCTCGGGGTGGCACTCGGCGTCTTCGCCAAGGCGGCGGCACGCGTGCAGCGTCGCGCCGGACCGGCCGGGCCGCTGGCAGTGCTCGGGCAGCGTGAGCGGCGCTATCTCCGGCTTGCCGGCCGGCTCGAGGCGAAGCTGTCGCAGGGTGACGGGCCGCCCTTGCCGCTCCTCGTGTGGACGTCGGAGCGCATCACGCGCTCGGATCTGGTCGACGGGCTGCGGCTCGGGCT
>DASQNG010000152.1:0-21655 GCA_035645095.1 Gaiellaceae bacterium | reverse complement strand
TCGATCGCCCTGAGCAGCTCGACGGCGCCGGCGACCGGTTGGAGCGCCTCCAGCGGCGGCTCCGTCGTCTGCTCGGCCAGCATCCTCGCCTCCTCCGCGAGGGGCGGGTAGCCGATCGAGATCCGCATCGTGAAGCGGTCGAGCTGGGCCTCGGGGAGTGGGTACGTCCCCTCGTACTCGATCGGGTTCTGCGTCGCGAGCACCATGAACGGCCGCTCCAGCGGGTACGTGTGCCCCTCGACCGTCACCTGGTTCTCCTGCATGGCCTCGAGCAACGACGACTGCGTCTTCGGCGAGGCGCGGTTGATCTCGTCGACGAGCAGGACGTTGGCGAAGACGGGGCCGGCGCGGAACTCGAACTCGTTCGTGCGCTGGTTGAACACGTTGACGCCGGTGACGTCCGACGGGAGGAGGTCGGGCGTGAACTGGAGGCGCGAGAACTCGAGGTCGAGCGAGCGCGCGAGCGCCTTCGCCAGCATCGTCTTCCCCACCCCGGGGAAGTCCTCGATGATCAGGTGCCCCTCCGCGAGCAGGCAGAGCACGCAGAGCCGGAGGGTGGCAGCCGGCGCGTGCACGACCTTCGCGAGGTTCGCGGCGACCCGTTCGAACGCCTCGGCCCGGGGCGCGACGGCCGCCGCCCCCCTATGCGCCTCCACGCGTCACCTCCGCTCCCTTCTGCTCGAGCAGCCGTTCGACCTCGTCGAGCACGGCGGCCGCGACCTGCTCCTTCGGCGCCTTCGGCACGTCCCGCTCCCCTCTCTCGGTCACCAGCACGACCTCGTTCTCGGTCGCGTCGAAGCCGATGTCGTTTCGCCCCACGTCGTTGTAGACGACGAGATCCACGTTCTTGCAGTGCAGCATCGCCCGCTTTCGCTCGAGACCGGCCGCCCCGAGTTCGGCGCCGAAGCCGACGAGCACCTGCCCGTTCCGCTCACGCGCCCCCAGGAGCTGCAAGACGTCGGTCGTCGGCTCGAGCTGCAGCGACCACGGCTCGTCTCCCTTCGCGCGCTTGTCGACGGAGGGTGCGGCGGGCCGGTAATCGGCGACGGCCGCCGCCATCACGACCACGTCCGCCTCCGGCGCCCGCGCGGCGGCCTCGCGCTCGAGGTCGGCGGCCGTCGGTGTCTCGACGACCTCGACGCCCTCCGGCGCCGGCACCGCGAGGTTCGCCGCGAGCAGAGTGACCGTCGCACCGCGGCGGCGGGCTTCCGTTGCGATCGCCGCTCCCATCCGCCCGGACGAGCGGTTCCCGAGGAAGCGCACTGCATCGAGCGGCTCCCGGGTCCCGCCCGCGCTGACGAGGACGCGCTTCCCGGAGAGCGTGCCGACGACGTCGCCACGGAGGGCCGCCTCCACGGCGGCGGCGATCTCCTCCGGCTCGGCCATGCGACCCGGCCCGACCTCGCCCTCGGCGAGCTCGCCCGTGCCGGGACCGACGAGGACGGCACCGCGCTCGCGCAGGAGCACGACGTTCGCGCGGGTCGCAGGGTGTTCCCACATGCGGGTGTTCATGGCCGGCGCGAGGACGAGTGGCCCACCATGCGCGAGCGCCGCCTCCGTGAGCACGTTGTCGGCGAGCCCGTGGGCAAACTTCGCGAGCGTGTTGGCGGTCAGCGGCGCGACGACGAGCGCGTCCGCGCGGGTGAGGTGCGGATACGGGTCGTCGCTTCGCGGTTTGCGCGCGAGCGCGAAGAACGTCTCCGCGTTGACGAAGCGCTCCGCGCCGGGCGTCGGCAGCGGCAGCACGTCGTGACCGGCCCGGACGAGCAGCCGGAGCGCCTCGCACGCCTTGTACGCCGCGATGCCGCCCGTGACGCCGAACAGGATCCGGGCCATGCGCACATTGTGCCTACCGCGCTGCAGCGGCCCGGAGCGAGCCGCGGGTCGTCTACGTGCGGTAGTCGTACTTGAGCTTGCCCTGGGCGATCTCCTCCAGGGACATGGTCAAGTAGTTCTTCGAGCGCGACTCGACGAGCGGCGGCGGCGCTTCCTCGAAGCCCATACCCTCACCGAGCTGGTGGTGGTAGTTGTTGATCTGCCGCGCGCGCTTCGCCGCCACGATCACGAGGGCGTAGCGGGAGTCGACGTTCTCGAGCAGCGTGTCGATGCGGGGATGGATCATCGCGGCACCATGCTACCTGCGAGCGCCAGCTCTCGCTCCACGAGCGCCGCGAGCGCCTCCGTAGCCCGCTCGACGTCGTCGTTCCGCACCATGTAGCGGAAGCGGTACGCCTGCTCGAGCTGATGCCGCGCGAGCGCGATCCGCTCGCCGATCTCCCCGGAGCTCTCCGTCGCGCGGGCGCGCAGCCGGCGCTCGAGCTCCGGCAGGTCGGCCGCGATGAAGAGCGTCACGCTCCCCGCCACCTCCTCCTGCACCCGCAGTGCGCCCTCGATCTCGAGCTCGAGCACGCAAACCCGCCCCTCGTCGGCGATCCGCTCGAGCTCGGATGCGAGCGTCCCGTAGCGGCCGCCGACGTACTGCACGTGCTCGAGGAACCCGCCCTCGTGCACGCGGCGCACGAACTCGGCCTCGTCGAGGAACCAGTACTCGCGCCCGTCCGTCTCCCCCGGCCGCTGCTGGCGCGTCGTCGCCGAGACCGCGATCTCGAGCTCCGGCTGCCGCTCCACGAGGCGCTTGATCAGCGTCCCCTTCCCGGCGCCGGACGGACCGGTGACGACGAAGACGGAGCGGGATCTAGCGGTTGAAGAGCTCAACCAGTTCGCCGCGCTGCCGCTCGGAGAGGCCGCCCACCGTCTTCGACTGGCTGATGCGGCACTGGTTGAGCAGCCGCGCCGCCTTGACGCGTCCGAACTTCGGCACGGCCATGAGCATGTCGAAGACCTTCGCGGTCGACACGCACTCCGGCGGATCGAGCAGGATCGACTCGATCTGCGCGCGGCCTTCCTTCAGGTCCTTCTTCAGCTGCGCACGCCTGACCCGGATGTCGTTCGCCCGCTTGAGCGCCTCCATCCGTTGGTCCAGCGAGCGCAGAGGGGCCTGGGCCTGCGTCTTCGACGTCACCATGAGCGCGGGAGTCTAGCAGCCGCGGCGACAGCGTCAAGCAGTCAATTTTATGCGGCTTTGCAGGACTTTTTGTTGCACCGTTGCCTCGGCTGACGACAGCGCCGGAGGCGTCTCGTGGGCAGTGTCGCGCGCCTGAAGCGGCTCCTCGAAGCCGCGGGCGACGGCCTCCTGCCGAAGCTCTGCGCGGATCCGGTCGGGGGCGTCGGGGTCAGCGAACAATACGGTGCCGAGCGCGACCGCGCTCGCACCTGCGGCGAGCAGCTCGAGCGCGTCGAGGCCGCTCCCGACGCCGCCCATTCCGACGATCGGGAGGCGGGTCGCGCGGCGGCAGGCCCACACGGCCGCGAGCGCCACCGGTTTCAGCGCCGGCCCGGAATAGCCTCCCGTGCCGGCCGCGAGCCGTGGGCGGAGCGTGCGCTCGTCGAGCGAGAGGCCGCGGAGCGTGTTGACGAGCGAGAGCCCGTCGGCACCGGCGGCCTCGACCGCGCGCGCGGCGGCCGCGACGTCCCACGCCGAGGGCGAGAGCTTCGCGTAGAGCGGCAGGCGCGTCGCCGAGCGGCAGGCGGCGACGATCTCCGCCGCGCCGTCGGGGCCGTCGTCCACGTTCGGGCACGAGAGGTTGAGCTCGACGGCCGTCACGCCACCCGCGTCTCCGAGCGCCGCGCACGTCTCGGCGTACTCCGTCGCGGCGAACCCCCCGACGGAGACCCAGAGCGGGACCCCGAGCGCGCGCAGGCGCGGCAGGTGCTCCGCGAGGAACCGCTCGCGGCCCGGGTTCGCGAGGCCGATCGAGTTCAGCATCCCCGCTTCCGTCTCCGCGATCCGTACCGGCAGGTTGCCGCCGCGCGGGAGCGGCGTGATCGTCTTCGTCACGAACGCGTCCAGCGTCCGCGCCACGTCCGGCGCGGCCAGGGCGTCGAGGCAGCCCGAGGCGTTCAGGAGCATCACGCCGCCGCCTCGAGCCTCGTGGCGCCCCGTCGCGCCGCGTCTCCGAGCACCGGCCCGTCGACGCAGAGACGGCGCAGCTCGCCGCCGAGTTCGACCGCGCAGCCGTAGCAAGCGCCGTAGCCGCAGGCCATCGGCGCCTCCCACGCGAGTTGCGCCTCCGGCGCGATCTCGGCCACGGCACGCAGCATCGGCTCGGGGCCGCAGGCGAGGACGTCGTGGTGCCCCGGCGGGAGGAGCTCCGTGACATACGTCGGCTCGAGGCACGCCTCCGCCTTCGGAACGAGCGCCGCCGCCTCCGCGTGCCACGCGCTCCGGAAGCCGAGGAGCGCCGGCGGCACGGCGCCCCGCCGCGCCGCGAGGCACCGGGAGAGGTACGGGAAGGGCGCGATGCCGATCCCGCCGCCGACGAGGAGCGGCCGCTCGACGTCGAGACGGAAGCCGTTGCCGAGTGGGCCGAGGACGTGGATCCGGTCGCCGGTGCCGAGGCCGCAGAGGGCTCGAGTCCCGGGACCGACCGGGTCGATCAGGAATCCGAGCTCGCCTGCCATCGCGAGGCAGAGGCTGAGCGGCCGCGGCAGCAACCTTCCCGGCGCCTCGAGCATGAAGAACTGGCCCGGGACGCCCGGATCGAGGCCGCCCGCCGCGAGTCGCAGGAGTGTGTAAGGCCCGACCTGCTCGAGGCCGGCAACGCTACGCAGCTCGCGTCTCAACCTCGATCCTCTCCTGCAGCGAGCGGGCGACCTCCACCGATGCGTTCGCGATCGCGTCCGCGGCCAGCCGTGCGGCCGCGAGTGTCGTGATGCACGGCACGCGCGCGGCGAGCGCCGCCTCGCGGATCAGGTAGCCGTCCCTCCGGGCGCCGGAGCCCTGCGGCGTGTTGACGACGAGCGCGCAGCGCCTGCTCCGGATCAGATCGACGACGCTGCGGCCCTTTTCGATCCGGTCGACGGCGAGCCCGGCCGCGGCCAGCGCGGCGGCCGTCCCGCCCGTCGAGACGAGCGTGAATCCCGCCGCTGCGAGTGCGGCCGCCACCGGCACGAACGCCGCCTTGTCCGCGTCGCGGACCGAGAGGAACGCGGTGCCCTCGCGCGGCAACGGGCGGCCGGCCGAGCGCTCCGCCTTCGCGAATGCGGTCGGCAGGTCGGCGGCGCTCGCCATCACCTCCCCCGTCGAGCGCATCTCCGGCCCGAGCACCGGGTCGGCGCCGGGGAACCGCGCGAATGGGAGCACCGCGGCCTTCACGCTCACCTGCTCCGGCCGCCGCTCCTCCGGAAGACCCAGCTCGTGCAGGCGCGCGCCGGCGGCGAGCCGCGCGGCGGCATCCACGAGGTTGACGCCCGTCGCCTTGCTCGCGAACGGCACCGTGCGGGAGGCCCGCGGGTTCGCCTCGAGGACGTGGACCTCGCCGTGCACGAGCGCGAGTTGCACGTTCAGCAGACCGACGACGCCGAGCGCCGGGCCGAGCCGGCGCACGGTCCGGCAGACCTCCGCGTACGCCGCGTCGTCGAGCGACGGCGCCGGCAGCACACACGACGAGTCGCCCGAGTGGACGCCGGCCTCCTCCACGTGCTCCATCACTGCGCCGACGTAGACGGAGACGCCGTCGCAGAGGGCGTCCACGTCGATCTCCAGCGCCCCCTCGAGGAAGCGGTCGACGAGCACCTCGCCCGTGACGTCGGCCATCGCCGCCCGGACCTGCGCCTCGTCGTAGCAGACCCGCATCGCGCGGCCCCCGAGGACGTAACTCGGCCGCACGAGTACCGGGAAGCCGACACGCGCTGCGATCCCGACGGCCCCGTCCGCGTCGGTCGCCGTCCCCCACTCCGGGCAGCGCACGCCGAGCTCGGCGAGGAGCTGCCCGAAGCGGTGCCGCTCCTCCGCGAGGTCGATCGCCTCGTACGGCGTGCCCAGGATCCGGAAGCCGCCGTCCTCGATGGCACGCGCGAGCTTGAGCGGCGTCTGTCCCCCGAACTGGATCACGACGCCCTCCGGCCGCTCGCGCCTGCAGACGGCGAGCACCTCATCGGCCTGCAGCGGCTCGAAGTAGAGGCGGTCGGAGGTGTCGTAGTCGGTGGAGACCGTCTCCGGGTTGCAGTTGACCATCACCGCCTCGTAGCCGAGCGCCCGGAACGTCTGCGTGGCGTGGACGCAGCAGTAGTCGAACTCGATCCCCTGGCCGATCCGGTTCGGGCCGGACCCGAGGATCACGACGCGCGGCTTCGCCCCCTCCGGCGGCGCCTCGTCCGCCTCGCCGCGCGTGGAGTAGTAGTAGTTCGACGCCGCGGCGACCTCTCCGGCGCAGGAGTCGACGCGGCGGTAGGCGACCGGCCCCTGCGGCGGCCCCTCGGCGGCGAGCTGCTCGAGCTCACGCCGGAACCACGGGTGGAGGTCCGGTGGCAGGTCGGCGAGGTCGCGCCAGGGCGTCACCGCACCGCCGTCGAGCTCGCGCGAGCGGAACGCCTTCCAGAACGCCTCCTGGAACGTGCGGCCGATGCCCATCGCCTCACCCACCGACTTCATCTGCGTCCCCAGCGTCGTATCGGCGCCCCGGAACTTCTCGAAGGCGAAGCGCGGGAACTTGACGACGACGTAGTCGAGCGTCGGCTCGAAGCTCGCCGGCGTCGTCCGCGTCAGGTCGTTCGGGATCTCGTCGAGCGTGTAGCCGACGGCCAGCTTCGCGGCGACCTTCGCGATCGGGTAGCCGGTCGCCTTCGACGCGAGCGCAGACGAGCGTGACACGCGCGGGTTCATCTCGATCACGCGCAGGTCCCCGCTCTCCCGGCAGCGAGCGAACTGGATGTTCGAGCCGCCCGTCTCGACGCCGACGGCGCGGACGATCGCCGCGGCGGCGTCCCGGAGCTCCTGGTAGGCCTCGTCGGAGAGCGTCAGCTGCGGGGCCACTGTCACGGAATCGCCGGTGTGGACGCCCATCGGGTCGAGGTTCTCGATCGAGCAGACGATGACGACGTTGTCGCGCCGGTCGCGGATCACCTCGAGCTCGAACTCGTCCCACCCGCGCACGGACTCCTCGACCAGCACCTGGCCGATCGGGCTCTCCTGCAGGCCGCGCTCCACCTGCGCCTGCAGCTCCGCCGGCGTCGAGGCGAACCCGCCGCCGTGCCCGCCGAGCGTGAACGCCGGCCGCACCACGGCGGGGAGCGAGACACCCTCGAGGTCGCCCTGCGCAGTGACGATGCGCGACGTCGGCACCTCGAGGCCGCAGCTCCGCACCGCGTCGCGGAAGAGCTGCCGGTCCTCCGCGCGCCGGATCACGTCGACCTTGGCGCCGAGGAGCTCGATCCCGAGCGAGTCGAGGACCCCCTCCTCCGCGAGTTCGATCGCGAGGTTGAGCGCGGTCTGGCCGCCGAGCGTCGGCAGGAGCGCGTCGGGCCGCTCCCGCCCGAGCACGTCGGCGACACCCTCGAGGTCGAGCGGCTCGAGGTAGGTGCGGTCGGCGAAGCCGGGGTCGGTCATGATCGTCGCCGGGTTGGAGTTGACGACGATCGTGCGGAAGCCGTCCTCGCGCAGCACCTTCAGCGCCTGGCAGCCGGCGTAGTCGAACTCGCACGCCTGGCCGATCACGATCGGCCCGCTGCCGATCAGGCAGATCGAGTGGAGGTCACGCCGCCTGGGCATGCCGCACCTCCCCGACCCAGCGATCGAGCAGCGGCAACGCGTCGTGCGGCCCCGGCCCCGCCTCCGGGTGGAACTGCACCGACCGCGCGCGCAGGTCAGGGAAGTCGAAGCCCTCGACGGTCCCGTCGTAGAGCGAGACGTGGGTGGCCTCGGCCTCGTCGGCCGGGGCGACCGCGAAGCCGTGGTTCTGACTCGTGACGAGCACGCGGCCGCTCCTGCGCTCGACGACCGGATGGTTCGTGCCCCGGTGGCCGAAGGGCAGCTTGAACGTCTCGTGGCCGGTGGCGAGGCCGAGCAGCTGGTGGCCGAGGCAGATCCCGAGCACCGGCACGCGGCCGAGCAGCCGCCGCACCTGCTCGACCTCCGCCTCGAGCGGCTCGGGATCGCCGGGGCCGTTCGAGAGCAGGACGGCATCGTGGCGGGCGAGCTCGTCCGCGTCGGCCGTGTGCGGGTGCACCGTCACCCGCGCGCCGGCAGCCGCGAGCCGGCGCAGGATCGAGCGCTTGCAGCCGTAGTCCACGACGCCGACGTCGACGGTGCCGGTGGCGCAGTGGACGTACGGTTTGCGCGTCGAGACCTGCGCGACGAGGGCGGCACCCTGCATCGGCGGCCGGTCGCGTACCGCCGCGAGCGCCTCCTCCTCGCCGACACCCCCCGCCACGGCCGCGGCGCGCATCGCACCGCCTTCGCGGAGCCGCAGGACGAGCGTCCGCGTGTCGATCCCCGTGAGTCCCACGAGGCCGCGGTCGCGCAACCATCCCGTCCACTCCGGCCCCCGCGCCTCGCGCATCAGCGCGGCGCGGGCGTGGGCCGCGCCCGACTCCGACCGCCGCTCGGCGACGCCGTAGTTGCCCACCATCGGCGCCGTGAAGCAGACGAGCTGCTCGGCAAAGCTCGGGTCGGTGACCGTCTCCTGGTAACCCGTCATCGCCGTGGTGAAGACGGCCTCGCCGAACGCGACGCCGTCCGCGCCGACGCTCTCGCCCCGGAAAACCGTCCCGTCCTCGAGCGCGAGGAATGCTCCGCCACCATCGAGTGCCCGGCTCATCCGTGCACCCGCCGTCCATCGGCGACCGTCGTCGCGACGCGGCCGATGAGCCGCTCGCCGAGCAGCCACGAGTTCGCCGAGCGCGAACGGAAGCCCGCCTCGGTCACCGTCCACTCCTCCTCGAGGTCGAGCAGGACGAGGTTCGCGCGTGCGCCGACCTCGACCCGCGGCTCCGGAAGCCCGAGCGCCCGCGCGGGGCCGGTTGACAGCCGCTCGAGCAGCGTCGCCAGCGAGAGCAGCCCCGGTCGGACGAGGTGCGTGTGGAGCGCCGCGAATGCGGTCTCGAGCCCGGTCACCCCGAACGGCGCCGCCTCGAAGGGCACCTCCTTCTCCTCGCGGGAGTGCGGCGCGTGATCGGTCGCGATGCACGAGATCGTCCCGTCGCGCAGCGCCTCCACGAGCGCCTGCCGGTCGTCCTCGGCGCGGAGCGGCGGGTTCATCTTCACGTTGGGGTCGAGCGACCGGACGGCGTCCTCGGTGAGCACGAGGTGGTGCGGCGTCACCTCCGCCGTCGCCTCGACGCCTCGCGCGTGGGCGGCCCGGAGCGCATCCACCGAGTCGCGGGCCGAGAGGTGCTGCAGGTGCAGCGGCCGCCGCTCGTACGCGGCCAGCGCGAGATCGCGCGTGACCATCGTGCTCTCGGCGACCGGCGGGTACGGCGCGAGCCCGAGCTCGGCGGCGACGGCGCCCTCGTGCGCCTGGCCGTCGCGCGAGAGCGTCGGCTCCTCGCAGTGGAGCGCGAGCTTGCGGCCCGTGACAGCGCCGTACTGGAGCGCGCGCCGCATGAGGCCGGCGGAGATCACTGGGCGGCCGTCGTCGCTGAACGCGACCGCTCCTGCGTCGGCCAGTTCGGCCATCTCGGTCAGCTCGTCGCCGGCGAGCGCCTTCGAGATCGACGCGGTGAACCCGACCGGCACGACCGCTTCCGCCCGGGCGGTCGCAGCCAGCGAGCGCAGCACCTCGGCGGAGTCGACGACCGGGTCGGTGTTCGGCATCGCCACGATCGCGCAGTAACCTCCGGCAGCGGCTGCGGCAGTCCCCGACGCCACCGTCTCCTCGTCCTCCCGCCCCGGGGTGCGCAGGTGCACATGCGGGTCGACGAAGGCGGGAGCGAGCACGCGCGCCGTCGCCGACCCCGGCTCGATACGCGCGACGACTCCCTCCTCGACCGTGACGCGGACGCACTCTCCGCCGACGAGACGGCCCTCGAGGGTGAGCGAGTCGCTGTAGCCGTTCCGGACGACGAGCATCTACGCCACCGCCTTCATCGCCGGCGCCGCCGCCGCGGCGGGCGCAGCGAGGTCGTGCAGGATCGCCGTCCGCACCGCGAGGCCCGCACGCACCTGCGCCGTCACGAGCGACCACGGCCCGTCCGCGACCCGGGCGTCGATCTCGACGCCGCGGTTCATCGGCCCCGGGTGCAGCACCCGCTGCTCCGGCCGCAGCCGCTCGGGCGTGATGCCCCAGCGCGCCGTGTACTCGCGCAGGGTCGGGACGTAGCTCGCGCCGGGCAGCATTCGCTCGCGCTGCAGGCGGAGGACGTACACGACGTCGGCGTCGGTGATCGCACCGAGGTCGGAGCCGGCCTCGCAGCCCAGCGCCTCGATGCCTCGCGGGAGGAGCGGCGGCGGCGCCACGAGCGTGACCCGGGCGTCGACGAGGACGAGCGCCTGGATCAGCGAGCGGGCGACGCGCGAGTGCAGGACGTCGCCCACGATCGCCACGTGGAGGCCGGCGAGCCTCCCGCACGCACCCCGCAGCGTGTGGAGGTCGAGCAGCGCCTGGGTCGGGTGCTGGTGCTTGCCGTCGCCGGCGTTCACGACGTGCGCGTCGCAGTGCCGCGCGACGAACGCGGGCGCGCCGGCGTGCGGATGCCGGATGACGACGACGTGCGGGTCGTAGGCCGCGAGCGTCAGGACCGTGTCCTTCAGCGACTCGCCCTTCTCGACCGACGAGCCGCTCGCCTTCAGCGAGACCGTGTCGGCGCAGAGGCGCTTCGCGGCGAGCTCGAAGCTCGTGGAGGTGCGGGTCGACGCCTCGAAGAAGAGGTTCGCGACGAGGCGCCCTTTCAACGTGGGCAGCTTCTCGCGCGTCGACTCGACGGCGGCGGCTGTGTCGAGCAGGCGCTCGACGTCCTCCCGCGTCAGGTCGGCGACGGACAGCAGGTGCCGGCGGCTCACGAGGTCTCCTCGGGCGCGTCGACGAGCAGGACGCCGTCCGCGCCGTCGGTCTCCGCGAGGTGCACCTGGATCCGCTCGGCGCGCGACGTCGGCAGGTTCTTGCCGACGTAGTCGGGCCGGATCGGGAGCTCGCGGTGCCCCCGGTCGACGAGTACCGCCAGCTGCACCCGCTGCGGCCGCCCGCGCTCGAAGAGCGTCTCGATCGCTGCGCGAATCGTGCGGCCGGTGTAGAGGACGTCGTCGACGAGGACGCACGTGGTGCCGGCGAGGTCGAAGTCGAGCTCCGTCGCGCCGACGACCGGCTGCTCCGCGAGGTCGCGGTCGTCCCGGTGGAAGGTGATGTCGACGGCGCCGAGCGCCACCTCGGTGCCGCTGCGCTCCTCGATCAGCTCGGCGAGCCGCTCGGCGAGCGGCACCCCCCGCGTGCGGATGCCGACGAGGGCCACGCGTTCGAGATCGTCGTTGCGCTCGATGATCTCGTGCGCAATGCGCGACAGGGTGCGCGCGAGCGCCTCGCCGTCGAGCAGGGTCTTCGCCGCGGGGCTGCGTTCGGCCGAGGCGGCAGGAGCCGACGCGGCGGGGACGTGGATGCTCATTCCGCTCCTTTCCGGCCTCTCTGGACCGGCTTAAAGGGTCGGGGCGCACCTTAGCCGCCCGTGCGGACGGCGGTGCCGCCGGCTACGGGGCGATCAGGTCGTCCGGCTCGGTCATCGCCTCGATCGCGTCCTTCGCGGCGTCGAGCGACGATTCCGGGACGAGCAGTTGCAGCGCGTCCGCCTCGTCCTCCGGCTGGAGCTCGGCGTCGATCCCGGCGGCGACGAGGATCGCCTGCAGCTCCTCGCCCTCGGCCACGTCGCCGGCAACCGCCACCTGCACCATGCGCGTCATGGCGTCGAGGTTACCTCGGCGCGCGGTCGGCGTGCACCGCTCTTCACGAGCTCGGGCCGCCCGCGCTCGGCGAACGGGATCTCGACGACGTCGAAGTCGCGCGGGACGACGGTGTCGGGGAAGATCGCCCGCGCCTCGCGCTCCACGTCGCCGCCCGAGTACCGGTTCGAGATGTGCGTCAGCGCGAGCAGCTTCACATCGGCCGCGCGCCCGATGTCGGCGGCGTCCGAGGCCGTCGAGTGCTCCGTCTCCCGCGCCCGCGCCGACTCGTCCTCGCAGAACGTCGCCTCGTGCACGAGCACGTCGGCGCCCGCGGCGGCGTCCACGACTGACTGCACGGGGGCGGTGTCGCCGGTGAGGACGAGCTTGCGCCCGGGCCGCGCGGGGCCGAGCACGTCGGCCGGCTCCACGACGCGCCCGTCCACCAGCGTGACGGGCTCCCCGCGCTGCAGCCGCCCGCGCGCCGGCGGCGGCACGCCGAGCGCGTCCGCGGCCTCGACGTCGAACCGGCCCGGCCGCTCGTGCTCCACGAGGGCGTAGCCGAGCGCGGCCTGACCGTGGCGGACCGCCACCGGCCGCACGTCGTAGCCGTCGTGCGGCAGCGAGTCGCCGACGCCCAGCTCGACGATCTCGTACGGGTAGGTGAGGCGGCCGAAGACGCGGCGGAGCGAAGCGAGCAGCTCCGAGAAGCCGCGGGGGCCGTAGAGCGAGAGCGGCGCCTCCCGCCCCCGGAGGGCGAACGTCTTCAGCAGCCCCGGCAGGCCGAGCACGTGGTCGGCATGGAAGTGCGTGACGAAGATCTCCGGGACGTCGACGAGCCCCACGTCCGAGCGCAGGAGCTGCCGCTGGGTGCCCTCGCCGCAGTCGAAGAGGAGCCGGTCGCCGCCGCGCCGGACGAGGAGCGCGCTCGGCCCGCGCTGCGCGGTCGGCATGGAGCCCGCCGTGCCGACGAAGACGACGTCGAGATCCATCCCCGGCGATTCTAGGGCCGCCCCTGCCGCGAGAGCGGCTACGGCAGGACGAGCGTCTGCCCCGGCACGATCAGCGGGCTCGCGAGGTCGTTCCGGCGACGGAGCTCGTACACGCCCTCCCGCGGATCGGCGTAGCGCCGCGCCGCGATCGACCAGAGGGTGTCGGTCGGCTGCACGACGTACACCTGCTCGGGGCCGGACGCGTCCGACGAGCGGGCGAAGACCGCCCAGAGGACGAGCGCGACGAGCGACAGCAGTACGATCCGTCCGAACATGTGTTCGCCATGATGCACGAACACGTGTTCGCCGTCAAGTCACGGCAGGTCGACGAGCTCCGGCGCGAGCTCCCCGGCCTCCACCCGGAGCTCGAGCATCGTCCGGGCAGGCGCCCGACGGCGCTCCGTAGGGCTGCCGGGGTTGAGGATCCACGTGCCGCCGTGGCGGGTCACCTGCGGCAGATGCGTGTGGCCGTAGACGACGGCACCGCAGCCGGCGAAGCGGGCGGCGAGCCGCTCCTCCCGCCCGGAGCGCGGCCCAGCGTCGTGGACGACGGCGATGCGCACGCCGCCGGCGTCGACCACGAGCTCCGCAGCCAGGACTTCGCGCAGCGCCGGCTCGTCGACGTTCCCGTGCACCGCGTGGACCGGCGGGCCGAGCGCGCGCAGCTCCTCGAGCGCGGTGAGCGTCGAATGGTCGCCCGCGTGGAGGACGAGGTCGGCGGCGCGGAGCCGCCGCGCGCACTCCTGGGGCAGCGTGCGGGAGCCTCGCGGCAGGTGCGTGTCGGAGACCACGGCGACGAGCACGCCGCCGAGTGTCGCAGCCCGGAGCGCTACCGCTGCGCCGGCAGCTTCGGCTTCACGTGCGCGGGTGGAGGGCCCACGATGAACGCTGGGCCGACGAAGAGCGCCCGCCGCGCCGGGTTCGCCTTCGCGACGAGGAGCACGGCGAGCGCGTACCTCCCGGCCCGGGCTCGGACCCTGTGCGTCTGCCGCGGCAGGCGGTAGGCGTTGACGGAACCGACCGGCGCGAGGAGCGGAGGGATCCTGCCGGAGGGCACCCGCAGCGAGACGAGCCCCGCCTTCACCGTCACGTCCTCCGCCGCCGACGCCACGAATGAGAACGAGCGCACCCCGCGCGCCTGCACGCGACGAACCGGCGCGAAGGTGACGGAGGCGCCGTCGGGGCGCAGGAGCGGACGCCACGTGCGGAGCCGGCCCTTGCATCGCCCTCCGGTCGCCTCGATCGCGGCGGCGACGGCGGCGTCGGCCGGCCGCGGCGTCCCGTCGGCCCGGCGCAGGGCGGACTGCCACCCGCCGCGGTCACGCTCGTCCCAGTAGCCGAAGAAGTTCAGCTGGGCGACGTCCGGATCGCAGACGACGTGCCGGACGAGCCCGTGGTAGACGACGGCCTGGTTCGCCTCGGTCGTCACCTTGACGTTCTCGACGCCCGTGTACGCGTCGCTCCCCGCCGTGGACACCTGCCAGCCGACCTCGTCGAGGTAGAGCTTGAGCCCCTTCTGCGTCGTCGGCTGCGGCGTGCCATGGAACGCGTCCCAGAGCGCCTGCTTGATGCGCGGCAGCTCCTGCAGCCCCGCGTTCGGCCAGGCGTAGGTCCAGGAGAGCGGCACGGTGAAGTCGCTCGGGTTCGGGTACGGGTGGAAGCTGAACCCGTCCATCAGCGGCAGCGCCCGTCGACTCGCGCGGTACCAGGTGCCGAGCGAGTGGAGGAAGTGCACCGGCGACGCCTTCCCGCCGGGCCCGGGCGCGCGGTCGCCGCGCGGCGAGAGCCCGACCCCCAGCACGGTGTTCTCGGGCGAGGCCGCCTTCAGCGCGTCGTAGCCGGCCGCGAGGAACGGCCCGAACGAGGCGCCCGAGAGGATCCGCCCCGCACCGTCGCCCTGCGCGCGCCAGAACGTGTTCAGGTTGGGCTCGTTCCCGACGATGTACGTGCGCACGTCGGGGTAGCGCTCCGCGAGCGCCTTCAGCCACGCCCCGAACTCGGCCGGCCGTGCCAGGCCCGCCTCGACCGCGCTCGGCGGGTACGGGTACACGGTGAGGATCGGCGCGATTCCTGCCGCGACGGCCTGCGGAACGGCGGCATCGAGGAACCTTTCCTCGTCGAGCGTCGTCGACCCGGGCACCCACCGCACCGTCATCACATTCTGCTTCAGGCCGGACTCGACCATCTGCGCGAAGAAGGTCGCACCGCCGTCCTCGGCGTACTTCCCGGTGTCGTCGTTCGCGCCGAAGTCGACGGCGGCCGCAGCCGACGCGTACGCGAGCGCGCAGACCAGGAGCAGTGCCGCAGTCAGCTTCTTCACCCTTCGACCCTTCCGCCCGGGACCCGGCCCGCACTATGCGGCCTTCGACGCGCCGCGGCAAGGGCCTCCGGTCCCGTCCTCGGGGGAGCCTGGTCCTAGACGGCTGCGAGCACGGCGTCGAGCAGCCGCCCGGGGCCGAAGCGGACGGGGTCGTCCGCAACGAGTCCGGTCTCCGCCGCCGCCGCCTCGACCGCGGCGCGCGCCTCGTCCTCGTCCGGGAGGAGCCGGGTGTTGAGCGCGACGGCCGCCACGTGCGCCGGTCGCGCCGGGAGCGCGACGGCCTCGTGCAGCCGTACGAGCTCGCGGAGCGTCGGCAGCGGGTGGCCCGGAAACCCCTCCACCTCCGTCGCACCTGCCTGGTGGCAGAGGACGAACGCGTGCGGGACGCTCCCGTGCAGCAGCCCGTAGGTGACGCCGGAGTACGCCGGGTGGACGATCGAGCCCTGGCCCTCGACCCAGAGCAGCTCGCCGCCGCGCGCGTGACCCTCGACCACGAGCCGTTCGGCCGCCCCGGCCAGGAAGTCCGCGACCACCGCGTCGACCGCGATCCCCCAGCCCGCGATCGCGATCCCGGTCTGACCGGTCGGGACGAAGACGGAGGCGAGGCCGCGCTCGCGGGCCGCGCGGTCGAGCTCCAGCGAGACCGTCATCTTCCCGATCGCGCAATCCGAGCCCACCGTCAGCACGATCCGCGCCGGCAACGTCAGGTTCGCACCCGTGGGCGTGTCGAGGTCGGCGGGTGGACGGCGGAGGTCGCGCAACTCCACCCCGTACTGCGCCGCGAGCGGGGCGAGCTCCGGATCGTCGGCGATGAACTGATGGAGCCCGTTCTCCACGTCGAGCCCCTGCGTGATCGCGCTCTTCAGCAGCTCCCGCCAGGCCGGCGGGAAGCGGCCGCCCTGCGTCGCGACCCCGACGAGCGCCGCCTCGGGGCCGAAGGGGAGCGCCTCCTCGACCGTCGCGACCACCGGCACCCCGTCCTGCGTCTCCCCCGCCCGCTCCGAGTCCAGGATCGCGACGACGTCGGCGCGCCGGTAGCGCAGCACGCCGTGCATCGTCTTCCCGTAGTGGGGGTCGGCGGAGAACCCCTCAGCGAGGATCAGCAGCCTCGACACCGAGTCCCGGCTCCTCCGAAGGTGTCTGGACGCCGTCGACGAAGGCGACGCCCGGGGACGGATCGTGCGCGAGCAGCAGGTTCCCGTCGAGGTCGACGTGGTCGCACAGCGGCGCGACGGCGCACCCCGCCGCGATGCCGAGCCCGGACTCGACCATGCAGCCGAGCATCACGCCGAGACCGAGGGCGCGCGCGGCGTGCGCCATCCGGATGCCCTCGCGAATGCCGCCGGACTTCGCGAGCTTGATGTTGATCCCGTGCGCGCGAGAGGCGCAGCCGGCGACGTCGGCGAGCGTGTGGCAGTCCTCGTCGACGTAGATCGGGACCGGCGAGCGCGCACGCAGCGTCCGCCCGCCTTCGTCGCCCGCGCGGAGCGGTTGCTCGCAGTACTCGACGCCGAGCTCCGCGAGCTGCGGCAGCGCGTGGAGCGCCTCGTCGAGCGACCACCACTCGTTCACGTCGACCTGCAGCGGCAGGCCGGTGACGCCCCGGACGGCGCGGACGCGTTCGACGTCGAGCCCGTCGCCGCCGCCGAGCTTCAACTTCAACCGCCGGAACCGAGGCGCCGCGGCCTCCGCGCGCCGCGCCATGTCGTCGGGGTCGCCCAGCCAGACCGTCCACGAGGTCGGCGGGCCGGTGCGCCGCAGGCCGAGCAGGCGCCAGACCGGCAGCTCGAGCAGCTTCCCCTGCAGGTCGTGCAGGGCGGCGTCGAGCGCTGCCCGCGCCGCGTGCTCGCGCGGTGGCAGCCGGGCCTCGATCTCCTCGAGCGCGAACGGGTCGTCGCCGAGCGCGCCGGCGTGCTCCTCGACGTAGGCGCGCGCCGACGCCGCCGACTCGCCGTAGCGCTCGATCGGCGCCGCCTCGCCGCGCCCGACCACGCCTCCGTGCCGCAGCTCGACGTGGAGAACATCCGCGGTGTCCTGCGCCTCGCGGGCGATCACGAACGTCTGCGCGAGACGGAGCGTCAGGATCCGGGTCGACACCTCCACGGCGAAAAGCTACTGCTCCCGGTCAAGCGAGCCGCGGGGCGAGCCAGTCGCGCCAGCGGCCGAGCAGGTCGAGGAGGTGGTTGCGCTCGCCGATCCCGTGCGGCTCGCGCGGGTACACGACGAGCTCGAACTCCACGCCGTGCGCCCGCAGCGCGCGGGCGAGGAAGCGCGCCTGGGAGACCGGCACCCGCTCGTCGTGCTCGCCGTGCAGGATCAGCATCGGCGTCGTCATCCGGTGCGCATACGAGACCGGCGACAACTCGTCGTGCCGGTGCGGCCCCGGCCCCTCCCAGCCCGTGCTCCCGCCGAGCGAGGCCTCGAAGGTCGGCACGTCGCTCTCCGCGACCATCATCCCCCAGTCCGTCGGCCCGGCCCCATCCACGGCTGCCCGGAACCGCTGCGTCTGCGCCACACCCCACGCGGTCATGAAGCCGCCCTGGCTCCAGCCCCCGAGCGCCAGCCGGTCGGGGTCGGCAACACCCTCCGCGACGAGCGTGTCGAGCCCGACGACGACGTCCGGCCAATCGGCGGCGCCGACCGCGCCGCGCACGGAGCGCGCGAACGCGGCGCCGTGCCCGAGGCCGCCACGCGGGTTGGCGCAGAGAACGGCGTAGCCGCAGGTCGCCAGCCACTGGCCCGGCGCGCCCCAGTAGAGCTGGAGGTCGTCGGCGAAGCGCCAGTACGGGCCGCCGTGGAGCAGCAGCACGAGGGGGAAGGGCGCGTCGGCGCGCGTTCGTCCCGGCGGGAGGATGAGCAGCCCGTCGAGCTCGAGGCCGTCGGGGCCACGCCATGCGAGCCGCTCCTGTGCGCCCCACCCGACCGCGGCGAACTCGGGCGCGAGGTCCGAGAGCCGCACGAGCTCACCGTCAGGCGGGCCGCACCAGACATCGGGAATCCCGGACCGGAGGCAGCAGGCGACGACGCGGCCGTCGCGCGACGCCGCATGCGGCATGATCGTCCCCGGATGCCGCGCGAGCGGCACGAGCTCCTCTCCCTCGAGCCGCGCGAAGTACGAGTCGAGGCCGTGCGCCACCACGAGCAGAGGCGCGCCGGTCGCGGCGAGATCGACCGGGTCGGCGTGGACGCCGCCGCTCACGAGGCGAGGCGCGTCGTCGTCGCGGCTGACGACGTGGACGCCGTAGCCGGCTTGCCCGCCCGCCTCGACGGGCCCGAGCAGGCAGAGCCGGCGGTCGTCCAGCCACGCGACCGTGACCGCGCCGGCAGCGAGCGGCCACGTCTCCACGAGCTCGTCGGCGTCGAGGTCCACGAGGGCGAGCTCCGCTGCACGGGCCACGTTGTCGACCTCCGGCGTCTCCCAGAGGACGAGCGCCGCCAGCGCACCCGACGGAGCCGGGACGACCGCGCGGACGTGCCGCTCCCCGGCCGCGGCGAGCGTCCTCGTCTCCCCCGTCGCGAGGTCGAGCACCCGCAGCCGCTGTGGCTTCCACTCACCGAAGACGTCGGCGTCGTCGCGCTCGCGCTTGCGCCGCTCGTCCTCCTCCGAGGGGCCGTCGGCGGAGAGGAGCGCCACACGCTCTCCGTCTGCGAGCGGCTCGTACGCCCCGACTCCGGCCTTCTCGTCGGTCACCTGTTCCGCCTCGCCCCCGCCGACGTGCAGGCGGTACAGCTGCGCCAGTTTCCTCTCCGCCCGGTCGGAGAGGAAGTAAAGCGTCGCGCCGTCCGGCCCGAAGCGCGGCAGCCGGTCCTCTGCAGCGCCGCTCGTGAAGCGGCGGGCCAATCCGGCGGCATCGCAACGCGCGAGCCAGATCTCGCTGCTGGGATGCTCCTCCCGCTGCCCGACGGGCCGCGCGGTGAACGCTACGAGCCGCCCCTCGGGCGAGACCGCGATCTCGACCGGCTCGAGCCGGTCGACGAGCAGCTCCGCGGTCAGCTCCGTCACGGCGCGGAGCCTACGCTCACGACACTCGGCAGTGCGCCCGGCACGATTCGAACGTGCGACCTCACGCTCCGGAGGCGTGCGCTCTATCCCCTGAGCTACGGGCGCGGGGACAGCGAGTGTAGCGGTCGCCCGCGGCGGGCGGTTACGCGCAGGATCAGGCGGGGACGAGGCGCGCATGGAAGCGCAGCTGCTGCAGGAGGCGGCCGGGCTGTACGCGCTCCCGCCGGAGGAGTTCACGGCCGCGCGCAAGGAGCGCGCGAAGGCGCTGCGACCGGAGGAGCCCGAGCTCGCGGCGCAGGTCGCCAAGCTGGCGAAGCCGACTGCGCCGGCGGCGGCGATCAACCGGGTCGCACGGGAGGATCCGTCGGAGGTGCGGGCGCTGGTGCAGGCGGGGCGCGCACTGCGCACGGCGCAGGAGGCGGCGGTCGCAGGGAAGAGCGCGGGCGCCGTCGCCGACGCGACACGGGAGCACCGCGCAGCGCTCGACCGCGTCCGGCGGGAGGTGCGCCGGCTGGGCGTCTCTGAGGCGGTGCTCGAACGGGCGGGGGCGACGCTCCGGGCGGCCTCGATCGACCCCGACCTGCAGCCGCTGCTCGAGCGCGGCGCCCTCGCCCGCGAGGCGGTCGCCGCGGGGTTCGGGCTCGACCCCGCACTCGCGGCCGCGGCGCCCACGAGTGGCCCGCAGCCGCGGCCGCGAGCCGATGACGCGGCGGTACGGGCCGCGGTGCAGGCGGCACAGCAGCGGCTCGCCGCATCGAAGCGACGCGCACGTGACGCAGCCGGGGAGCGGAAGCGCCTCGAGCAGGAGCTCGCCGCCGCGCGACAGGAGGAGGACTCGGCGGCGCAGGAGGTCGACGAGGCGGAGGCCGCACTCGCAGCTGCACGTTCCCGGAAGCGCGGCCGCGGGTAGAATCGCGCCAATGCTGCCGACGCCCGAGGAGCCGCTCAGTACCGATGCCGAGCCTGCCCCGCATCCGGCGCCCGCAGCCGCGCACGGCGCCGACCGCACGCGCTGAGCGCGACCCCGTCGAGCTCTCGAGCGGCGGCCTCACCTGGGTTCACCTCGACCGGCCGCACCCACGCGCGATCGACGAGCTGGCGGCGCGCTTCGGCTGGCACGAGCTCGACGTCGAGGACGTGCTCTCGAAGCGACAGCGGCCGAAGATCGACGAGTACGACGAGTACCTCTTCGTCGTCCTCCACTTCCCGGTCTACGACAAGGCGGTGCAACGCCTGAACGCGGCCGAGCTCGACGTCTTCCTCGGCCCGGACTACGTCGTCACGCTCCCGACCGTGGAGCTGCTCCCGGTGACGCGGCTCTTCCACCGCTGTGAGGAGGACGAGCAGCTGCGCGAGCGGCTCTTCGCGAAGGGCTCCGGGCGGCTCCTGTACGAGATCCTCGACGACCTGTTCGACTACTGCTTCCCGATCCTCGACAAGATCGGCCACAAGCTCGACACGGTCGAGGACCAGATGTTCGAGGGCCGCGCCGAGGACGTCGTGCGCGACATCTCGAACGTGAAGCAGGAGATCATCTCGTACCGCAAGATCATCAAGCCGGAGCGCTCAACGCTGCGGCTGCTCGAGCGTCGCGTGGAGCGCTTCCTCCCGGAGGAGCTCGACCTCTACTTCGACGACGTCGTCGACGCGGCAGAGCGGGTGTGGGACCTGCTCGACAACTACAAGGAGGTCGTGGAGGCGCTCGAGGCGACGAACGAGTCGGTCATCTCACATCGCCAGGGCGACGTGCTCCGGATCCTCACCGTCATCGCAACGATTGCGCTGCCGCTGACGGTGATCGCGAGCCTCTTCGGCATGAACGTCCTCTTCCCGGGCGAGGGAACGGCCTACGCCTTCTGGGTCATCCTCGGCACGATGTCGGCCGTCCTCGTCGGGATGGTCGCCATCTTCCGCTACCAGCGCTGGCTGTAGCCCAGCTCCAACCGGAGCGCTCGCGCGCCTCAGGTCGCCGCGAGCGGTGCAGCCCGCACGAGGCCGATGCGGTGGCCGCGCGGGTCGCGGCACAGGCCGAGGACGAACCGTCCCTGCTTCCACCCGCTCGCCTCCAAGCCGCTCAACCGGGCCGGCGCCTCTTCACGTCCGGGACCTGCAAGAAGGTGACGAGGTCGGAACGAGATGAACCCGCAAGGCGGCCGCGCCAGGAGTTGAAGAGATCCTTCCGCCCGGCGGCGTCAGGCCGGGCCGGCGGGCGCTGGAAAGGCGTTCGGCGACGGCACGGGGTTCGGCGGCGGGAAGAGCTCAAGCTCCGCGCGGAGGGCGTCGATCCGCTGGTGGAGGAGCCGCCGTTCTGCGGACAACTGCCGCTCACGCATGGCGGCGAAATCCGACGGGAACTTCGCGAGCCGCTCGTGCAGCTTGCGCCGAGCGGACGAGACCTCGCGTTCGCGCCGCTCGAGTGACATCAGCTCGGAGCGGAGCTCGTCGAAGTCGGGGAGCTTCCGGATCGCCATACTTTCCTGCCGGCACGGAGGCCGGCCCGAGTCTACCGTACGCGGCTGCGTCTGATTACGCGGCGTCCTTTGCCGCTGCGACGTCGTCGACCAGTCGCGGCGGCCCGTCCGCTCCGGGGAAGTCGACGACACCGCATTCGGTGCACACGACGGCGGCCGCTTCAG
>DASQNG010000151.1:0-21000 GCA_035645095.1 Gaiellaceae bacterium | reverse complement strand
GTCCGTCAACGCCCGCAACCCCTCGCGCGGCACCTCGGCCACCGCGCGCCGCTCGCCCACCACGCTGATCTGCCACAGCAGCACGTGCGCGCGCGTGTCGAGCGGCGGCCGGTGCGCGAGGTAGTACGAGGCGCCGTAGCTCTGGCAGCCGCTGCGGCCGGGGTCGACCCCGAGGTCGGCGAAGAGGCAGTCCTCGACGGACACGGCGGGCAGCATCCGCGCGGGGATGCCCTCGGCACGCGCCCGCGCGACCGCCTCGTGTGACGGTGCCACGAAGACCCCAGGGTGGCCGTAGAACGCGGCTGCGACCGCGGCGCCGCGGCGGGCAGGGGCAAGGATTGAGTTCGCCATCGCTTCGTACGTCACCGCGCGATCCACGCCCTCGACGTAGAGGGGCGCAAGGGACGTCGCGCACGGGTGCAACGTCGCCAGCCAGGCCGCGGTGACCGACTCGGCGGCGAGGTAGAGCAGCTCGTCGGCCGACTCGATCGCGGCGGCCGTCTCACCCGTCAGGTGCTGCGGCCGGATGCCGGAACCGACGACGGTCAGCGAGCCGCCGGCACGGCTCACGCGACCATGACCACGAAGGCGAGCGTCGTCGGCCCCGACTCCTCCTCGACAGCCCTCGAGAGCCGCTTCAGGTCGCCAGACGCGACTGCCTTCGCCTGCCCCGGGTTGAGGCCGGCCCGCTTCGCGGTCCCCTCGGGGTCCTTCTTGAACTGCTCGCGCAGCTGCTTGTCGTCGTCGAGCTCGACGAGAAACTCCTTGATCTTCTTCATGCGCCGCTTCTCCTCTCGGTCGTTGCGGCAGACGCTACAACACGGTCGGCAGCGGTCATCGGCGGTCGGCGGCAGTCAATCGCGCGGGTACCCTGAGGCCGTGGATCCTCTCGCTCCGTTCTCGGCCGCGACGCGGGGGTGGTTCGAGCGGGCGTTTGCCGGGCCGACGCCGGCGCAGGCGGCCGGCTGGCCCGCGATCGCCACGGGTGAGCACGTCCTGATCCAGGCGCCGACCGGCTCCGGGAAGACCCTCGCAGCCTTTCTCTACGGCATCGACCGCCTGAACGCGTCGCCGCGGGCGGGGCTCCGCCTCCTCTACGTCTCGCCACTGAAGGCCCTGAACTACGACGTCGAGCGGAACCTGCGCGGCCCGCTGGCGGGGCTCCGCTCGGAGCTGCGGGTCGGGGTGCGCACCGGCGACACGCCGCAGCGCGAGCGGCAGGCGATGCTGCGCGACGCGCCGGACATCCTGATCACGACGCCCGAGTCGCTCTTCCTGCTCCTCACCTCGCAGGGCCGCTCGATCCTCGGTGCCGTGGAGACGGTGATCATCGACGAGGTGCACGCCGTGGCTGGCACCAAGCGGGGCGCCCACCTCGCACTCAGCCTCGAGCGGCTCGACGCGCTGCTCCCGCGGCGGGCGCAGCGGATCGGGCTGTCTGCCACACAGCGCCCCCTCGAGGAGATCGGCCGCTTCGTCTCGGGCAACCGCCCCATCCGGCTCGTCGACGCCGGCACCCGGAAGGAGCTCGATCTCGAGGTCGTGCTCCCACTCGAGGACCTGCGGGAGCCCGGCGGCCACGCCTACGGCAACCCGCCGCTCGCGGACGGGAGCCCGCTCGGCGTCTCGACGGAGGGCGGGATCGCGTCGATCTGGCCGTCGATCTACCCGGCGCTGCTCGAGCTCGTCCGCGCGCACCGCTCGACGATCGTCTTCGTCAACAACCGCCGCACCGCCGAGCGGCTTGCGCTGCGCCTGAACGAGCTCGCCGAGGAGGAGGTCGCGCGTGCGCACCACGGCTCGCTCGCCCGCGAGCAGCGGGTCGAGATCGAGGAGCTGTTGAAGGCGGGCGGGATCCCGTGCCTCGTCGCCACCTCGAGCCTCGAGCTCGGGATCGACATGGGCGCCGTCGACCTCGTCGTGCAGGTCGAGAGCCCGAAGTCGGTCGCGCGTGGACTGCAGCGGATCGGCCGCGCCGGCCACGACCTCGGCGCCGTCTCGAAGGGCCGGATCTTCCCCAAGTTCCGCGCCGACCTGCTCGAGTCGGCGGTCGTCGCGCGCGCGATGCGCGGCGGCGAGATCGAAGAGACGACGATCCCGCGCAACCCGCTCGACGTGCTCGCCCAGCAGATCGTCGCGATCGTTGCCGACGAAGAGGTCGAGGTCGACGAGCTGCACCGGCTCGTGCGCGGCGCCTACCCGTTCGCCGACCTCTCCCGGCAGCAGCTCGAGAACGTGCTCGACATGCTCGCCGGCCGCTACCCCTCGGACGAGTTCGCCGAGCTGCGGCCGCGCATCGTGTGGGATCGCACGGCCGGCCTCCTGCGCGGCCGCAGCGGCGCGCGCCGGCTCGCGGTCACCAACGCGGGCACGATCCCGGACCGCGGCCTCTTCGGCGTCCACCTCGTGGGCGACGCCTCCGGGAAGTCGGGTGGCCGCGTCGGCGAGCTCGACGAGGAGATGGTGTACGAGGCGCGGCAGGGCCAGACGTTCCTGCTCGGCGCCTCGACGTGGCGGATCGAGGAGATCACCCGCGACCGCGTGCTCGTCTCACCGGCGCCGGGCGTTCCGGGCGCCGTCCCCTTCTGGAAGGGCGAGGGCGTGGGCAGGCCGTACGAGCTGGGCGAGAAGATCGGCCGGGCCTCGCGCGAGCTGGTCGCGCTCACCGACGAGAGCGCGCTCGGCCGGTTACGTGACGAGTATCACCTCGACGAGCGCGCCGCCCGTAACCTGCTCGTCTACCTGCGCGAGCAGGCGGCCGCGACCGGCGCCGTCCCCTCCGACCGCACCGTCGTCGTCGAGCGCTTCCGGGACGAGATCGGCGACTGGCGCGTCTGCATCCTGACGCCGTTCGGGGGCCGCGTCCACGCTCCGTGGGCGATGGCGCTCTCGGCACGGCTGCGGGAGTCGCTCGGCCTCGAGGTGCAGTCGATCTGGTCGGACGACGGGATCGCGCTCCACCTGCCCGACGCCGATGCGCCGCCACCGGTCGAGGACCTGCTCGTCGCGCCGGACGAGCTCGAGGAGCTCGTGGTGCAGGAGGTGGGGCAGACGGCGCTCTTCGGCGCGCGCTTCCGCGAGAACGCCTCGCGCGCGCTCCTGATCCCGCGCCGCCGGCCGGGCCAGCGTACGCCGCTCTGGCAGCAGCGGCTGAAGGCGCAGGGGCTCCTCCAGGTCGCGCGGAAGTACGGGTCGTTCCCGATCGTGCTCGAGACCTACCGGGAGTGCCTGCAGGACGTCTTCGACCTGCCTGCGCTGCGGCGGATCCTGCAGGGGCTCGCCACGCGCGAGCTCGACCTCGTGGACGTCGAGACGCCCTCGGCGTCCCCGTTCGCGTCGTCGCTCCTCTTCGACTACGTCGCCACCTACATGTACGAGGACGACACGCCGCCGGCCGAGCGGCGGGCCCAGGCGCTCTCGCTCGACCGCGACCTGCTCCGCGAGCTGCTGGGGCAAGAGGAGCTCCGTGAGCTGATCGACGCCGACGCGCTCGCGCAGGTCGAGGCGCAGCTGCGCGGGGAGCCGCGCGACCCGGACGAGCTGCACGACGTCCTCCGCCGGCGCGGCGACCTCCGCTCCGGCGAGTACGACGAGGCGTTCGCGGCAGTCCTCGTCGCCGAGCGGCGGGCGCTCGAGATCCGGCTCGCGGGCGAGTCACGGCTCGTCGCCGCGGAGGACGCGGGTCGCTACCGCGACGCGCTCGGCGTGATGCCGCCGGGTGGGCTGCCCGCGGCGTTCCTCGACGGCGGCCCCGACGCCTTGCGGGAGCTCGTGCTGCGCTACGCGAAGGGTCGCGGGCCGTTCACGACCGGCGAGGCCGAAGCGCACTTCGGGATCCCGCTCGGCGACCTGCTGCACGGCCTCGAGCGGGAGGACGCGCTCGTGCGCGGTGAGCTCCGACCCGGGGGGAGCGAGCGCGAGTGGTGCGACCCGGAGGTGCTGCGCCGCCTCCGGCGGGCCTCGCTCGCAGCCCTCCGCAAGGAGGTCGAGCCGGCGGAGCAGGCGGCGCTCGGCCGCTTCCTACCCGCCTGGCACGGGATCGACCGCCGCGCGAGCCTGCGGGAGGCGCTCGTGCCGCTCCAGGCGCTGCCGCTGCCGGTCTCGCTGTGGGAGTCGGAGGTGCTGCCGCGGCGTGTGCCTGGCTACCAGCCCGCGTGGCTCGATGCCCTCTGCGCCGCCGGCGAGGTGGTGTGGGTCGGTGCCGGCCTCGACCGCGCCGCCCTCTACTTTCGCGATGACGCCGCGCTCCTCGGTGCGCCCGCCGGCGCCGCGCGGCCGGAGGGCGAGGCGCACGAGTCGCTGCGGCGCGTGCTGGCCGTCAGCGCCGAGTTCTGGCACCCGCTCGTCGAGGCGGCAGGACTCGAACCCGAGGCGGCGCTGCCGGCGCTGTGGGAGCTCGTCTGGGCCGGCGAGGTGACGAACGACGCGTGGACGCCGCTCCGCGCCGGCCGTCGCTACGCCGCTCCGAGCGATCCGCGGCCGCGGGCCGGCCGGCCGCGGCGCTTCTCGCGCTCCCGCGGCGCGGGCGCCACGTCCACCCAGGGGCGCTGGTCGCTCACCGAGCGGCTCTTCCCGGCGCCGCGCGACCGCCGGGCGCTCGCCGAGCTGCTGCTCGAGCGCCAGGGGATCGTCACGCGCGACAGCGTCCGGGGCGAGGGGATCGCGGGCGGCTACGCGGCCGTCTACGGCGAGCTGCGCGACCTCGAGACGCTCGGTGTCTGTCGGCGCGGCTACTTCGTCGAAGGCCTTGGCGGCGCGCAGTTCGCGCTGGCCGGGGCCGTGGAGCGGCTGCGCGAGCTGCGGGCGCGGGAGGGCGAGGAGCCGGAGCCGCTCGTCCTCCCGGCGGCCGACCCGGCGCAGCCCTACGGCGCCGCGCTCCCGTGGCCGCGGCGCGCGGGCGCCCGGGCGGCGCGGGTCGCCGGCGCACAGGTGGTGCTGCTCGGCGGAGAGGCCGTCCTCTTCGTCGAGCGTGGGGGGCGGTCGCTCGTCCCGCTCCGGGAGCCGGCCGAAAGCTGGCTGCGGCCGACGATCGCGGCGCTCGTGGCGCACGTGCGGGAGACGCTGCCGCCGCAGGGGCGCAAGTCGCGTCGCCTGGCGGTGGAGCGCTTCGACGGCGGCCCGGTGACGGAGTCCGAGGTGCTGCCGCTCCTCGTCGAGGCAGGCTTCCTCGCCGGCCCGCGCCGCGCCGTCCTGCGCCCGTAGGTCCTGCGCCCGTCGGGCCCGCGGTCACCCGTTTCCCGCGGCAGCCGGTATGCGCGGCTGGAGAGAACCTTGTGTTGCTTCAACACAAGGTCGCAGCCCTAAACGTCTCGAGCAGAGCTTGTGTTGGTGCAACACAAGCTCCCTCCGCCGCGTCCCAAGAAGTCATGGCCGGAACAGCCGGCGGTGCTCGGGCGTTGACGCTGCAGATGTCGGGACACGACCTGGACGCCGCTGCTGGTGCTGCCACGGCCGGCACCGGCGCCGCCACCACGACCGCGGCCGCCGGCGTCCCGCCGTACCGCCTCGGCTTCGCGGTCAAGATCCTCGGCGGCGGCGGGCTGCGGACGAACGACGCGCGCCGCTGGCAGTCGGGGCCGCACCTGCGGCGGTCCGTGGAGCTGCTCGACGTTGCGTTCGACCACCTCGACCGGATCGACGTGCGGGTCTTCCGGCTCTCGAGCAGCACGATCCCCTACGGCACGCACCCCGACCTGCCGGCACTCGACTACCGCCGTCAGCTCGACGAGGCCGCGGCGGAGGTGGCGGCGCTCGGCGCCAAGGCGACACGGTTCGGTCTGCGGCTCTCGACGCATCCGGGCCAGTACACGGTGTTGAACGCGCCCGACCCGGAGCTGCGCCGCAAGGCAGCGGCCGACCTCGAGCAGGACGCCGCGCTCCTCGACGCGCTCGGGCAGGGCCCGGAGGCAGTCGTCGTGATCCACGTCGGCGGCGCCTACGGCGACCCGCGGGCCGCCCTCGACCGCTGGGCGCGGGCGTACGACGCGCTCTCCGAGGCCGCCCGGGCTCGCGTCGTCGTGGAGCACGACGAGACGAGCTTCGACGTGGAGGACGTGCTCGAGCTGCACCGCCGCACGGGCGTACGCGTCGTCTACGACCATCACCACCACCGCTGCAAGCCGGCGCCGACGCTGCGCGACCCGGCCGCTGCCCTTGCGACGGCGCTCGCGACGTGGCCGGCGGGGCTCCGCCCGAAGGTGCACCTCTCGAGCCCGCGGACCGCCTTCCGCACCGTCGGCGGGCGCACACCGACGGCTCCGGTGCCGCCGCTCCTCGACCAGCACGCCGACTTCGTCACGCCCTGGGACCTGGCCGAGCTGCTGGCGCTCACGCAGCGCTCGGTCGACGTGATGCTGGAGGCGAAGGCGAAGGATCTCGCGGTGCAGTGGCTGCGCGGAGCGCTCGCGCGGGTCAGCCCCCAGCTCGCGGCCGCCGAGGAGCGCTTTTCGGGACGCGCGCGAGCGGGCACCTCCGCTGCATGAGGATCGACGCTCTCGAGCATCTCCGGGACGAGCTCGCCGCAGCGCGGCTCGTGCTCGACCTGCCCGACGCGGAGGGGGCGCGGAGCGTGCGGAGCGAGCTCGTCGCCCAGATCGACGACTACCTGCTGCCGCGGCTGCGCCAGCGCGACGCGCCGCTCCTGATGGTGGTCGGCGGCTCGACCGGCGCCGGGAAGTCGACCCTCGTGAACTCGCTCGTCGGCGCCGAGGTCAGCGCGCCCGGCGTTCTGCGGCCGACGACGCGCGCTCCGGTGCTCGCGTGCAACCCCGCGGACGTGTCGTGGTTCGAGAGCGACCGGATCCTGCCCGGACTCGCGCGCGGGTCGGGCGGTGCCGGCGCACGGGGGCTCGAGCTCGTCCCGACTTCCGCCCTGCCCGCCGGCCTCGCGCTGCTCGACTCGCCCGACGTGGACTCCGTCGCCGACGAGAACCGCGCCCTCGCTGCGCAGCTCCTGGCGGCTGCGGACTCGTGGCTTTTCGTCACGACTGCCGCCCGCTACGCCGACGCCGTCCCCTGGGAGCTGCTGCACGCCGCGAGCCAGCGAGGCACCGCGCTCGCGGTCGTGCTCAACCGTGTCCCCGCCGACGCCGGCGAGGTGGCGGCGCACCTGACGCAGATGCTCGCCGACCGCGGGCTCGGCGGTACCGAGCTGCTCGTCGTGCCGGAGACGGAGCTCGCCGCAGGTCTCCTGCCCCCGGCGGCGCTCGCCCCCGTCCGCACGTGGCTCGACGAGCTGGCTGCCGACGCACAGGCGCGGACGGCGCTGATCGAGCGCACCTTGGCGGGGGCCCTCGCGAGCATCCCGCCGCGCGTCGAGACGGTACGGCGCGCGGTCGTCGCGCAGGCGGCGGCGGCGGGCGAGCTGAGCGCCGACGCGGACGCCGCCTACGACCGCGCGCTCACCGAGGTCGAGGACACGCTCGCGAGCGGGAAGCTCCTCCGCGGCGAAGTGCTCGCGCGCTGGTACGAGGTCGTCGGCACCGGCGACGTCATGCGCGCGATCGAGGCGCGCGTGTCGTGGGCGCGGGACCGGCTGTGGAGCCTCGTGATGGGCCGTCCGAGCGCGGACTCGGCCGTGAAGGAGGCGGTCGAGACCGGGATCGAGTCGGTCGTCCGGGCCGCCGCCGCGCGCGCGGCCGACCGCGCCGCGCGCACGTGGCGCGAGCGGCCCGCCGGCCAGCAGCTGCTGGCCGCGTCGCCGCGCCTGGACGACGTCTCTCCGGGGCTGCACGACCGCCTCGAGGATGAGGTGCGCGCCTGGCAGGGGGACGTCTTCGACCTCGTCCGGCGCGAGGGGATGACGAAGCGCACGACCGCGCGGCTCGCGTCTCTCGGCGTGAACGGGGCCGGCCTCACCGTGATGCTCGCCGTCTTCGTCCAGACGGGCGGGCTCACGGGCGCCGAGATCGCGGTCGCCGGCGGCACGACCGCCGTGGGGCAGAAGGTCCTCGAGGCGATTTTCGGCGACCAGGCGGTGCGCGAGCTCGCGGCCAAGGCGCGCGAGAACCTCGTAGAGCGTGTCGCGTCGGTGCTGGAGACCGAGGCCGCGCGCTTCCATGAGCTGGTAGGGCCGGTGGCGCCGGCGACCGGCGCGGACGAGCGGCTCTCCGCGGCGGTCGCGGCGCTCCGGCGGTGACGCTCGACGAGCGGCTCGCGGCGCTCGCGCAGGCGGCGGAGCTCGCCGACGGGCGGCTCCCGGAGGGCGACGTGGCGGCCGCGCGGGCGCTCGTCGCGAAGGCGGGTGCGCGGCTCGGGCTCGGCATCGAGACCACCGTCGTCGCACTCGCCGGGCCGACGGGCGCCGGGAAGTCGTCGCTCTTCAACGCGCTCTCGGGCCAGGAGTTGACGCAGGTCGGGCGGCGGCGGCCGACCACGTCGACGGCGGTCGCGGCGGTCTGGGGGGAGGGAGCCGACGACCTGCTCGACTGGGTCGGCGTCCCGCGGCGGCACCGGCTCGTCGGCGAGTTCGACGGACTCGCCCTGCTCGACCTGCCCGACTTCGACTCCGTCGAGAGCGCGCACCGCGTCGAGGTCGACCGGCTGCTCGAGCTCGTCGACCTCGTCGTCTGGGTCGTGGACCCGCAGAAGTACGCCGACAACGCGTGGCACGCCGGCTACCTGCGGCGCCTGGCCGCGTACGGCGGCTCGATGGCCGTCGTGCTGAACCAGTCCGACCTGCTCGCCGCCGAGGAGCTCGAGGCGTGCCGCACGGACCTCTCGCGGCTCGTCGAGCGTGACGGTGCCGCCGACGTGCCGATCCTCGCGGCCTCGGCCGCGACCGGCGACGGGCTGCCCGCGCTGCAGCGGCTGCTCGCGGAGCGGATCGAGGCGCGAGAAGCGGTCGCCGCGCGCCTCGGCGCCGACATCGAGACGGTCGCGGAACGCTTTGCCGCGGCTTGCGCCGGCGGCGCCCGTGGCGTCTCGCGCGAGGAGCGAGGGCGCCTGCTGGACGCGCTCGCCGACGCGGCCGGCGTGGCGACGGTGCAGCACGCGGTCGAACGGGCGCATCGCCGCCGCGGGGCGCTCGCGACCGGCTGGCCGTACCTCCGCTGGCTGAAGCGGCTGCGGCCCGACCCGCTGCGCCGGCTGCGGCTCGGTGGCGAGCAGCCGACCGAGCACGTCCACACGTCGCTGCCGCCGGCGTCGGCTGCACAGGTGGCGCGCGCCGAGAACGCTGCTCGCGCAGTCGCCGCGAGCGCTGCGGCAGGGCTCCCTGAGCCGTGGCCGGCGCGGCTGCGCGCGGCCGCGACGCCCGCACCCGAGCATACGGCCGCAGAGCTCGATCGTGCCGTCGCGGGTGCCGACCTGCACGTGCGACCGCCGCTCTGGTGGCGCCTCGTCGGGCCGCTGCAGAAGCTGCTCGCGATCGCCGTGGCCGTCGGGGTCCTCTGGCTGCTGGCGCTCCTGCTGCTCGACTACCTCCGGCTCGGAGACGCCGTGCCGACGCCGGAGGTGCGCGACCTCCCGCTGCCGACTGCTCTGCTGCTCGGCGGCGTCGTCGCGGGCGTCGCGCTCGCCTTCCTTGCGCGCGTCGCGAACGGGATCGGCGCCCGCAGGCGGGCTCGCGCGGCGGGGCGCTCGGTGCGGAAGCGGGTCGAGGGCGCGGCCGCAACGCTGGTGCTCGATCCCGTGGAGGCGGAGCTCCAGGCCTACGGGAAGCTGTGCGCGGCGGTCGCTGCGGCTACGCGAGGCGGCCGAGCGCCACGCCGAACACGGCGTGGCGCCACGCAGCCTGCGTGAACGCGCGCCCGTTCGTCAACAGCGGCGGGATCCCGGGCTCACCGCGGCGCGGGTGGTGGCGGTCGACGAGCAGGGAGAGCGGGTAGAGCGCGACGTGCTCGGCCAGCGCGAGCCCAAGCGCGAGCCGCCGGGCGTCGAGCCGAGTGCGGCGGCGGGCGACCTCGAACGCGACGCCGAAGGCGGCGCCGTTCGCGGCGTGCAGGGCGAAGCCGGCGAGGCGCCAGCGCGAGCCGCGCGTCACCGCCTTGCCGAGCAGCGCGATGTCGGAGTAGTCGCAGCGCAGGAGCCGCTGGTCGAGCGGCTCGGCGAGGCCCCAGACGGTCGCGGCGGCCGCCCCGGCGGCTGCCGAGCGGGCGTAGGAGCTCACGCGCTCCGGAGGCGGGCGACGACCTCTGCGAGCGGCGTCTCCGGGGGCAGCACGGCGGTCGCGCGCCCGTGGCCCGGTGCAGCCGGGCCGCCTAGCACCACTCGCGCGTTGAGAGCGGTCGGCAGCTCGTCCAGCGCGGTCGCGAGCGCCGCCCCGTGCTCCGGGAGCGTCGCGCTGAGGCAGAGGAGGTCGGCGTCCAGCTGTTCCGCGACGGACATCGAGGCCTCGAGCGGCGCGTCCGCGCCCACGTACGCGACGAGCCAGCCGTCGGCCTGCAGCAGCACCGCGAGGGCGAGGAGGCCGATGTCGTGCAGCTCGCCGGGCGCACACGCGAGGACGAGCGTGCCACGGACGCCGGCGCGCCGGTCGGCGAGCATCCGCTGCAGCCGGCTGCGGACGACCTGGCTCAGGAGGTGCTCGTGGCCGACGACGCGGACGTGCTCGGCCCACGCGTCTCCGACGGTGCGGAGCGCGGGCGCCGCGACCTCCTCGACGGCGACCGCGACCGGATGCACGATGAATGCCTGCTCGACGAGCGAGACGACGCGTGCGGCGTCGGCCGCACGTGCTGCGTCGACGAGCTTCTCGCACAGCTCGGTGGGCGACCCGGCGGCGCCGACGTCCATCCCCTCGAGCAGCGCAGCGGCCTCGCCGATCCGGTAGCCCTCGTCGAGACGGTCGCGCAGCCACTCGACGCGCGCGATGTCGGCGTCGTCGTAGCGGCGCTGGCCGCCGGAGGTGCGCTTCGGGCGCAGGATCGCGTAGCGTCGCTCCCACTTCCGCAGCGTGTCCGCGGCGATCCCGGTGCGACGCGAGACGGCGGCGATGTTGAGCCCGGCGTCCGCGGCCGAGGAGGCAGCGGAGGCGCGCGCCTCCATGTAGGCCATCACCGTTGCGGCGAGATCGGCGAGCACGCGCAGGTCGCGCTCGCTCCACGCTCTCGGCTTCGAGTCGATCGCACAGAACGAGCCGATCGTGTGCCCGCTCGACGTCGTCAGCGGGATCCCCAGGTAGGCCACGACCTTCAGGTCGCGGATCGCGAGATTGTCCCGCACGAGCGGGTGCGAGCGTGCGTCCTCGATCACGAGCGGCTTCTGCGAGAGCACGGCGTGCTGGCAGAACGAGTGCGAGAGGGGTGTCTCGCGCGTCTCCGACCAGGGTGCCTCGAGGCCGATGCAGCTCGCGAAGAGCTGCCGGTCGGGCTCGACGACCGAGATGAGCGACACGGGGACGTCCAGCAGTGACGTGACGAGGGTCGTGAGCCGGTCGAAGATCTCCTGGTCTCCGGCGCGCGTGGTCGCGACGCGGCGGATCTCCTCGACCCGCGTGGGATCGTCGAGCGCTACCGGCGCGACTCCTGCGGTGATCCCCATCGCCTGCAGCGTAGCGACGTATACCCTCGCCGCGTGCCTGAGGGCGACTCGCTCCATCGCGCGGCACGTGCGCTGCAGGCGCTCGTGGGGCAGCAGCTGGAGGCCGACTCGCCGCACCCGCGGGGGCAGGTCACGGGTGTGGCGCCGCTCGTGGACGGGCGGGTGCTCGAGTCGGTCGAGGCGGTGGGGAAGAACCTCTTCCTGCGCTTCGCCGGCGGCCCCGTCGTGCGCAGCCACCTCCGGATGAGCGGCCGCTGGCGCGTCGAGCCGCGCGGGCGGGCGCGCGCGGGCCGCCCGTGGCTCGTGCTCCGGGGTGAGACGCACGAGGCGGTGCTGTGGAACGGCCCCGTTCTCGCCGTCGAGCGGAGTGGGGCGGCGCGGCGCCGGCTCGGCCCGGACGTGCTCGGGCCGGAGCTCGACCTCACGGCGGCGGTCGCGCGCCTCCGGACGGCTCCCGGGCTGCAGCTCGGGGCCGCGATCCAGGACCAACGGCTCGTCTCCGGGATCGGGAACATGTGGATGGCCGAGGCGCTGTGGGAGGTTCGGCTCTCGCCGTGGTCGCGCGTCGCCGATGTCGACGACGCCGCGCTCGCCGGCGTCGTCGCCGCTGCCCGGCGGTTGATGGCCGCGGCGCTCGAGTCGGGGCGGCCGGGGCGGAACGTGTACCGCCGGGGCGGGCGGCCCTGCCTGCGCTGCGGGGCGATCGTACGCTCCCGCGGGATCGGCGACGACAATCGCACGGCCTACTGGTGCCCCGGCTGCCAGGCAGGAGGAGGGCCGCCCGGCGCGTAAGCGGACGTGTGCCGATCCGCTCTCCCCAGCTGCACCTCACGCTGCGTGCCTTCTGCCTCGGTTCGTTCGTCCACCTCGGGCGCGCACTCGAGGAGGGGGAGGAGCTCCCGTTCGCCTTCGAGGAGCACGCGCAGCGCGACGGGCCTGCGCTCTACGAGTACCGCGCCCTCGTCCGCCCGTTCGTCGAGGCCCGCGCGAAAGCGCTCGCCGGGCGCGACGATGCGCGCCTCGCGCTCGACGAGCTCCGCCGAGAGCCAGCGACAGCGATCTACGCACGCGCCCACGCCGGGCCGCGCCCGTCGGAGGAGCAGGCGCTCTTCCGCACCGTCCTGCTCGCGCTCCTGATCGCGACGGCCGAGTCGTGTGGCGGCTTCGACTGGGACGACGTCGCATTCGAGCGCGCCTATGCGGAGCTCGAACGCTCGCTCTTCGGCACCTCGCGCGCGTACGCCGCGGTCGCGCCGCTCGTGGGCCTCTCCGTCCGCTCCCGCGTCGACCTCGGCGGCCGGCTGTGCGTCCGCCCGGCTGAGTCCGGGGAGCTCGCCCGCCACTGGCCGGAGGCGCAGGGGCTGCTGCCGCCGGGCTTCGGCCGCGAGGTCGACCGCTACTGCGTGCTCGAGCTCGAGCGGTCGCTCGCCCCCGGTGAGGAGCCGCCGGACGCACCGGGCGAGCTCGCCGACGCCGTGTCCGCGATCCGGCTCGCCACCGCCGCCCCCGTCTCGGCCGGCCCGGTCCTCTTCGAGCGCCTCGACTGGCGGCCCTTCGGCATCCGCCCGGTGCTCCCGATCGCCGCGACGCAGCCTCCCGGGGAGCCGACCCGCCTCGACGACTTCCGCGGCGCGGTGGCGCGTGAGCTGCTCGGGCGCCTACCCCTCGCCGACGGCGATCCCCCGCTCGCGGAGGCGCTCGACCGCTGGGAGCTCGCCCTCTTCCAGAACGAGCCGTTCCGCTCGGAGCAGCTGCGGGGCGCGCTCCGCGCCCTCCTCGGGGAGACGTGGCAGCTCCGTGGGGCCGTCCTCCTCGGCACCTCCTCGGACGAGCGCCGGTCGCTCCACCGGGGCCTCTCCGAGCTCGCCGCCGGCGCCGAGGCGGAGGCGGCGGCGGCCGACGCCGTGCGGCGGGCGCTCGTTGCGGTGCTGCGCGACGGCGACCGCGCGGGGGTGCTGCGGCGGCTCGACGAGACCCTGCTCGGGCTGCGGGGCGCGCACGAGCGCCGTGCGGCCGCCGTTTAGTCTCTGCCCATCGCACGGCTGATCCTCCTCACCGGCGCGACGGGATACGTCGGCGGCCGGCTGCTGCGGGCGCTCGAGGCCCGCGGCGAGCGCGTGCGCTGCCTCGTCCGGCGGCCAGAGCTGCTCGTCGGCCGCGTCGGGGCCGGCACTGAGGTCGTCGGGGGCGACGTCCTCGACCCGGCGTCCGTCCGCGCCGCGCTCGACGGGGTGGAGGTCGCGTACTACCTCGTCCACTCGATGGGCTCGACGGGCGGCTTCGCCCGGGCCGACCGCGAGGCCGCAGCGACCTTCGGGACGGCCGCACGCGAGGCGGGGGTGCGGCGGGTCGTGTACCTCGGCGGGCTCGGCCGCGGGCGCCTCTCGGAGCACCTGGCCTCGCGGCAGGAGGTGGGTCGGCTGCTGCGGGAGGCGACGCCCACGACCGAGTTCCGCGCCTCAGCCGTGATCGGCTCCGGGAGCGCGTCGTTCGAGATCGTCCGCGCGCTCGTCGACCGGCTGCCGGTGATGATCACCCCGCGCTGGGTGGAGAACCTCGCGCAGCCGATCGCGGTCGAGGACCAGCTCGACTACCTCCTCGCGGAGCTCGATCGCCCGGGGGAGCGGAGCGAGGTGTTCGAGCTCGGCGGCGCGGACGTCGTGTCGTACGGGGACCTGATGCGCGAGTACGCGCGGCAGCGCGGCCTCCGCCGCGTCTTCCTGCCGGTGCCGGTGCTGACGCCGCGCCTCTCGAGCCTGTGGCTCGGCCTCGTGACGCCCGTGTACGCGCGGCTCGGGCGGGCGCTGATCGACAGCATCGAGCACGACACCGTCGTCAGCGACGGGCGCGCACTCGAGGTGTTCCCGATCCGCCCACGGGGGCACCGCGAGGCGATCGCGCGAGCGCTCGCGAACGAGGACCGTGAGGTGGTCGAGACGCGCTGGGCCGACGAGGAGCCGCTGGAGGCGCGGTTCGGCGGCGTGCGGTTCGGGTCGCGGCTCGTCGACCGCCGCTCGCGCTGGGTGCCCCACGCGCCCCCCGCGGCATTCGCTCCGATCCGTCGGATCGGCGGCGACACGGGCTGGTACTACGGGCGGCGGCTGTGGCAGCTGCGGGGGCTCCTCGACGTGCTCGCCGGCGGCCCCGGCCTCCGACGCGGCCGCCGCGACCCGGACCAGCTCCGCGTCGGTGACGCCGTCGACTTCTGGCGCGTCGAGGCGTACGAGCCCGACCGGCTGCTCCGGCTCACCGCCGAGATGCGCGTCCCGGGGCGGGCCTGGTTGCAGTTCGAGGTGGAGCCCGCGGAGCAGGAGGGATCGACGATCCACCAGACGGCTCTCTTCGACCCGCTCGGCCTCTGGGGCCTTGCCTACTGGTACACGGTCTGGCCCCTCCACGGCTTCGTCTTCGGCGGCATGCTCGACGGGATCGCCCGTGCGGCCGAGGGAACACGTCCGGCGTCAGAGCCCGGCCGTGTCGGCGACGACCGGCCGTGACGCGCGCGCAGCCACGCCGGCGCCGCGCAGGCGCCCGCTCCGGCCGTGGCCCTCCGGTCGCGTCCGGGGTCAGAGCCCGGCCGTGGCCGGTGCCGCAGCCGGGCCGGCGCGGGCCATAATCCGCGGGTGATCACGCATCTCGACGAGCTCGAGTACGTGCGGAACGAGCGCGGGCACCTCGCAGCCGAGTGGGGGAGCCTGACAGGGCGGGAGACGCAGACGTGCGGCGCGCGACGGGTCAGGATCGACGCCGGCCGCTGGTCGACCCCGGCCCACGTGGAGGGCTCGGAGGAGGAGCTCTTCTACGTGCTCGGTGGCTCCGGGATCTCGTGGCAGGACGGCCACGTCTACGAAATCGGCCCCGGCGACTGCCTCTTCCACGCGCCGGGGCGCGAGGCGCACACGCTGCGCGGGGGCGACGAGGGGCTCGACGTCCTCGTCTTCGGCCACCGCCACCTCGTGGCGAGCGCCCACCTGCCGCGGAGCGGCGTCTCCTGGCTTGGCCCGAGCTGGACGCGGAGCGGCGCCGCTGATGCGCACCCGTGGGCGCTCGAGGCGCAGGCCGGGCCGCCCGAAGTCGGCGAGCCTGAGCCGCGGCCCGCGAACATCGTCCACCTCGACGCCGTCGAGGGCGCATACGGCGGCCGCGCGAAGGCGCTCGGCAGGACGGCCGGCGCCCGGCGCTCGGGCCTCAACTGGGTGCGGCTCGATGCGGGGGAAGAGGGCGCTCCGCCGCACTGCCACTCGGTCGAGGAGGAGGTCTTCGTCGTGCTCGACGGCAGCGGCGTGCTCGAGCTCCTCCCGAGCCCCGCGCGGGCGGCGGCCGGCGCCGTGCGCGAGGAGCACGAGCTGCGGGTCGGGCAGGTCGTCGTCCGCCCGGCAGGCACGGGGATCGCGCACCTCCTCCGCGCGAGGGAGCAGGGTCTGACCTACCTCGTCTACGGCACGAAGGAGCCGACGGACATCTGCTACTACCCGCGCTCGAACAAGGTTGCGCTGCGGGGAGTCGGCCTGATCGGCCGAATCGAGCCGCTCGACTACTTCGACGGCGAGCCTCGCTGACCGTGCAGGAATCGTGGCGGCAGCCTTGAACCGGGTCAGCACATGGCACCCGTGCGTCTGCTGCCGCGACCGAATCTGCGCCCCGCCGCCGCGCCCGAGGAGGCGACCATGGCGCGGGTGATCGTCTTCGCGAACCAGAAGGGCGGTGTCGCGAAGACGACGACGACGCTCAACCTCGGGGTCGCCCTCGCCGAGTGCGGGAAGCGCGTCCTCCTCGTCGATCTCGACCCGCAGGGCAACCTGACGATGAGCCAGGGGATGAACCCCGACACGATCGACCGCTCGATGTTCGACGTCCTCGTCCACCGGCTGCCGATCTCCGAGGTGGTCCACCGGGCGGAGGTCGACATCGCCGTGTCCTCGATCGACCTCGCCGGTGCGGAGCTCGCCCTCAGCTCGCTGATCGGTCGCGAGCGCGCTCTCGCCAAGGCGCTGCTCGAGGTGCACGACCGCTACGACTTCGTCCTCGTCGACACGCCCCCGTCACTCGGCCTGCTGACCGTCAACGCGTTCGTCGCGGCCACCGGGGTCGTCGTGCCGGTGCAGTGCGAGTACCTCTCGCTGCGTGGGCTCGTGCAGCTCGAGAACACCCTCGCCATGGTCCGCGAGAACCTCAACCAGGAGGTGCGGATCGAGGGCATCCTCCCGACGATGTTCGACGGGCGCACGCTGCACGCGCGCGAGGCGATCGAGATCCTCGAGGAGAACTTCGGCGACCTCGTCTTCCGAACGAGGATCCGCAAGACCGTCCGGTACGCCGAGGCGCCGGTGAAGGGCGCCTCCGTGCTCAAGTACGACCCGTCCGGCCCCGCCGCGGAGGCGTACCGCGAGCTCGCGAAGGAGGTGCTCGATGGCGCGAAATCGCGCGAGCATGCGTGAGGGCCCCCTGGCCGACCTGTTCCGCGCGACGGAGGCGGCGCGCCGGCAGGGCGAGGGCGAGCAGGGCTCGCCGCCGCCGGCCGAGCAGCAGCCGGCCGACGAGGCGCCGCAGGAGCAGACGGTCGAGCACGTCCCCGCCTTCGAGGAATCCCCCGAGCGGCCGTCGGCCGCCGCGCCCGCGCCGGCGGAGCCGCCCGCCGCGAAGCGACGGGGGCGCGCTGCGGCCGCCGAGCCGGCGGACGAGCCGGAGCGCAAGCACGAGCGGGAGGAGCCGCGGAGCCCGTTCGAGTCGATGCCGGAGCCGGCGCCACGGCTCGAGTACGCGATCCCGCGAGACAGCCCCTCGTACCTCGCCGTGATCCGGGTCGTGGGCGTTGGCGGGGCGGGGCTGAACGCCGTCAACCGGATGATCGACGCCGGCCTCACGCAGGTGGAGTTCCTGGCCGTCAACACCGACCTGCAGCAGCTCCACCTCTCGGACGCCCCCGTGAAGCTCCACATCGGACGCGAGCTCACGCAGGGACTCGGCTCCGGCGCGGAGCCGGACGTCGGCCGGCGCGCCGCCGAGGACACGTCCGACCAGATCAAGCAGGCGCTGCGGGGCGCGGACATGGTCTTCGTCACCGCCGGCGAGGGCGGCGGCACCGGCACGGGCGCCGCGCCGGTCGTCGCGCGGATCGCCCGCGAGCTGGGCGCGCTCACCGTCGGGATCGTGACGACGCCGTTTCGGTTCGAGGGCACCCGGCGCCGGAGCGCCGCGGATCAGGGCGTGGAGGCCCTCCGCGCCGCCTGCGACACGGTGATCGTGATCCCGAACGACCGCCTGCTCGAGGTGCTCGACCGCTCGACGTCCATGCTGGACGCGTTCAAGATCGCCGACGACGTCCTCCGGCAGGGCGTGCAAGGGATCTGCGACCTGATCACGATGCCGGGGCTGATCAACCTCGACTTCGCGGACGTCCGCACGATCATGGCGAACGCCGGCTCGGCGCTGATGGGCATTGGCTACGCCACGGGCGAGGATCGCGCGAAGCAGGCGGCGGAGCGGGCGCTCCGCTCGCCGCTGATCGACACGGAGATCGTCGACGCGCGGGGGATCCTGCTCTCGATCGCGGGTGGCGAGGACCTGACGCTGCTCGAGGTGAACGACGCCGCCGAGGTCGTCCGCTCGGCCGCGACGGACGACACGAACATCATCTTCGGCGCCACGGTCGACGAGCGGCTCGCCGGCCAGGTGTGGGTCACGGTGGTCGCCACCGGCCTGGGCTCGCGCGCGCGCCGGCCGCTGCCGGCGTTCGGCGGCACGGGCACCGCCTCGCACGGCGGCGGCGAGCCGCTGGAGCCGCCGAGCTTCCTCCGCACCTGAGCCCGCGTCAGTGGGACGCCACTAGCTCGCCGGATCCCTGGTGAGTGTGGGCGGGAGTCAGACGAGCGGTGCCAGCACGGTCGCCCCGAAGGCGACGCCGAGGCCGAGGCACGCGGTCGTCCCCGCAGCCGCCGCCGTCGAGCGGCGCGCGCCGGATGCCGTTCCTGCCAGGACGAGCAGCCCGCCAATCCCGCAGGCGATGCTCGTCAGGGTCTCGACGGCGCTGAAGGCGATGCCGGCGGCGAGCGCGACGTCGGCTCCCGCGCCGTGCGCTCCGAGCGCGAACGCGACGGCCGCGCTCGCGACGCCGACGTTCCCAGGCGTCAGGGGCAGCAGCCCGGCGAGGTCGAGCGCCGGGATCACGAGCAGCCCGGCGGCGAGTGGGTTCGTGACGCCGAACGCAGCCGCGATCCCGGCTGCCGCACCGACGCGCGCGGCGGTCGCCACGCCCATCCAGCCCACGAGGGCTGCGGCGGCGCGAGGGCTGTGGCCGAGCGCGCGGAAGGCGTCGAGCGCGTGGGCGAGGCGGTTCGACGGCGTCCGACCGCGCGCGGCGACGCCCACCGCCACGGCGGCGGCAGCCACGCACGCGAGCACCGCGACCGGCCACCACGGCACGACGCCGGAGGCCGCGGCGAACGCGATCAGAAGTGCCGTCCACAACGACCGGGCGGCTCCGACGGAGGCGGCGACGCCGCCCGTTGTCCAGAGGCGGGCGCGGCCGGGCAGGACCTGTGCGAAGAGCGCGAAGCGGACGGCAGTCCCGAGCCGCGCGGGAGCGAGGGCGTTGACGCCGGAGCCGACGCAGTAGCGGGCGCACGCGTCGCCGAGCGTCGTCTCGCCGCCGCACCGGGCGAGCGCGGAGCGCCAGGCTGCGGCCGCGCCCGCAAGCCCAACCGCGAAGAGGAGGGCGGCGAGCCACAGCCACGGGGCGTTGGCCGAGGCCAGCTCCTCGAACGCCGCCGCGAGCCGTGGGCGGAGGAGCCCCGGCGAGAGTGCGAGTACGAGCAGCGCCGCCGCTGCCGCGAACGGGAGCGCCAGGTGTCGCAGTCGGACGTCGATACCCATCTCCATCAGAACGTCCGGCACCCGCTTCCCGTTGCGGCTGCCGCCGGCCGTCTAGGGTTGGACGATGAATCTCCCTGCAAAGGGCGCCATCGCCGCTGGCCACCCCGTCACGGCCGCTGCGGGTGCAGAGGTGCTCGAGCGGGGCGGGAACGCCGTCGACGCGTGCGTCGCCGCCGCGTGCGCGTCGTTCGTCGCCGAGAGCCCGCTCACCGGCGCGGCCGGCGGCGGCTTCCTGTTCGCCCACGTCGACGGCGCGCCGACCCTGCTCGACTGCTTCTTCGCCGTCCCGACCGAGCCGCTCGGCGAGATCGAGCACGTGACCGTCGACTTCGGCTCGTCGACGCAGAGCTACCACATCGGCCCAGGCTCCGTCGCCGTCCCGGGCCTCGTCGCGGGCCTCGTGGAGGCGCACGAGCGCTGGGGACGGACGCCGTGGCCGGAGCTCGTGGAGCCTGCCTTGCGCACCGCCCGCGACGGCCTCGACGTCGGCGACGCGCACGGGTTCCTGCACCGGATCCTCGCGCCGGTCCTGCTCCGCGACGACGGGGGGCGCCGCATCTACGGGCGTACCGGGCGCGTCGCGACCGCGGACCTCGTGGAGACGCTCGAGGCGCTGCGCGACGACCCACACGCGGCGGTGCGGATGCTCGTCCCCGAACTCGCGGCCGACCTCGACGCGTACGAGCCGCTCGAGCGCGAGCCGCTGCACGGCCGCTACGCCGGCCGACACGTGCTCGCGACGCCGACACCATCGCGGGGCGGCGTCGTCGTCGTCGCCGCGCTCGAGGCGTTCGACGGCGCACGCGGCCTGCACGAGCGCGCCATGGCGCTGCGGCGGGCCTACGCCCGCGCGCCGGCGAGCGCAAGAGGGACGACCCACATCTCGGTCGTGGACTCGGAGGGCACGGCGATCGGGCTCTCCTCGACGCTCGGCGCCGGTTCCGGCGTCCACCGCGCCGGTTCCCAGCTGAACAACATGCTCGGCGAGTTCGACGTCGTCGGGCACGGAGAGAAGACCCCCGGAGAGCGGCTCGCGAGCATGATGACGCCGACGCTCGTGCTCGAGGACGACCGGCCGCGGCTCGTGCTCGGGAGCGCCGGCTCCGTCCGGCTCTCGGGTGCGATCGCGCAGGTCGTGGACGCCGCCGTCCGCGGCGCCTCGCTCGCAGACGCGATCGCCGCCCCGCGGTTCCACGTCGTGGACGACGCGCTCCACCTCGAGGGCGGCTGGCCGCCCGCGACCGCGGCAGAGCTCCCGGCGGAGGCGTGGGACGTCGTCCCGTGGCAGTCCCTGAACCTCTACTTCGGCGGCGTGTCGGCGGTCGAGGTCACCGCCGACGGGGCGCTCGGCGCGGCCGGCGACCCGCGCCGTGACGGGCTCGGGATCGTCGTCGCGTGACGGTCTTCGTGCGGCCGGCGCGGCCGGAGGACGCGCCCGCCCTCGTCGCGCTCGGGACCACCGTCGCGCGTGAAGAAGGCGGCTGGCTGCTCGCGAGCGACGCGTGGCGCGGCGTGGCCGATGAGCGGCGCTATCTCCGCGCGCTGCGCCGGTACGCCGACGCTGCCGTCTACGTCGCGACGGACGAGGCGGAGGACGCCGCGGTGGTCGGCCGGCTCTCGCTGGCCCGCGATCCGCACCCGGCGAGC
>DASQNG010000150.1:0-14951 GCA_035645095.1 Gaiellaceae bacterium | reverse complement strand
AGGAGGACGGCGAGCGGAAGGGCGTCTCACGGGCGCAGCAGGCCGCGTATGCCGCTCAGGCGATGACGATCGCGAAGAACCGACCGCGCATCGACATGTTCGTCTGGTTCGTCTTCCGCGACCACTCGACGAGCCTCTGGCAGAGCGGCCTCCTGAATCGCAGCGGCGGCGCGAAGCCGGCGCTCGCCCGCTTCCGCTCGCTGGCGGCGGGGCTGAACGCCCGGAACGCGGTCGTCAACGTGCGCGGTGGCGTCGCGAACCCTGCCGTGGTCGTTCCGCTACGGGAGTACGGGGCCGGGACTGCCGCCGGGGAGCAGGTCGGGTTCAACTACAAGGTCTTCTGGCGCGGTGCGTTCGTCCACAGCGGCCAGCCGAGTGCGCCGTTCGGCACCGACGCCAACGCGCGCATCGTCCTCGACGGCTTTCGGCCGGTCAAGGGCCGGACGTACGCCGTCCACGTCGAGGCGAACGTTTACAGCGGCGGCGGCGTGATCCTGCGCCGCGTGCTCACGCTGAACGCGACGTAGACGCACCCCCACCCGCGAACTCCGAGCGCCGGTCTTTGGGCCGGCGCTCGCGCTTTCCGCGCCCGCCCCGAGGACGTACGATCACCCGGTGACGGCGACGGTGCGGGTCGGCACGTGCTCGTGGGCGGACGAGACGCTGACGAAGGTCTGGTATCCGCCCGGCGTTCGCTCCGGCGAGGAGCGCCTGCGCCACTACGCCGAGCGCTTCACGACCACGGAGGCGAACTCGACGTACTACCGGCTGCCGGACGCGGCGCTCGTCGCGGACTGGGCGCAGCGAACGCCGCCGGGCTTCACGATGCACGTGAAGGCGTTCGGCCTGATGACCCGCCACCCCGTGAAGGTCGAGGCGCTCCCGGATGACCTGCGGGACGCGATGCCGGTCGACGAGCGGGGACGCGTCGACCGGCCCCCGCGCGAGCTGCGGGCGGAGGTCTTCCGCCGCTTCTCCACCGCTCTCGAGCCGCTGCGGCAGACGGGGAAGCTCGGCGGGATCCTGCTCCAGCTCGCGCCGTACGTCGTGCGCAAGCCGGCGTCCCTCGATTACGTCGAGTGGGCACAGGAGCAGCTGCGGGGCGACGAGGTGTTCGTCGAGTTCCGGCACCGCAGCTGGCTCGACGACGAGGGTCGCGCCGAGACGCTGGCGTTCCTCGAGAGCCGCGGGCTCACGTACGTCGTCGTCGACGCGCCGCGGACGAAGGCGAGGAACCTCGTCCCGACCGTCGTCGCACGCACCTCCGCGACCGCGTACGTCCGCTTCCACGGCCGGAACGCGGCGACGTGGAACCGGCGCACGGGCAGCGCCGCAGAGCGGTTCGACTACCTCTACTCGGGAGACGAGCTGCGCGAGTGGGTGCCGCCGTTGCGCGAGCTGGCCGGCGAGGCCGAGCGCGTCTACGCGATGTTCAACAACAACGGCCGGTCGACGATGCCGTCGTTCGGCGGCCTCGAGGGGCTCGACCCGCACGAGGTCGCGGGCGACCCGCGCAAGGGGCTCGTGGCCCAGGCTCCGGCCAACGCGATGATGCTGCGGCACGCGCTCGCCGACGCGGGCGTGCCGGTCGCCTAACCGTCGCCGGCGACGCGGACGAGCGCCTTGCCGCGGTTCTCGCCGCGGAGCATGCCGATGAACGCGCGAGGCGCGTGCTCGAGCCCGTCGGTGACGTCCTCGCGGTAGCGCAGGCGGCCCTCGGCCAGCAGACCGCCGAGGCGCCGGATCCCCTCCTCGAAGCGGTGGGCGAAATCGGAGACGAGGAAGCCCTCGAGGCGCGCGCGGGAGACGATCAGGAAGCCGAGGTTGCGCGGTGAGAGCTCGGGCTCGGTGAGGTTGTACTGGGAGATCTGGCCGCAGATCACGACGCGCGCGCCTACGGCGAGCCGGCGGAACACCGTCTCGGAGAGGGCGCCGCCGACGTTGTCGAAGTACACGTCGGCGCCGCGTGGGCATGCGCCCTTCAGCGCCGCGTTCACGTCGTCGCCCTTGTAGTCGATGCCGGCGTCGTAGCCGTAGAGCTCCGTGAGGTCGCGCACCTTCTCCGCCCCGCCGGCGATGCCGACGGTGTGGCAGCCGGCGACGCGGGCGAGCTGCCCGACGAGCTGGCCGACGGCCCCTGCGGCGCCGGAGACGACGACGGTGTCGCCCGGGCGCGGTCGTCCCACGTCGAGGAGGCCGAAGTACGCCGTCAGCCCTGTCGTGCCGAGCACGTGCAGCCAGACGGGGAGCGGCGCGAGAGCCGGGTCGACCTTCCGCAACGCGCCGCCCCGGGCGACCGCGAACTCCTGCCAGCCGAGCTGCCCGATGACGTGGTCGCCGGGCCCGAAGCGGCCGTCGCCGCTCGAGACGACCTCCCCCACCACCTGCCCCGTCATCACCTCGCCGAGCTCCGTCGCGCGCGCGTACGAGCGCGCCTCGCTCATGCGGCCGCGCATGTACGGATCGAGCGAGAGCCAGAGCGAACGCACGAGCACCTCCCCGGGGCCCGGCTCCGGCACCGGCGCCTCGACGAGCGCGAAGTCGGACTCGCGCGGGAACCCGACGGGCCGCGCCGCGAGCGTGATCTGCCGGTTCACGCGCCGCACCCTCTCACGCGCAGCGGCAGGCTGCACGGGCAGCGTCAGCCGCCGTCGGCTGCCGGTCGCACCCGCAGCACGAGCTGGAAACGCGCTCCTTGCGGCGTCGTCCTCGTAGAGCAGCCGGCCGCCCTGGGCAGCGCGAACGATCTGCGCGATCGCGAGGCCGAGCCGGGAGCCGCCGTCGGCGGCCGAGGGCGCCGCGCGCGCGAACCGGTCGAAGAGCCTCGGTGCGAACTCCGCCGCGGGGGGCCTGAGCCGCGATCCTCGACGAAGAGGCGGAAGTTGGTGTCGAGCTGGTACGCGGCGCTCGTCACCGGCGGCGCGCCGCACCGGAACGCGTTCGTGGTCCGGTTCGACAGGATGCGATCGAAGCCGTCGGGGTCGGCGGCAGCGCTGACGTCCTCGCGCACGTCGACTCGCACGTCGCCGATCCGGTCCGGAACGAGCTCGCGCAGAAGCCCGTCGACGCGCTCCCGGACGCGAGCGGCAAGGGCCTGGTCGGGACGGCGTTCGCCTCGAGCCGCGTCAGGTCGAGCAGCTGGTCGACGAGCTTCCACATCGGGTCGGACTGGTGGTACAGCGTCCGCTGCCAGGATCTCGACCTGCTCAGGACGGAGGTCGTCGGCGCGCTCGCGGAGAGTGACCGTGATTCCGTGATCCCTGCGATCGGCGCCCGGAGCTCGTGGGAGGCGAGCGCGATGAACTGGTCTTCAGGCCGCCGACGCGCCTGCTCTCCTCGAGCCGAGGATCGGCGCGAGAGTCGCGGAGATCGCCGCTGCCGCCGTCAGCGCGAGGCCGTCGAGGGTGGCCTCGAACGAGACCCCGCCCCGGTCGACGAGCACGAAGCCCAGGCAGTCATCGGCGGCGAGGAGCGGCGTCGCGGCGACGGAACGGACGCCGAGCGCGCCCGCAACCTCGGGCGGGAGGTCGTGGTCGACCTGCGCGTCCGCGGCGTGGACGGCGCCGCCGGTGCCGGCGGCATGGTGGAGGAGCGGCCAGTCCTCGAGCGGCAGCAGCTGCCCTCGCCGGACCTCGACGTGATCCCAGCCGCAGACGGCGACGGGCACGCTGCCGGGGTCTGGGTCGTTCCGGAAGAGCGCGCTCCTGCGCTACCCGAAGTCCTGCGTCAACCGCTCGCACGCGCTGCGCAGGAGCGTCGCTGTCCTCGCCGCTCCTGGCGAGCGCCTGCGCCACCCGCGTACTGCCTCCAGGGACGCGCCCGGACGATGCCGTCTACCGAGGTCATACCTGCTGCTGGGACAACGTCCGAGGACGTCCGGCAGGTGTGGGGATCGGTGCGAGCCGGTGACGGCTGCGCGCAGGGGCGCTACCCCGGGCCGCGGCGCCGATCAGGCCGGAGGTGCCAGCCGGCGGAGCGCGGCTGCGGCCCGTGCTGCGTCGGGTACCGGCGTGAAGCCGTCGATGCGCGCGGGTACGAGCTCGGCGCCGCGGACGCCGTCCGTGCCGAGCCGGACGAGCAGGATCCCGCTCGCGGTGGTGCCGGGGGACACTGCGCCGAAGACGAAGTTCCCGAGGCTCCACGCCACGACCCTGCGGCCACGCCGCTCGACGGGCTGCAGCACGTGCGGGTGCGCGCCGAGCACCACCGCCGCACCCGCCGCGAGCGCTGCGTCCCCGAACGTGCGCTGCCGCGCGTCGGGCTGCCGCGCGAGCTCGACGCCCCAGTGGAAGTAGACGACGACGACGTCGGCGCGACGGCGTGCCGCTCGCACGTCCTCGGCGATCCACCCGGTGTCCGCCCGCGCGGTCCCGGGCTTTCCAGGTGCCGCGTCGAAGCCGAGCGGGCGCACGTCGGAGTAGCCGAGCAGTGCGATCCGCAGGCCGCCGCGCTCGAACAGGACGGGCCTGCGCGCGCCGGCCAGGTCGCGACCGCCGCCGAAGGGCTCGATCCCGGCGCGGCGGGCGCGGACGAGCGTGTCGAGGAACGCCTCGCTCCCGTAGTCGAGGGCGTGGTTGTTCGCGACGGAGACGGCGTCGACGCCCGCACGGGCTGCACCCGCGAGGGCCCAGGGCGGGCCGCGGAAGACGTACTCCTTGTCGACCGGTGCGCCGCGGTCGGAGACCGCGCACTCGAGGTTCACGACCGCGAGATCGGCGGCGCGGAGGAGCGGCGCCACGTGCCGCCACGGCGCGTGCGGACCGTCGCTCTGGATCGCCGCTCCGATGCGGTCGCCGAGGTTCACGTCGCCCCCGGCCGCCAGCGTCACGGGCCGTACGACGAGCCGCCCGGCGGACGCACGCCGCGACGGCGTCCCCAGCACGAGCGGGTACTCGCCCGCGCGGAGCGGCGTCCGCCCGCGGAGCGTGAATCGGCCCAGGCGGCCGGCGGTAGCCGACGCGACGCGCACGCCGCCGACACGGAGGTCCACGCGCTCGCCGGAGTCGGCCCAGCCCGCGACGGAGAAGGCGACACCGGGCGCCAGCCACCCCGGTACCGCGGTCGTGAGGCGCAGAGGCGCCGCCTGTGCCTGCGCCTTCGCCGCGGCGGCCGGTCTCGGCTCGAGCGCCGGGGCGACCGCGAGCACGCTGCCCACGAGCGCGAGCGCCAGAGCTGCTGCGGCGGTCGCGCGGCGCCTGCGAACCCCGTCCATGGCCGTTCTTTCGAGCTTCCGCGGCCGCCCCCTCCGCGGGATTCACGACCGGCGACCCCGGTATGCGATCGCCGTTCGCGCAAGGAGACTCGTGAAACGAGCCGACGGATGAACCACGCCACCGTGTCCGACGAGCCGGTCGCACGCGACAGCGACGGAAACCGGCACCGCAACGACGTGCCGTACGACGTGATCGCGCAGCGCGCCTACGAGATCTGGGAGTCGGGCGAGGGCGGCAGCGCGAAGGAGAACTGGGAGCGCGCAGCGGCCGAGCTCGGCGCCGAGCCGCGGCGCTGAGCCTCCGACGTGCCGCACGCGCGCAGTAGCGTGCGGCAGGTGAGCAGCTCCACGAGGGACGCCGCCCGGGGCAGCCGCACCGCCTGGGCGCGGAGCGCCGGCGTGCCGCTGCGCCAGTTCCTCGCGACGGAGACGGCCGGCGCCGCGGCGTTGCTCGCGGCCGCCGTCGCCGCGCTCGGGTGGGCGAACATTGCCCCTGCGGGCTACGACGGGTTCTGGTCGACGGAGCTCTCGCTCCGGCTCGGCGACTGGCACCTGGCGGAGGACCTGCGGCACTGGGTCAACGACGGTCTGATGACGTTCTTCTTCTTCGTCGTCGGACTGGAGATCCGCCGCGAGCTCGACATGGGTGAGCTGCGTGACCGGCGTCGCCTGGCGACACCGGTCGCGGCCGCGCTCGGAGGGATGATCGTGCCGGCGCTGCTCTACCTCGCGCTGAACGGCGGCGGGCCGGGTGCACGCGGCTGGGGGATCGTGATCGCGACGGACACGGCATTCGCGCTGGCCGTCCTGGCATTCGTCGGCGGCTCGGGGTCGCTTCGGTTGCGTGCCTTCGTCCTGACGCTCGTGATCGTCGACGACGTGGCCGCGCTCGCAGTGATCGGCCTCTTCTACACGGAGGAGGTCTCTTTGACCGCGCTCGCCGTCGCGGGCAGCCTGTTCGCCGTCGTGCTCGGGCTGCGCTACCTGCGCATCTGGCGCAGCCCCGCGTACGTCGTCGTCGGCGTCTGCATCTGGATCGCCATGTTCGAGTCCGGCGTCCATCCCACGATCGCCGGCGTCCTGCTTGGGCTGCTGACGACGGCGTGGCTGCCGTCGCGAGAGAAGGTGGGCGACGTCACGGAACTCGCGCGCGCGTTCCGGGAGCAACCGACGCCGCAGCTCGCCTTCTCGGCGCGGCTCGGTGTCGAGGCGGCGATTTCGCCCAACGAGCGGCTCCAGTACCGGCTCCACCCGTGGACGAGCTTCGTGGTCGTGCCGGTCTTCGCGCTTGCCAACGCCGGCGTCGACCTCGGCGGCGGCGCGGTCGCGCGCGCGCTCGACTCGCCGATCACCCTCGGGATCCTGGCCGGCCTCGTCGTCGGGAAGCTCGTGGGCATCTCCGGAGCGGCGTGGCTCGTGACCCGCCGCAGGCTCGGAGGGTTCCCGCTCGGGGTGCCGTACCCGTCGCTCGTCGGAGCCGCTGCAGTCGCCGGTATCGGCTTCACCGTGTCGCTCTTCGTCGCGGACCTCACGTTCACCGGCGAGCAGCTGGACGAGGCGAAAATCGGGATCCTCGGCGCCTCGGTGGCGGCGTCGCTGCTCGGCGTCGTCCTCTTCCGAACCGTCGAGCGGCTGCCGGCGCCGCTGCGGCGGCGGCTCGCGGCCGCGGAGGCACCGGCGCTCGAGGACCTCGTGGTCCCCGTCGACCCCGACCGCGACCACATCCGTGGCCCGGTCGACGCCCCCGTGACGCTCGTCGAGTACGGCGACTTCGAGTGCCCGTTCTGCGGCCAGGCGGAGCACGTCGTGCGTGACCTGCTCGTCGCGTCCGGCAGCGAGCTGCGCTACGTCTTCCGGCACCTCCCCCTCGCGGACGTCCACCCGCACGCGCCGCTCGCGGCGGAGGCGGCCGAGGCGGCGGGAGCGCAGGGCCGGTTCTGGGAGATGCACGACCTGCTCTTCGACCGCCAGGACGCGCTGCGCGCAGCCGACCTCCTGGGCTACGCAGCCGAGCTGCGGCTCGACGCGGCACGCTTCGCCGAGGAGCTGCGCGAGCGACGCTACCGGGCGCGCGTGCTCGACGACGTCGAGTCCGCCGACACGAGCGGTGTCGCCGGCACCCCGACGTTCTTCGTCAACGGGAGGCGCCACCACGGCGCGTACGACCTCGCCACGCTCACGGCACTCGTGCGGACGGCGGCGGCGCGGGACGGCGCGTGAGCGGCGCTGCTCGTGCCGGTGGCCGCGGCGGCCGGACGACGAGCGTGCGGAATGGAGCCGACGGGGCTCGAACCCGTGACCTTTTGGCTGCCAGCCAAACGCTCTCCCAGCTGAGCTACGGCCCCAAGAGCCGCCCAGTCTAGCCTCTCCGGCGTGGCGTCGGGGCCGGCTGAGCGGGGGCGCGCTAGCCCGCGGCGGCCTCGAGCTCGACCGCGGGCACGTCGCCCCACAGCTCCTCGAGGCGGTAGAAAGCGCGGGTCTCGGGGGTGAAGACGTGGAGGACGACGTCGAGGTAGTCGCCGATGATCCAGTCCCCCTCCTTCGCGCCATCCGAGCTGCGCGGCGTCAACCCCACGTCGGCCTTCATCCGGGCGTAGACCTCGTCGAAGATCGCGCTCGTCTGCCGGGCGTTCCGGCCGGTGGCGATGACGAAGAAGTCGGTGAAGACGCAGGCCGGGCGCATGTCGAGGATGACGACGTCCTCGGCCAGCTTCCCGGAGGCGAGAGCGGCGATACGGCGGGCGTGTTCGAGCGAGCTCAGAGGTGCCAGTGTAGCCCGGCGCGGCGGATGTCAACCAGCGCGGTAGAGGCCGAGCTCGGCGATGCGTGCGGCGACGGCCGGCGCGACGAGGCCGTCGAGCGACTGTCCGCCGGCGACGCGCGCCCTGATCTCGGAGGAGGACACGTCGTGTGGCTCCAGCTCGAACAGCTGCACCCGCTCCCGGGCGGGAACGCGGGCGAGCGCGGCCTCGAGCCGCTCGCGCGGGTAGCCGGGCCGGGTGGCAACGCCGAGGCGAGCGATCTCGAGCACACGCTCGGGCCGCCGCCACGTCGGGAAGTCGACGAGCTCGTCGGCGCCGACGAGGAACAGCGGGTCGTCGAGCGCCCGGCTCTCGAGCAGGTCGACCGTGTAGCGATGGGCGTCGAGCTCGACGTCCGCCGGCACCTCCGCGAACGCGAGCCGCGCCAACTCGAGCCGCGCCTGCGGCGGTGCGACGGCGGCTTTGTGGCCGGGGTCGGCGGCGACGAGCACGAGCAGCCGCACGAGCTCGAAGCGCTCGAGCGCTCGGCGCGCGAGCCCGACGTGCCCCACGTGTGGCGGGTCGAAGCGCCCGCCGAGGATGGCGCACGACGTCACTCCCACACGAGCCGCTCCTCCCCCACCTCGACCTCCTGGCCCTTCCGGATGCCCGCCGCCTGCAGGACCGCCTCGAGCTCCTCCCCGCGCGGCGGCGTGCCCGAGATGCGGTAGCCACGGTCGGTGCGGTAGAGCCGGTACGCGCGCCGTGCGTGCGGCTGCGGGCGGTACTCGAGGAAGTCGGGCAGCTCCGGCTCGTCGGGTGCGGCAGGCTCAGGCGCAGGCGGAACGAGCGTGAAGAGGGCGCGCTTCAGCTCCTCGATGCCGCTCCCGGTCGCCGCGGAGACGCGGAAGACGGCGACGACGCGCTCGTCCTCGATCGGGTACGCCGGCGGCTCCGGCAGCAGGTCGGTCTTGTTCAGCACCACCGCTTGCGGGCGCTCGTCGAGTCCCGCGCCGTAGAGCGCGAGCTCCCGGTCGATCGTGCGGAAGCGCTCCTCGACGTCGCCCTCCGAGGCGTCGATCACGTGCAGGAGGAGTCGCGCCCGCTCGAGGTGGGCCAGGAACTCGTGGCCGAGGCCGACTCCTTCGCTCGCACCCTCGATCAGGCCCGGCACGTCGGCCACCGTCAGCTGCGCGCCGTCCGACGACTCGACGGTTCCGAGCACCGGTTGCAGCGTCGTGAACGGGTAGTCGGCGACCTTGGGCCGCGCGTTCGAGAGCCGGCGCAGGAGCGAAGACTTGCCCGCGTTCGGCAGCCCGGCGAGCGCGGCGTCGGCGAGCAGCTTCAGCCGCAGCTCGACGTCCGCCTCCTCCGGCGAGTCTCCGACCTCGGCGAAGCGCGGCGTCTGTCGCGTCGGTGTCGCGAAGCGCGCGTTGCCGCGTCCGCCGCCGCCGCCGCGGGCGAGCACGACCCGGGCGCCCGGGCGCGCAAGGTCGGCGAGCAGCTGCCGCTCGGCCCCGAAGGCCTGCGTGCCCACGGGCACCGCGAGCTCGATGGTCGCGCCGTCCGCGCCATGCTTCCTGGTACCGCGGCCCGGCCCGCCGCGGCCGGCCTTGAACACCGTCTTCGAGCGGAATGCGGAGAGGTCGCGCAGCGCGGGGTCCGCCACGAGGACGACGTCTCCGCCGCGGCCGCCGTCGCCCCCGTCGGGGCCGCCCTTCGGGACGTGCTTCTCGCGCCGGAAGCTCAGGCCGCCGTCGCCACCGCGCCCGGCGACCACGTGGATGCTGGCGCGGTCGTGGAACACGACGCGGCTCTAGCCTCGCAACGGACTGGTGCTAGGCGTCGGTGCCGGCGTCGGCCGCGGCCACTGAGATGAAGCGCTTCTCGCCGCTCCGGCGGAACTCGACGGTTCCCTCGCGGACGGCGAAGATCGTGTCGTCGCGGCCGATCTGCGTGCCAGGGCCGGGCCGGAACTTCGTGCCGCGCTGCCGCACGATGATCATGCCGGGCTTCACCGTCTGCCCGCCGAAGATCTTGACGCCGAGGCGCTTCGACTCCGAGTCGCGCCCGTTGCGCGACGAACCGAGACCCTTCTTGTGAGCCATCTACCCGTTCTCCTTCTCTGCGAGCGCCGCCTCGAGGGCCGCGAGCGCGCCCTTTCGCTTCGCTCCGCTCTGCTCGAACTCGTGCGCCGCCTCGAGCATCGGCCGGTTCCAACCGGGCGCCTGCTGCTTGATCTCCACGACCGTCAACTCCTCGTACCCCGAGGGCATCCCCTTCGGGCGCGCCGGCTCCGCCTCCACGGGAGGCGCCGTGGCGCGCTCGGCGGCAGGCGCCGTAGCACGCTCTGCGGGCGCGGGCTGCTCGGCCGCTTTCGCCTTGCGTCTGCCGCCGCCGCCGATCGACTGGATCTCGATCTGGGACAGGCTGGCGCGGAAGCCCGTGTGCTTGCGGTAGCCGTTCTTCGGCCGGTACTTGCCGATCCGGATCTTGTCGCCCTTGACGTCCGCGACGACGCGCGCCGTCACGGTGACGCTCGGCGCCAGGTCGGGGCCGTCGTCCCCGCCGCCCGTGAGGAGCACGGCCGGCTCGAACGTCGCGCCCTCGCCGTGTGGCAACCGGTCGACGAGCAGCCGCTCGCCCTCACGGACGCGGTACTGCTTCCCGCCGACGGAGATGATCGCGTAGGTGCTCATGGCAGAGAGAACGCGAGCATGGGCGCCCGCGAGCCGGAGAATTGTAGCGAACGGCGCCGGAGCGGCCGCTACGCCTCGATCTCGTCGAGCCACTCCGACATGGGCACGTAGTCCCGGTCGCCGTTCGGCTCGTCGGCAGGCGGCGTGGCCGGCGACGGCTCGGGCGCAGGCTCGGGCTCGGACGTCGCCTCGGGCTCCCGGGTCGGAACGGGCTCCGGCGCGACCACGGCCGCGGCCTCGAGCTCCGGCGTCTCCTCAAACGCGGTGTCGCCCTCTGCCGCAGCGGCGCCGGCGCCGGCCGCAGCGACCGCACCCGCGGCCGGCTTCTTGCGTCCGCGCCCGCCACGGGAGCCGCGGCGCGTGCGCTTCTTCGGCGTCGCCTCGACGGCGCCCCCGGCCGCGACGCCACCCGCGTCGAGCTGCTCCGCCGGCTCAGCGGCGGCGCCCTCGCCCGTCGGCTCGGCCTGCGGGCTCTCACGCCGCGGCGTGGCCTTCCCGTCCGCGCCGACGTCCGCCGTCGGGACATGGATCCGGGGCTGCCGTGGCCGCCGCGTCGGCTCGGACTGCTCGGTCGCGGCCGGAGCGTCGGCGGGAGCGACCGCCTCCTCGTCGGCAGCTTCGGCAGCCTGAGCGGACTCCGCCTCGGCGTCGTCGACGTCCTCCCCGTCGACGGCCGGCTGTTTCTTCTTCCTGTTGCGGCCACCGCGCGAGCCGCGACGCGTCTTCTTCTTCTTCGGCTCCTCGCCGTCGGCGTCGCCCTCCGCCGCGACCTCTGCAGCGGCGTCAGCATCCGGAGCGGCCTCCGCATCGGGAGCGGCGTCGACGTCGGGCTCGGCGTCGGCCGGAGCGACAGCAGGTACGGCCGCGTCCGCGACCACGTCGGCCGCCTCCTGCTCCAATTGCTGCTCCTGCACCTTCTTCGCCCGCGACGGCGCGCGCGTCGGCTTCTCGGCCTCGCTCTCGAAGGTGATCGCCGTGCCGACCGCGCCCGGCCCGTCCAGCAGCGTCGCGTACGCGACACCGTCGAGGACGCGGGCGACGCGGACCTTCGCCTTGCGGCCGACGAGCTTCGCCGCCGCCGCGACGACGACGTCGACTCCGTCGACCTTGCCCACCGCCGCGGCGGCGTCGTGCCGGTCCACCTCGCGCAGCGCGACCTCCACCTGGGCGTCCTCGACGAGGGCGCCCTCGGGCCGCAGGTCGTCGAGCTTCCCTTCGGCGAGAACGGCCGCGTGGTCGCCGTGCACGTCGTCGCGCCCGACGAGGAAGAACCGCTTCTTCGTCAGCGCCTCGATCTCCTGGAGCCTGGCGCCGGCGGGACCGGCGAGCAACGACGCAGTGCGGGCGTTCACCTCGACCCGGAAGGCCTGGCTGCGGGAGCCGGCCGCGAGCACGCGCAGGCGCCGTTCCACGTCCATCGCAGCCGTGGTGTCGGACACGACGATGCCGTCGCCCGCGCACGTCGGGCACTTCTTCGTGAGGATCTCGCGCGGCCCGTCAGTGACGTTCTGCCGCGTCATCTCCACGAGCCCGAGCGGCGAGATCTCGACGACGTACGTCTTCGTCCGATCGCGCTCGAGCTCGTTCCGGAGGGCCTCCTCCACGGTGGCGCGGTTCTTCGGGTTCGCCATGTCGATGAAGTCGATGACGATGATGCCGCCGATGTCGCGCAGCCGGAGCTGGCGCACGACCTCCTTCACCGCCTCGAGGTTGTTCTTCGTGATCGTGTCCTCGAGCCGTGCACCCGACGTCTTCGAGCGCGAGCCGACGAAGCGCCCGGTGTTGACGTCGACGACGGTGAACGCCTCGGCGTAGTCGAAGATCAGGTAGCCGCCGGAGGGGAGATCGACGCGCCGGTTCAGCGTCGACCGGATCTCGGCCTCGACGCCCGCCTGCTCGAAGAGCGGCGTCTTCTCCTTGTAGCGGATGACGCGGTCCAGCATGTGCGGCGACGTCTTCTTCAGATACCCGACGATCCGGCGGTACGTCCGCTCGTGGTCGATCAGCGCCCGCTCGAAGTCGCCCGCGAAGAGATCGCGCACGATCCGTAGGGGCAGCTCCGCCTCCTGGTAGACCAGCGCCGGCGCCTCCGCGCCCTTCGCCTGGGCCTGGATCGTCTTCCACAGCCGCTGCAGGAAGACGAGGTCGCGCTCGATGTCCTCCGCGCTCGCGCCCTCGGCGGCGGTGCGGACGATGATGCCGCCCTCCTTCGGGTCGAGCGACTTGATGATGTCCTTGAGGCGTGCCCGCTCGGCGTCCTCGAGCCGGCGAGAGACGCCGAGGCCCTCGCCCTGCGGGACGAGGACGAGGAACCGCCCGGGCAGCGAGATCTCCGTCGTCAGCCGGGCGCCCTTCGTCTTCATCGGGTCCTTCACGGCCTGCACGAGCAGCTGCTCGCCGCGCGAGATCAGGTCCGTGATCTTCTTCCCGTGGCGCTTCCCCTCGAGCTCGGGGACGACGATCTCGTCGACGTAGAGGAACCCGTTCTTGTCGAGGCCGATCTCGACGAACGCCGCCTCCATCCCGGGCAGGACGTTGTCGACGGTGCCGAGGTAGATGTTGCCCGCGATCGAGCGCCGCTCCGGCCGCTCGAGGTACACCTCGGCGACACGGTCGTCCTCGAGGATCGCGACCCGCTGCTCGCCGACGTCGACCGAGATCAGGAGCTCGCGCTTCGCCTTCGGCAACGGCGCCCGCCGCTGCTGCACGCGCCGCCGCCGGTCGTTCGCCCGCCGCTCCTGTCGCTGGCTCCGCTCGCCGCCGCCGTCGCGCGCCGGCTTCCGCTCGCGCGTCGCCCGCTCGGGCCGCTTCGCCGCCTCCGGCCGGTCCTGCGTCGGCTCGTCGACGGCTGCGCCGTCGCCGGCGGCCGCAGCGCCACTCTTCTTCCGACCGCGCCCGCCACGACTGCCGCGGCGACGCTTCTTCGTCGGCTCCCCGTCCTCGGCAGCCGCCGCGTCGGCCTCAGCCTCCTGCTCGACCTGCTCTGTTACCTGCTCCTCGGGCGCGGTCTCCGGCTCCTGCCGGTCCGCCGCCTGCTGCTTGCGCTTCCATCGAAACCACGGTGACAAATGCTTCTCCTGAGTTCTGCGCGCGCGAGGACACGGCCGCCCGTGCGGCCGGTCGCGCGCTGCGTGAATGGGTGAAAAACGTAGGCATGGCCCACGGACAGGCTAGCAGCCACCGGAGCGGCGCCCCGATGCCGCGCTTCTCTAGGCGGCCGCCGGGCTGAGCCTCGCCCGCCGCGCACGTACCGCACGCAGTCGCTGCGTCAGCCGCGCCCAGGCCCACGGCTCCACCTCGCGGTAGCGCGTCTCCGACTGACCCCGCGTCGCCTCGAGGTACTCGAACCAGGCGTCCGCCTCCTCGATCTGCAGCAGCTCCTCCGCGTGCTCCTTGCCCACCACCTGGCGCCTCCCTTCCGGGATCGGTTTTGCGAAGCGTAGGACCCGGACCGGACGGAGCCGTCAGGCGTCCGCGGCGACATGCGCGAAGTGGCGCTGAGCGGCCTCGCCGATCGCGCGGGTGCCGGCGTAGGCGACCGCGCCCTTCACCGCCCAGCCGGCGACCGGGACGGCCGAGAGCAGCTGGCGCGCGACTCCTCTGAGGGCGAAGCCGGCGGCGACCGTCCCCGCGACCTCGGCCGCTCGCGAGCCGTCCACGTGCACGCCGTAGGCCGCTGCGATCCGGAGCACGAGGCGCAGCTGGTTCCGCGTCAGGACCGGGAGGTCGGCGCCGGGAACGAAGATCGCGACGCCGAGGACGCCGTTCTTGCGCGAGAACGACTCGATCAGCGCGGCGCAGAGCGGCTCTCGCAGCGCCGGCAGCCGTGCGGCGAGCGAGGTGCCGTGCTCGCCCAGGCGGTCGGCGACCGCCTTCAGGATCGCCTCGACCGGGAAGCCGGTGCCCGGCGGGCACACGACGACGTCCGTCGCCAGGACGTACGGGACATCCGGCCCGGCGTCGGCGCTCGTCTGCACCGCGATCGCGGATGTTCGGGCCCGGGCGGCAGCCCGAAGCTGCGCCTCGTCCTCCTCCGTCGCCTCCCCCGCGAGCACGCGCACAAGCGCCGCTGCGTCCTCGGGGCGGGCCGATGTCGTCACGGCCCCGGGACCGGCGCCGCGGCCGAGCTCCGCCGCCAGCTGCTCGGCGAGTACGCCGGTGACCAGCAGCGGCCGGACGTCGGCCGCTGCGACGCGCGCCTCCTTCAGGAGCGCCCATGCCGTCCCGAGCCGCAGCCCTGACGCCACTAGCGCAGCCCGCTGCGCCCGTGCCCGCGCGCGCCGATGGAGAGCAGCACCC
>DASQNG010000149.1:0-14839 GCA_035645095.1 Gaiellaceae bacterium | reverse complement strand
TCGCGTGGCTGCTATCTGGTCGTCAACATGGACGACTCGTCGCAGCTGCCTGCGTTCTCCGACCCGCTCTTCCGGGAGATGCACGCGAAGGTCGAGTGGTTCCCGGTCATGAACCTCGAGGATGTCCAGCGGGGGCTTCAGCAGGTGCATAGCGCCTAGATCCACCACGCCGGCTGTTGCACGCACGACCGGCAGGCGGTCACCGCAGTCCTCGCAGAAGCCGCGAGCGCGGTATAGCGTCACCTGGCGGCGCAGCATCCAGGGGCTCGTGCTCGCGCCTCGAGCATCCTGCCGACGACGGTGAGCACGCCAACGCCCACTAGGAGCCCGATCAGCTAGGGCGCGGCTCGGTCGCCCGGCCCCGGATCTGCGTTCCGCTGCCCCAGCGCCGAGCACGCTCGACCTCAGCGCGCGAGCCTGGAGATCGTCAGCCCCACTGTGCCAAGCAGGCGGGCGGCCCACCCCACCCACCAGTCAAGCGATCCTCGCTGTCGTCTCAACGGTCCGAAGCGCAGGGCGCTCGCAGGTGAGGCCACTGCCGACTGGCCTCGGAGCGCCGAGACCATCCGCTCAGGACCCATGAAGTGGACCGGCACTCCGTGTGTGGTGGTAAGGCAGGGGATCGAGCGTCTTGGAGCGGCGCGTCGGTTCGTGCCGCGAACCCTCGCCGTCCAAGCATGGTGCGCCTGATCGGCGCCCACGGCCTCAAACCGCGCCGCCATACGTACTCTCTTGTTCGACGCGGAGTCGAACAAACAACAGAAATGCCTGCAAATAGCCGTTTTTAGCGCAAGTCTTTGTTCGACTCCATGTCGAACGGACTCCACGTACTCAACAGCCGAAGCCGGCAACTCCAGCGAATCGGCGGCCTGCTCCATGGCAGAGTGGATAGAACAACTGCGAGCTGCTGCGCAAGCGGCGTGCGGTAGCATAAAGTTTCGGTCGAACTATAAAAGCCTGCAAATTAGCGATATTCGGCCCCCGTAGCTCAGTGGATAGAGCAGCGGTTTCCTAAACCGCGTGCGCTGGTTCGATTCCGGCCGGGGGCATCGCTCGTTGTTCACGGGGCGCGGTACACGAGCCCGTACGCGCCGCTCGAGGTGACCGTGAGGCGATCGTCTTCCACCTCCGCCGTGAACCCGTCGCCGAGGACGTCGAAGACGACGCGCTCCTGCTCGACGACCTCGTGCGGGCACACGCCGGCGGTTGCGGCGTCGTCGACCTCGAGCCGCGTCACGATGACCTCGTCGCCGCGCACGACGTAGCGCCCGCGGAACGAGCGGCAGCCCGTCGATCCTGTGATCGCGCCGTCGGCGCCGAGCCGCAGCGTCGGCGGCGGGTCGAGCGGCGTCGACGCCACGTCGCCCTCCAGCAGCGTGTCGAGCTCCCAGTCGGCGTCGACCAGCTTCGCGGTCGGCGGCGGCACGAGCGGCTCGAACCGCAGCTCGACTCCGGCGCCTGCGAGCACGAGGCGTTCACCCTCGCCGCTGATCGAATCGACGCCGCGAAGAGCCGCGAGATACGCAGCCTCGGCCGCCATCACCGGCAGATCACACGCCATCTCCGTCTGAGAGAGGTCGCCCAGCACGAGCCGCTCGCCGTCGACCTCGACCGATCCCCCGTAGGAGTTGCACGCCGCCGTTCCGCCGACCCGGCCGCCCTCGAAGACGAGCGTGATGCGGTGCTGCGCCGGCGCGGTGAGCTCACCGTCCGGCGTCGCTCCGGAAACGAGCTGCCACGAGCCCGACACGAGCGGGGGCTCCGCCGCAGGCGGGCCGCCGGCTCCGCAGCCGGCGGCGCCCGCCGCGAGGAGCGCCGCGACCAGCCGGGTCGCAGCAGCTCGTGCGTGGTGGCAGGCGGTTGCCATCCCTCGCAGTCTCTACGCCGCCGTCCTCCCAAAGGGTCACGACTGGAATACGCGGGAGTGGGTACAACAGCGATCGACCGTTCGTTGCAGGACGTACAAGGGGGGAACAATGCTCAACCTCGTCAACAAGCGAAGGCCGCTGCTCGTCGCGGTCGCCGTTGCCTCACTCGTCGCGCTGTCTGCCCTCGTGGGCCTCGCCATCGCCGCGCCGGCACCGAGCCCGCCCGTCAACCGGCAACTGCCGACGATCACGGGGACGGCGCAGGTCGGCCAGACGCTGACCGCGCAGCCCGGGAACTGGGCCGGGACCGACCCGATCACGTTCGCGTACCAGTGGCTGCGCTGCAGTCCCGCGGGCACGAACTGCGTCGCGATCGAGGGCGCGACGGGACGGACGTACGTCGTTCGCGCCGCGGACCTCGGCCAGCGGCTCGCCGTCCGCGTCACCGCGACGAACGTCGCAGGCACCGGGTCGGCCACGTCCCGCGTGACCGCGATCGTCACCGCCGCGGCGGCCCCGCCGCCTCCGCCGCCTCCTGGCGGCGCGATCCCGATCGAGCAGGTGAACCTGCCGGAGCGCCTCTTGATCGCGAGCGTGTCCTTCAGCCCGAACCGGATCACGTCGCTGACGCAGCGGACAGACGTCACCGTCCGCGTCACGACGACGGCAGGCCGGAACGTGCGCGGCGCGCTCGTCTTCATCCGGTCGACACCGCTCGTCACCAACACGCCGCCCGAGCTGGCGACGTCGAACAACGGGACCGTCACGTTCACGATCGTCCCGCAGAGCGACCTGCGCCTGTTCTTCCGGCGCGGCTACAACCTGCAGTTCTTCGTCCGGGCCAGGAAGCCTGGCGAGAACCCGCTCGCCGGCGTCTCGACACGGCGGCTCGTACAGGTGCCGCTGGTGCCGGGCGGCTGATCCACTCCGGCGGGGCGAGTCGCTCAAGCGGCTCGCCCCGCCGCCCAGCGGCGCGCACGTTCGTACCAGTACTTCAGGCGCCCAGATTTGGGTACTCGCGACGAGCGGTCCGAGAGTACGTACCCGCACCTCTCGAACCACTTCTATAGCGGTGTCAGACGCCGATCAAGCTGATCGAGACGAACTCGCTGCGCGCCGCACCGGCGGCGGTTCGAGCAGGCACTCGCGACTCACGGACCGCCGAGCCGCAGCGATGGCTCAGAAGGCGGAGCCCCGCCGCGGCTCCGAGTCAATAACGTTCTCCTAGCCGGGACGCCGCGCGAGCAGGACGAGGCTGCTGCCGCGCCGCGGGAAGAGGCGCTGGAGCCCGCGCAGCGGGAGGGCGGCTGCCCAGGTGACGCCTCCGAGCCGCTCCGGCGGCTGCAGCCAGCGACCGCTGCCGCCGCTCCCCGCCGGCGGGCGGACACGCGCGACCACGTCCCGCACCGCGTGCAGGACGTGCCCGGAGGGGAACGCGTAGAGCCGGAGCTCGACGACCTCGAGGCCGGCCGAGACGGCGAGCGAGCGCAACGCCTCCGGCGTGTAGCGGCGGCGGTGCTCGACGCGGCGGTCGGACTCGCCGAAGAGCCGCGGCCAGGCGGGGACGCTGAGCAGGACGTGACCGCCCGGAGTCACGCGCTGCACCAAGTCCCGCAGCGCCGCCCCGTCGTCGTCCAGGTGCTCGAGCACCTCGAACGCACACAGGAGGTCGTAGGCCCCGCGCGGCGGCAGCTCGCGCAGCACGCGCCCCGGGATCCGCGCCGACGCACGAGCGAACGACTGGCGGTCCGGCTCGACGCCAATGTAGTCGTAGCGCCGCGCGAGCCGCGCGCCGAGCGCACCGCCCCCCGCACCCACCTCGAGGACCGAGCGGACGTCGGGAAGCGTCGCGAGCAGCCGCTGCACGACGTCGTACCGGAGCCAGCCCTGGAGCGTCAGCGGCGGAGCCACGAGCCCATTCTCACGGGAGCCGGAGGCGGCCGTGTCTACAGTCCGGGCATGGCCGGCCCCCGTCGCGACGACTCGCTGCAGCAGCTGCTCCGTGCCCGCCGCGGGACGAAGTCGCTCCTGAGCGTCGAGGAGCTGCGCCGGCGCGAGGCGGAGCGCGAACGCGAGGCGGCGCAGGCGGCCGCACGCGCCGAGGCGGCCCGGCTCGCGGCGGAGCGGCGGGCGCACGGTACACCTCCGGCCACGACCGATGGCGACGTCCTCCGGGCGCTCCACGCGATCGACCCGGACGCCTACCTCGCGACGACGCACTGGAGGCGGCTCGCGCGGGCGCAACTCCGCCTCGCGCCGGCGTGCGAGGCCGCGCGCTGCGGCGCCACGGACCGGCTCCGCGCCCATCACGTCACACTCCGGACGCTCGGCGCGGAGGAGCCGGGACGCGACCTCGTCACGCTCTGCAGCCGCTGCGGCCGCCGGGCTGCCGCCCGTGCGCGGGCCCGTGGTCGGCCGCTCGCGCGGGACGAGGTGCGCACGCTCGCCGGCGAGGGGCTGCTCTTCGACCGCGTGTCGATCGCGGCGTTGCGCGAGCGCTACTCGGAGCCGCCGCAGCCGCCGCAGCCGCCGGCCGACGGCTAGACGAGCCGGCGCTCGAGGTACGCGGCGAGCCGCGTGAGCGGGAACGAGATCACGAAGAAGAGGATGAGCACGCCGCCGAAGATCTCGAAGGCGTGGATCTCGCCGAGCCCGACCGGCGGGATCGCCGCCAGCCGCTCGTTCTGCCGCTCCGCCGCCTCGAGGATCTCGAGCCCACCGATCACCTGCGCGAGCGTCGAGTTCTGGATGATGTTGACGAGCAGACTGACGAGCGGCGGCAGCAGCCGGCGCAGCGCCTGCGGCAGGATCACGTGGGTGTGGCGCCCGACCCACCCGAAGCCGAGCGCCGCGGCGGCCTCGTGCTGCTCGTTCGGGATCGACTGGACGGCGCCCCGCGTCGCCTCGGCGACCTGCGCGCTCCCCCAGAGCACGAGCGCGATCGCCGCCGCCGTCAAGGGGCCGAACTCGAGCGTACTCACCACCGACGGCAGCCCGAAGAAGACGATGAAGACGGTCACGAGGATCGGGAGCCCGCGGAAGACCTCGATATAGAGGCGGATCAGAGCCTGCAAGGGCAGGAAACGGATCGTGATCAGCGTCCCGAGCAACAGGCCGACGAGAACGCTGCCCGTGACGGCGATCGCAGCCACGCGGAGCGTCCCCGGGAGACCCTCGAAGAGGATGTACCGTGCGACGGGCTCGACCCACTCGGGCATCAGCGCGCCCTCGGCAGCGCGAGGCGGTTCTCGAGCAGGCGGATTAGCGCCGACAACGTCCACACGAGTGCCAGGTAGACGACCGCCAGCACCGTCAGCGCCTCCATCGTCTCCAGCGTGAGGTTGCTGATGTTGAGCGTCGTCGTCGTCAGCTCGGCGTAGCCGATCACGTACATCAGGGACGTGTTCTTCAGCACGGAGATGTAGGTGTTGATCGACGACGGGAGGGCGATCCGGCCGCCGATCGGCAGCGTCACGTTGAGGAAGGCCCGGAGGCGGTCGAACCCGAGCGCGAACGCCGCCTCGCGGTAGCGGTACGGGACCGCCTCGAAGCCGGCGCGGAAGTTCTCGCTGTTGAAGGCGCCGCCCCAGATCGTGACCGACAGCCACGCCACGGTGAACTGGTCGAACACGAGCCCGACCTGCGGCAGCGCGTAGAAGATCATGAAGATCTGGACGAGGATCGGCGTGTTGCGGATCACCTCGACGTAGACCGCCGTGACCTGGCTGACGACGGGGATCCGGTGCGCCCGCGCGGCACCGAGGATCGCGCCGATCAGGAACGAGCCGACGATCGCGAACCCCGAGACCTTGAGCGTGTTCAGGAGCCCGTCGAGGAGCTCCTCATGGTTCTCCGAGACGAACGCCCAGAGGTCGTAGGTCGCGCCGATCATGTGCACGAGAGGGGAGCGGCCGCGCGATCGCGGCCGCTCCCTCTCCCCGTGGTGGTGCGTCCAGCGCCTACGGGCAAACGGTGTCCGCGCTCGGTGCGCCCGCGGGGGCGTACCCGAACGTGTTGTTCGGCCGGAGGATGTTGCGCGAGAACCCGGTCACGAACCGCGCGGGCACGTTGTTCTGGAGGATGCCCATGAAGGCGTCCCGCTTCCGCATCAGCTCGAGCCGCGAGTCGACCCAACGCTTCATCGCGACGTGGCCTTCCCGCAGCCCGATCCCGTACGGCAGCGCCAGGAAGGTGTCCTCCGTGAGCACGGAGTTGCGGTCGGCGGCGGCGACGCCGACGAGGACGGTGTCGTCCCACATCAGCGCGTCGGCGCGGCCCTGGTTGAACGCGAGCAGCGCGTTCGTGAAGCTGTCCGCGACGGTCACGTCGGCCGTCGGGAAGCAGCGCCTCATCCACCGGTCGTAGATCGAGCCGCTCGTCGTCGCCACCTTGCGGCCGCGTATGTCGTTCAGCGTCCTGATCGGCGAGCCGGTCTTGACGAGCAGCCTCCCCGTCGCCTTGTAGTAGGCCCGCGAGAAGTCGATCCGCGTGTCGCGGTCGGCCGTGTACGTGAATGTGGAGATGACGAGGTCCACGCGGCCGGTCGTGATCAGCGGCTCGCGGGCGGGCGTCGGTGCGCAGACGAAGTTGACCCGGTTCTCCCGGCCGAACGCGAAGCGGGCGAACCAGCGGGCGATCTCGACGTCGAAGCCCGCGTGCTGCCCCTGGACGTTGATGTAGCCGAAGGGCGGCGCGTCGCACTTCACACCGACGTTCCACCGGCCGCGGCTCTTCACCTCTGCGGGGAGCGGCGGGAGCTGCGTCGCCGTCCGCGGGGTCGGCCGCTGGACGATCTCGACCGCGGTCACGCGATCGAGGTTGTCGACGACGGCGCGGTCGCGGCCCGGACCCCCGTTGATCCGGTCGGCCCTACCGCCTCGGGCGAAGAACACGTCGTTGCCCGCGCCGCCCACCATCAGGTCGAGGCCCGTGCCACCCACGATCGTGTCGTTGCCGTCGCCTCCGATGAGGGTGTCGTTGCCGCCGCCGCCGCGGATGACGTCGTTGCCGCCGAGGCCGCAGATCACCTCGGACTTCAAGGTCCCCCTGAGGACGTCGGCGCCCTTCGTCCCCGTGATCGTGCAGCGTGTCGCGTCCGTGGACGCCGCGCCTCCCGCGGCGAGCGTCAGCGCAGCCACTGCACCGACCACCGCGAGGAGCAAGACGAGATCTCTTCTCAGCATGTGTCTACCAACCTCTCCTCTGAACGTGGACATGGACGGCTCGAGCTCACTCCTCGAGCGCAACCAGCATCGACCCCTTCGCTCATCCCCCTCCTTCGTCGACCGCCACTTCCTCCAGCGAATGCTCCAACTGCCGCAGCGTCCGCCAGAGGAAGCGCTTCGTCCTCTCCTCCTTGGGACGATCGAGCACGTCTACAGGTTGGCCCTGTTCGACGATCCGCCCGTCGTCCATGAAAACGAGCCGGTCTCCAACCTCACGCGCGAACTGCATCTCGTGCGTCACGACCAGCATCGTCATGCCGGTGCGCGCAAGATCGCGCATCACGACCAGCACCTCGCCCACGAGCTCGGGGTCGAGCGCGGAGGTGACCTCGTCGAACAGCATCACGTGCGGGTCGATCATCAGCGCGCGGGCGATCGCGACGCGCTGCTGCTGCCCGCCCGACAGCTGGTGCGGATGCTGCTGCGCCTTCTCGGCGAGCCCGACGCGGTCGAGCAACTCGAGCGCACGAGCCTCCGCCTCGGCGCGCGGGCGCTTGCGGATCCGGCGCGAGGCGAGCGTCAGGTTGTCGATCACCTTCAGATGCGGGAAGAGGTTGAACTGCTGGAAGACCATCCCGATGCGCTGCCGCACCTGCGTCACGTCCGTGCCCTTGTGCGTGATCTCCTCGCCTTCGAAGAAGATGCGCCCGGAGTCGACCGGCTCGAGCAGGTTGACGCAGCGGAGGAGCGTGCTCTTGCCGCTGCCGCTCGCGCCGATGATCACGAGCGCTTCCCCGCGGGCGACGGTCACGTCGATCCCGTCCAGCACGAGGTTGTCGCCGAAGCTCTTGCGCACCGATTCCAGGCGCACGACGGGCTCGCCGTCCGGCACCTGCTGCACCGCAGTTGCTCCCCCTCCCACTGCAGGGGAGTCAAGGGAACGGCCCGACGAAAGTCAAGCGAGCAGCCGCCGCACGAGCGGCGGGTTTCCCACTCGGCGAACGCGGGAGGAACGCCCGCGTGGAGCTGCCTCTCGTCGCCCTCGCGAACCGCCTGCCCGTATCGAGGACGCGCGCCGGGTGGCGGCCGTCCGCCGGCGGGCTCGTGACGGCGCTGAAGCCGGTGCTGGAGCGGCGCGGCGGCACTTGGGTCGGCTGGGACGGCGGCGCCGAGGACGTGCCTCGGCGGGTGGAGGGGCTCGACGTCGAGCTGCACCCGATCTCGCTCGGGCGCCGGCAGGCCGACGACTACTACCACGGCTTCGCGAACCGGACGCTCTGGCCGCTGCTGCACGGACTCGTCGAGCAGCCGGTCTTCGACCGCTCCTGGTGGCGCGCGTACCGGAGCGTCAACGAGCGCTTCGCGGAGGGCGACGAGCCGGAGAAGGAGCAGTTCCGGTGGGTGCACGACTACCACCTGATGCTGCTGCCGGCGCTGCTGCGAGAGGGGGGCTCGCGCGGCCCGATCTCGTTCTTCCTCCACATCCCGTTCCCCGCGCCGGAGATCTTCGCGCGACTGCCCTGGCGGGCGCAGCTCCTCGACGGGTTGCTCGGAGCGGACGCCGTCTCCTTCCACACCCGCGAGTACCGCGACAACTTCCTGCGCACCTGCGCGCGGCTGCGGCCGGACGTGAGGGTGCACGGCACCGCGATCGAGTCCGCCGACGGCCGCGAGACTCGCGCCCTCGCCCACCCGATCTCGATCGACGCGCAGGATTTCGCCGAGCGTGCAGTCGCCCCGGGCGTCGAACGCTGCCTGCACGGGCTGCGCACGCAGTTCGCCCGGCGGCGCGTGCTCCTCGGCGTCGACCGGCTCGACTACACGAAGGGCATCATCGAGCGCCTGCGCGCGATCGAGCTGCTGCTCGAGCAGCGGCCGGCGCTGGCGCGCGAGCTGGCATTCGTCCAGATCGCCGTGCCGAGCCGCGGCGAAGTGCGTGAGTACCGCACCCTGCGGGCGAGCGTGGAGGAGCTCGTCGGCCGGATCAACGGCCGCTTCACCGAGCCGGGGCGGGACGTGCCGGTGCACTACCTCTACCGCGGAGTGACGCCCGACCGGCTGCTCGCGTACTACCGGCTGGCGGACGTGTGCCTCGTGACGCCGCTCCAGGACGGGATGAACCTCGTCGCCAAGGAGTTCGTGACAGCCCAGGCAGCGGCCGGGTGCGACGGTGTGCTCCTCCTCAGCGAATTCACCGGCGCCGCAGCCGAGCTCCACGGCGCCGTGCCGTGCAACCCGTACGACGTCGATGGGCTCGTCGGCGCGATCGAGCTCGCGCTCGAGCTCGAGCCGGACGAGCGGCAGAGCCGGCTGCAGCGGATGGCGCGGCAGGTGGCGACGCACGACGTCTTCTGGTGGGTGGATCAGGAGCTGCGCGCGGGCACGGCCGCGGGCGCTCCCGCAGGCGCGCCCTCGTAAGGTCCCCTGTACGGGGGAGTCGGGTCGCACCGCCGATCCCGATGCTCTCTTTCGAGGACACCGCCGTCAGCGGCCGTCACAAACCATGAACAACACCGCCCGCTCCAGCCTCGAGCCGCGCGCGCAGCGCGTACGCGGTCTCGGCACGCCCGCGGCGGACGACGAGCAGGCGACGGCGCTCGAGTCCTACCGCCGCCTTGCCGCCGTCTTCCACGACGTGCTGTCGGAGCAGAGCCTCGACTCGCTGCTCGACCTGATCGCGGACACGCTCGAAGAGCTCGTCCCGTACGAGGCGCTCCACATCTACGAGGTGGATGCGACAAGGCGCGAGCTCGTCCCCCAGCTCGTGCGCAGCGACTGGGCGGAGGAGGTGCTCGGCGAAACGATCCCTTTCGGCGCCGGCATCACCGGCTGGGCCGTGGAGCGGCTCGAGCCGGTGCTCGCGAACCGGGCGCACCTCGACCCGCGCGTGGCGTTCGTGCCCGGCACGCCGGACGAGCCGGAGGCGCTGATCGTCGTGCCGCTCGTGGCGCGGGGCGCGCTGAAAGGGACGCTCAACGTCTACCGCATCGGCGAGGACGTCGCCTTCACCGAGCAGGAGTTCGAGCTCGCGCAGCGCTTCGGCGACGCCGCGGCGCTGGCGCTCGACAACGCACACGTCCGCGCGCGGCTCGAGCACCAGGCGCAGACCGACTCGCTCACCGGCCTCCTCAACCACCGCTCGTTCCACGAGCGGCTCGCGCGCGCCCTCGCCCAGGCGACGCGGGAGCAGGAGAGCGTCTGCGTCGTGATGGTCGACCTCGACGACTTCAAGCAGGTGAACGACGTCTACGGCCACGCCGTTGGGGACGACGTCCTCGTCGAGCTGGCACGGCACCTGAGCGCATACGTCCGCCCGGTCGATGCGGCCTGCCGCGTCGGCGGCGAGGAGTTCGCCGTCATCGTGCCGTCCGTCGACGAGCGGGAGGCGCTCGCGTTCGCGGAACGCCTCGCGGCCGGGCTCGGGAGCGTCGAGGTCGCGATCGCGGGCCACGTCTGCGTCTCGGTCGGAGTCGCCGTCGGCCCCACGCACGCCGCCAACCCGCGCGAGCTCGTCGCCTGCGCCGAGGCCGCGATGATGACGGCGAAGGCGCGCGGCAAGAACCAGGTCGTCCTCTTCGAGGACGGCACGGCGGAGCGGCCGGCCGACGCCGAGCTACGGCGCGTCGAGCTGCGCTCGATCGCGCACCTGAAGATGCTGCAGTCGGTCGGCGCGAAGCTGAACCGCCTCGACGACGTCCGCGAGATCGGCGCCACGATCGCCCGCGAGCTCCACGGGCTGATCGAGTACCACAACTGCCGCATCTTCCTCCGCGACGGCGACCGCCTCTTCCCGATCGCGTTCGCCGGCCTGCTGACGCACGGCACGAGGTGGGCGCTGGACGTGCTCGAGTCGCGCGTCGGTGAGGGGTTCACCGGTCACGTCGTCGCGAGCGGGCGACCGCTCCTGCTCGGCGACGCCGGCCGCTTCGAGCTGTCGGTGCCGATCGAGGGCACGGACGACGTCGTCGAGTCGGTGATCGCCGCCCCGCTCAACCACGGCACGCAGACGATCGGCGCGATCGTCGTCTCGAAGCTCGGGCGCGACCAGTTCGACCGGGACGACCTCCGGCTGCTCGAGGTGCTCGCCGGGCACGCCGCCGTCGCGCTCGAGAACGCGCGGCTGTACGAGGCGCGGGGGCGCGAGGCGGAGACGGCGCGCGCGCTGCTCGCGTTCGGACGGGAGCTCTCGACGGCGGAGACGCTCGACGAGGTGCTGCGGCGCAGCGTGGGCGGCGCCGCGAGGGTGCTGGCGTCGACGGGCGCCTCCGTCTGGCTGCAGGACTCGCCGGGCGGCGAACTCGTCCTGCGGGCCACCGAGGGAGAAGCGGCTCCGGGAGACGTGGACGCGCTGCCGGCGGAAACCCTGGCGGAGCTCGGCGAGGCGCAGGAGCCCGTCGTCGTCAGGGGCGGGTCCGCAGGGGCCTTCGCCCCCCTGACGAAGGCAGGCCCGTGTGCGGTCGTGCCCGTCGTCTTCGGCGGGCGCACGGCGCTCCTCGCCGTCGCCGCGGCCCATGGACGCCGGTTCGACGACCACGACCTCGAGCTGCTCACCGGGCTCGCCCACGGCGCGCGCCTCGCGCTCGCGAACGTGTGGAGCCATGCCTCGCTGGAGCAGACGTTCCTGACGAGGATCGAGTCGCTCGCGACCGCACTCGAAGACCCGGGCGCGGACGCGACCCCCGACGAGGTCGCCGCCGCGCTGCGCGGCCTGCTGCAGACGACGGCGAACGAGCGCGCGCCGGCTTAGACGCGTTCCGCGAGCAGGAGCGTCGGCGCCCGGAAGACGTCCCGCCACTCCCCCGGCGCGTCCGGCTCCCGCAGCTCACCGCGCAGCGCCACCGCGACCTTCACGTCCGAGCCGCGGAGGAACGCGCACGTGTCCGAGCCGGCGTCGAGTGGCTCGTACCCGCCCCCGAACGGCTCCGGCCGGCGCGCGCGCAGGCCGAGCGCAAGGCGGATCAGGCGCAGCTTCTCCGGCTCGTCGGCGGCCCCCAGCAGGCGCCGCCGCAGCGCCCAGTCCACCGGCCTGCGGTTGTCCGGGTCGACGAGTGCGAGAAAGGGGAGCTCGTCGCCCTGGTAGACGTCGGGAACGCCGGGGCAGGTCAGCTTCAGCAGCACCATCCCGAGGACGTCGCGCTCGGCGTCGGCCGCGACGCGGCGGGCGAAGGGGTCGAAGCTCTCCAGGAACTCCTGGTCGCGGAGCAGCCGCCGGACCCAGCGCCTCACCCTCCCCTCATGCTCGTGGTCCTGGTCGATCCAGTTCGTGTTCACCTTCGCCTCGCGCAGCGCCTTCTCCAGGTAGCCGTCGAGCCGCTCCGGCACCGTCGGATCATCCGGCGCCCAGATCCCGACGAGCGTCTGGAGGACGAGGTACTCCTCGTTCGGGTCCTCGAGCCCGCCGGTCGCGGCGTGCCAGCGGCCGACGAGCTCGATCCACTCGTCCGCGCAGCGGGAGAGCGCTCCGATCCGTGCCCGCGTGTCGGCGCTCCGCTTCGCGTCGTGCGTCATCGTCGAGAGCAGGTGGAGCGGGAAGCGCTCGGCGCGCTCGAGGTTCGCGCGGTGGAACTCCTCCACCCCGAGCGAGAACCGCGCCGGGTTCGCGCCGACCTCGTTCAGCCCGACGAGGCGGTTCCAGCGGTAGAACGCCGTGTCCTCGACTCCTTTCGCCATCACCGGCGGCGTCGTCTGCTGAAAGCGGACGACGAACGAGTCGTGCCCGCGCTCCTCGAGGAGGAGCAGCCGCACGAGCGGCTCGGGGAGCTGCGCCTCCGCGACACGCGCGCGGTCCTCCTCGGACACGCGTGCGAGATCGGGCTCCACGTACGTGCGGTAGACGTGGAACGACGAGAGCGCACGTTCGAGGTCGACCCCGTCCAGCTCCCGCGGCAGCCGCGCCCGCAGCTGGTCGACCTCGTCGCCGAACGCGGTTCGCGCCTGCTCCAGCTTCGCGGCCGCCGCGTGGTCGGCGAAGCTGCGCGTGTCGCCGGTGAACTCCTCGTAGAAGCGGGTGAGCGGCTCCTCGGCCGACGGGTCGACGAAGAGGGCGTTCACGTCGTTCAGGAACTCGTACCCGACGGTGCCCTCGACCGGCCACTCCGGCCGCAGGTGCTCGCCGGGCTCGACGATCTTCTCCACCCAGACGTGCTCGATCCCGGCCTCCCGGAGCCGCTCGAGGTAGCGGCGCGGGTTCGCGAGCCCGTCGGGGTGGTCGATCCGGACGCCGTCGACAAGCCCCTCGCCCACGAGCTCGACCACCTTCGCATGCGTCGTCTCCCACACCTCCGGGTCCTCCATCCGCACGCCGGCGAGCTCGCCGACGTCGAAGAAGCGCCGGTGGGTGCCGGTACGCCAGTCCAGGTCGAAGAAGCGAGCGCGCCACAGGGGGTCGCGCCAGAACGGGTTCTCGTCGCTCGCAGCCATGTGGTTCGGGACGATGTCGAGCACGACGCCGAGCCCGTGCTCGCGGCCGGCCGCGCAGAGCTCCCGGAAGCCCTCCTCCCCACCGAGCGCCTCGGAGAGACGCGTCGGGTCGACGACGTCGTAGCCGTGCGTCGAGCCGGCGCGGGCCTCGAGCGCCGGCGAGAGGTATAGGTGCGACACGCCGAGCCCCTGCAGGTACGGCACGAGCTTGCGCACCTCGGCGAAGCCGAGCTCCGGGCCGAGCTGGAGCCGGTAGGTGCAGCGGAAGTCGGCCATCAGGCGATCCGGCGCAGCACAACGACGGAGCGGTCGTCGACGGCGACGACGCCCCGGGCGGGATAGACCTCCGAATTCGGCTCCAGCTCGGGCTCCGCCGTCGACAGCTCGTGCACCCAGCGCCGGCCGAACGACACCGCGGGGAGCGTGAACACGACGGGCTCCGGCAGCGCGTTGAAGAGGACGAGGAACGTGTCGTCGATCACCGGCGCGCCGGTCTGGCCGACGGCGGGGATCTCGGCCCCGTTCAGGAAGAGCCCGAGCGTCTGGTTGTCGCCGCGCTGCCAGTTCCGCTGCGTCATCTTCCGACCGTCCGGCCGGAACCACCAGGCGTCGGGCGCGCCGGAGCCGAGGCGCTCCTCCCCGGTGAGGAAGTCGGCCCGGCGGAAGACGGGATGCCGGCGGCGGAAGGCGATCAGGCGCTTCGTGAACGCGAGCAGCCGCTCCCGGCTCTCGTCCAGGTCCCAGTCGAACCACGAGATCTCGTTGTCCTGGCAGTAGCTGTTGTTGTTGCCGCGCTGGGTGCGTCCGATCTCGTCGCCGCCCAGCAGCATCGGGACGCCCTGACTGAGGAAGAGCGTCGTCAGGAAGTTGCGCCTCTGCCGCTCGCGGAGCGCGTTCACCTCGGGGTCGTCGGTCTCGCCCTCGACCCCGTGGTTCCAGCTCCGGTTGTGGTTCTCGCCATCCTGGTTCCTTTCGAGGTTCGCCTCGTTGTGCTTCTCGTTGTACGAGACGAGGTCGCGCAGCGTGAAGCCATCGTGGGCGGTGACGAAGTTGATCGACGCGAACGGGCGCCGGCCGTCGTGCTGGTAGAGGTCGCTCGAGCCCGTGAAGCGGCGCGCGAACTCGCTGACGCCCGTCTCGCCGCGCCAGAAGTCGCGCATCGCGTCGCGGTAGAGGCCGTTCCACTCCGTCCAGAGCACCGGGAAGTTGCCGACCTGGTAGCCGCCTTCCCCGACGTCCCACGGTTCCGCGATCAGCTTCACCTGGGACAGGATCGGGTCCTGGTGGATGATGTCGAAGAACGCGGAGAGGCGGTCGACCTCGTGGAGTTCGCGCGCGAGCGCGGCGGCCAGGTCGAAGCGGAAGCCGTCGACGTGGCACTCCACG
>DASQNG010000148.1:0-20938 GCA_035645095.1 Gaiellaceae bacterium | reverse complement strand
GACCGCGATGACCGTCGCCACGCTCGACCACCTCTCCGGTGGCCGCGTCCTGCTCGGGCTCGGCACCTCGGGCCCGCAGGTCGTCGAGGGGTGGCACGGCATCGCGTGGGGGAAGCCGCTGCGCCGCACCCGCGAGTACGTCGAGATCGTCCGGACGGCGCTCGCGAGGCAGACGGTCGAGCACCACGGCGAGCACTACGACATCCCCTACACCGGCCCGGGCGCGACCGGCCTCGGCAAGCCGCTGAAGCTGATCCTGAAGCCGCTGCGGCCCGAGGTTCCGATCTACCTGGCCGCGCTCGGGCCGAAGAACGTCGCCCTCGCCGCCGAGATCGCCGACGGCTGGCTGCCGATCTTCTTCTCGCCGGAGCGGATGGTGGAGGTGCACGGCCCGTCCCTCGCGGGCGCGAAGGAGAGCTTCGACATCGCGCCGCTCGTCCTCACCGCCCTGATCGACGACGTCCAGGCCGGACGCGACTTCCTGAAGCCGGTGCTGGCGCTCTACGTCGGCGGGATGGGCGCGCGGGAGCAGAACTTCTACAACCGGCTGGCGTGCCGCTACGGCTACGAGGAGGAGGCGAAGCGGATCCAGGACCTCTACCTCGACGGGCACAAGCGCGAGGCCGCGGCGGCAGTGCCCGACGCGCTCGTGGACGAGATCTCCCTCGTCGGGCCGAAGGAGCGGATCGCGGAGCGGCTCGACGCGTGGCGCGAGTCCGGCGCGACGACGCTGATCACGCAGGCTCGGCAGCCGGAGGCGCTGCAGGCGCTGGCCGAGCTCTTGCTGTGAAGGCGCCTCTCGAGGCGTTCGCCGCGGCGCTCGGCGAGCCGGTCGAGCGGGCGGTGCTCCTGGCCGGGGGCGCGTCGAAGGAGGCCTGGGCCGTCGACGCCGGCGGCCGCGAGCTGCTCGTTCGCCGAGCCGCGGGCGGCGTGATCCACCAGGACACGCTCACTCTCCAGCACGAGTTCGAGGTGTTGCGCGCGGCGCACGAGGCGGGGGTGAAGGTTCCCGAGCCGATCGGCTATCTCGGCGAGGTCGAGGGGCGCGAGGCGTTCGTGATGGAGCGGATCCACGGCGAGACGATCGGCCGGCGGATCGTGAAGACGCCGCCGGAAGGGCTCGAGGAGCAGCTCGCCGAGGAGCTCGCGAAGATCCACGCGATCCCCCTGCAGCGGCTCCCGTTCCTGCGCACGGGCGATCCGATCGAGCGCTTCTACGCGGAGCTCGACTCGGTGGGCGAGCCGCACCCGGCGATCGAGCTCGGTCTCCTCTGGGTGCGCGAGCGGCTGCCGCCGCCGCCCGAGGACGGAGGGCGCGACCCGGTCGTGCTGCACGGCGACTGGCGGATCGGGAACCTCGCGGTGGACGAGGGGGGTCTCGTCGCCGTGCTCGACTGGGAGTTCGCACACCTCGGCGACCCGGTGGAGGACGTTGCCTGGCCGCTCGTACGGGCCTGGCGGTTCGGTGCGGACGAGCGGCGCCTCGGCGGGGTCGGGAGCGTCGAGCCGTACCTCGCGCGGTACGCGGAGCTGACGGGGCGGGAGGTCACGCCCGAGGAGCTCGTCGTCTGGGAGGTCTTCGGCAACGTCAAGTGGGCGATCGGCTGCCTCACGCAGTCGCGGCGGCACTTCAACCGGCAGGAGCGGTCGGTCGAGCTCGCGGTGCTCGGGCGGCTCGCGGCCGAGATGGAGTACGAGCTGCTCGATCTGATCGAGCGCGCCGCGTGAGCGAGCAGCCCTTCGACCGGCCGACACCGCCGGAGCTCTGCGAGGCGGTGCGCGAGTTCCTCGAGGCGGAGATCCTGCCCGTGCTCGACGACCACCGGCTGCGCTTCCGCACGCTCGTCGCGATCAACGGCCTCGGGATCGCCGAGCGCGAGCTGCTGGCAGCGTCGCCGGAGCGGGACGACGCGGAGGCGGCGGAGCTCGCACGCCGGATCCGCGCCGGCGACGTGCCGGAGGACGCGGTCCGCCTGCTGAAGGAGCAGGTGGCACGGAAGCTGCGGGTGTCGAATCCGCGCTGGCTCGCGAAGTACGAGTGAGACGGCGCCTCTACCTGATGCGGCACGGCGACGTGTCCTACGTGGACGAGTCAGGCGAGCCGGTGCGGCCGGAGACGGTGCCGCTGACCGCACGCGGGCGCGAGCAGGCGGAGGCGGCGCGGGCGGCGCTCGCAAGCGTCTCGCTCGACCTCGTCGTCGCGAGCGACCTGCCGCGCACGCGCGAGACGGCGGAGCTCGTCGCGCCGGGACGCGAAGTCGAGCTCTGGCCCGAGCTCTCGGAGTGGCGCGGCGGCCGCCTCGACGCGATCCCGCCGGACGAGCTCGAGGTGGCGTTCGTCGGCGCGCTGCAGGTGCGCGACGAGGCGCAGCGGTTCCTCGGCGGCGAGTCTCTGGGGGAGGCGCTCGACCGAGTCCACCCGGCGTTCGAGCGGCTCGTCGCACGCGAGTGGGGGACGGCGCTCGCGGTGCTGCACGGCGGCGTCAACCGGATCCTCGTCTCGTACGCGCTCACCGGCGACCGCACCTACTTCGGCACCTTCGAGCAGGCGCCCGCGTGCATCAACGTGCTCGACCTCGGCCCGGACGGGTGGATAGTGCGGACGGTCAACTACGTCCCGTACGACCCACTCCACCCGGCCCGGACGACGACGATGGAGCACCTCTGGGAGCAGCTGCTCCCGTTCCTCGACCGGCTACACGAGGGCGCGTAACGCCTCCGCGTCCTGCGGCTGGAGGTAGGCGCCGCGGATGACCGTCCAGGCGCGCATGCGCCCCTCGTCGAGGCCGGCGGCGGCGAAGGCGGCGAGCCGCGCCTCCACGTGCTCGTAGCGCAGGCGGCACGGGAGCGGGTTCCAGAGGAAGGACGCGACGTCGTACTCCGGCTCGCCGAGCATGGGCTTCGGGTCGATCGCGAGCCAGCCGCGGTCCGAGCGGAGGATGTTGTGGTGGTGGAAGTCGCCGTGCACGAGCACGCCGGCGCGCCGGTCGAGCTGCGCGTAGAGATCGCGCGCGAGCGACGTGAGCGGGTGGCGGCGGGCGTTCGCGAGCCAGCGCGGCACGTGGTCGTGGACCGAGCGGAAGGGCGGCGCCGCGGCCGGACGCCAGAGCCGCCCGGCGACCTCCACGGCCACTCGGGTCGCCTCGTCCTCGAGGAGCTTCGCCAGGTCGTGGCCCGGCACCGCCCGCTCGAGGAGGAGCGCCCGCCGCGTGCGGTCGTGGCGCAGCAGCCGCACGGCACCGTCGCCGTTCCAGAGCGTGAGCGCGTCCGCCTCCTCGTCGGCTTCGTCGTCCTCGGGCGGCACGATCTTCACCACGGCCTGCGCGCCGGCGGGTGCGACGAGCGAGTAGCGCGCGAGCCGGAAGGGCGGCCCGGGCTCGAGATTCCACTCGCGCGCCACCTGGGCCGCGGTCGCCGCGAGCGCCTCGAGGTCCGGCCCGTCGTCCACGCTGCGACCGTACCCCCACCGCTCCGAAGAGGCGCCTGCGTGCGCGACCGCCGCCGTCTGAGACAGAAGCCGTCCGCGGGGGGCGAGCGCCGCGGTCTCAGAGACGAGCGGTCAGCGCACTACCACGAGGGTGTGGAGCGTTCGCGCCGATTGCGTGCTGGCTTCACCGCATCCGTCGGGTTCGAGCGCGGCCGTCTCCGCGGCCTGTCTCAGAGACGAGCGCTACACGCGCTCCCAGGACGAATGTGGCGGCGCGGTGCCGATCCTGTGCCGAAGCCCGCCACAGGCGCCGCCGCGCCCCGACTGCCACGAAGCCGCCGGGGCGGCGGCGTGCGCTGGGGCGGCCGCCCGCGGCGGCGAGTGGCAGAGAGCCACTAGCTCAGGCGCTCGACGAGCATCGCCATCCCCTGGCCGCCGCCGACGCACATCGTCTCGAGCCCGATCGTGCCGTCCACCGCGTCGAGGTCGTTGAGGAGCGTGCACATGATCCGCGCGCCCGTCATCCCGTAGGGGTGACCGAGGGCGATCGCGCCGCCGTGCGGGTTCAGCTTCGCCGAGAACGGGTCCACGCCGACCTCGCGGCAGACCGGGAGCACCTGCGCGGCGAACGCCTCGTTCAGCTCCATCACGTCGACGTCGTCGATCCTCATCCCCGCGCGCGCGAGCACCTGCCGCACCGCCTCGATCGGCCCGACGCCCATGATCTCCGGGTCGAGGCCGGAGACCGACGACGCGATGATCCGCGCGCGTGGCCGGATCCCCAGCTGCTGCGCCTTCTCGTGGGACATGATCACCACCGCCGCGGCGCCGTCGTTCAGGGGGCAGGAGTTGCCAGCGGTCACGGTGCCCCCCTCGCGGAAGACGGGCTGCAGCTCCGCCAGCTTCTCGAACGTCGAACTCGGACGTGGGCCGTCGTCGTGCTCGACGAGCGTCCCGTCGGCCTTCGGGTACGGCGTGATCTCGCGCGCAAAGTGACCGGAGCGCTGAGCTTCCACCGCGCGCTCCTGTGACTGCTGGGCGAAGCGGTCCATGTCCTCGCGGGCCACGCCGTAGCGCTCCGCCACGTTCTCGGCGGTCACACCCATCGGGACGTAGGCGTTCGCGATCGCGCCCTCGCCCGTCAGCCGCGGGTGCAGCTCATCTGCCTCCTTCGGGTACCCGTTCACCTGCGAGATCGACTCGACGCCCGCGGCGACGAAGACGTCACCCTCCCCCGCCCGCACGGCGTGGAACGCCATCCGCTGGGTTTGCAGCGACGAGGCGCAGAAGCGGTTCACCGTCGTCCCGGGCACCGTCTGCGGCAGCCCCGCGAGAAGCGCCGCGCGTCGCGCGAGGTTCATCCCCTGCTTCTGCTCCGGGAAGCCGCAGCCGACGATCACGTCCTCGACGTCCGCCGGATCGAGCCCCTCCACCTGCGCGACCGCCTCCCGGATGGCGAACGCGACGAGGTCGTCGGGCCGCTCGTCGACGAGCGACCCCTTCGCGGCGCGCCCGATGGGCGTACGGACGGCACTGGCGATCACGGCTTGGGGCATGGGTTCCTCCTCGCTCTCAGGAAAACGCGCTCTCTCCGGTCAGGGCGCGGCCGACGATCAGCTGCTGGATCTGGCTCGTGCCCTCGTACAGCGTGGTGACGCGGGCGTCGCGGAGGTACTTTGCGACGGGGTACTCGTCGACGTAGCCGTAGCCGCCGAGCACCTGCACGGCTGCGTTCGCCGCACGCACGGACGCCTCGCTCGCGTACCACTTGGCCACCGACGCCTCGGTCGTGTAGGGGTGCCCGGCATCCGCGAGCGCAGCCGCGCGCCACGTCAGGAGCCTCGCCGCCTCCGTCTCGACGTGCATCTCGGCGAGCAGCTGCTGGACGAGCTGAAAGCGTCCGATGGGCTTGCCGAACGCCTCCCGCTCGCGCGCGTACCCGATCGAGGCGTCGAGGCAGCCCTGCGCGATCCCGACGCAGCCGGCGGCCAGCGAGATCCGGCCGTTGTCGAGCGCGGACATCGCGACCTTGAACCCCGCTCCCTCGTCGCCGAGCCGTGCTGCGTCCGGCACGCGGACGTCGTCGAATGTCAGCTCCGCCGTGTCCTGGGCGCGCAGGCCGAGCTTTCCCTTCAGCGGGCGGGCCGCGAACCCGGCGCCGCCCGTGGGGACGAGGAACGCGGTGATGCCCCGCGGCCCCGGCCCGCCCGTGCGGGCGAAGACGATCGCGACCGCGGCCCAGGAGCCGAGCGTGATGAAGACCTTGGAGCCCGTGAGCAGCCAGTCGCTCCCGTCGCGTTCCGCGCGGGTGGCGAGCGCCGCGGCGTCGGACCCGCAGCCCGGCTCCGTGAGCGCGTAGCACCCGAGCGCCGTGCCGGCGGCGAGCCGCGGCAGCCACTCCCCGCGCTGCTCGTCCGTCCCCCACTTCGCGACCGTCTTGCCGAAGAGCCCGTTCGAGACGGAGACGATGCCTCGGACCGACGAGTCGGCGCGCCCGAGCTCCTCGCAGAGGAGCGTGTAGGAGACGGCGTCGAGGCCGCCGCCGCCGTGCGTCTCGGGGATCGCCGCGGCGAGGAAACCCGCGTCCGCGAGCTTCGCCACGAGCTCCCGCGGCAGCGCCTCCTCCTCGTCCCACACCCGTGCGTGCGGCATGATCTCGGCGTCGCAGAACGCCCGGGCCGTCTTCCGGATCAGCGCCTGCTCGTCCGTGAGGTTGAAATCCATTACGAGAGCGTAGTGGCGCCGAACGCACCGAGGGCCGGCAGGTGCCGGCCCTCGAGTGCGACAGCGTCGACCGCGTCTAGCCGCGCGGGCGAAGGTCGATCAGGCGGCCCCTGAGCCGCCACGTGCCGTTCTCGTACACCTGCATCTGCTGGTGCGAGATCATGAACCGATCCGTGGCCGTCGTCTTGATTCGGACGCTCGGCAGCAGGAAGCCGGTCGTGTCGTTGAACGAGAGCATCGCCCGCATGAGCGAGGCCCGGGTCGGGTTGCGCCCGGCCTTGTAGAGCGCCCGGACGAACGTGTCGGCCTTTGCGAAGCCGTAGAAGTTGAGGCCGTCCGTGACCCTGCCGTTCGGGTTGTACTTCGCCATCAGGTTCTTGTACTGGACGACCGTCCTGTCCCTGGCCCAGGTCGGGTTCGCCGGGTCCTTCAGGTACGCCGCGCTGATGGAGCCGTTGACGGTCGCGGCGTTCGACGCACCGACCGCCGTCGACATGAACGTGTCCGTCGCGGAGACGGAGTTCACGTAGATGTCCGTCGGCTTCCAGCCGAGCGCCCGGATGATCGCGTACGTCTGGATCGTCGGGCGGGGCGTCACGAAGATCAACAGCGTGTTCGCACCCGAGCCGCGGAGCTTCACGAGCTGCGACTGCGGGCTCGGCTGCGTCACCTCGTACGGCTCCTCCGCCACGACCTGCTGCCGCACCTTCGTCGCTCCGAGAGCCGACTTGAAGCCGTAGACGTAGTCCTTCCCGTAACTGTCGTTCTGGTACAGGATGGCGATCTTCGCGTTCGGCTTGTTCCGCGAGATGTCGATCCCGTAGAGGCGGCCCTCGGCGATGTAGTCCGGCTGCCACCCGATCGTCCAGGGATACCTCTTCGCCTCCGACCTGGCGCTGAACTGCGTCGCACCCGTGGAGACGAGGACGTGCGGCACCCGCGCCTGGTTGAGGTATGGCCGGATCGCCTCGTTCACCTCGGTGCCGAGCGAGCCGACGACCGCGAAGACCTTGTCCTCCTGGACGAGCTTGCGGGTCAGCTGCACCGACTGGACGGGGTTGTACCCGTCGTCGTAGTACTTGAAGACGATCTGCCGGCCGTAGACGCCGCGCTTGCCGTCAGGCCCCTTGCGGGCGTTGATGTACGAGAAGTACGCCTTCATCGACGCCGGAATCGGCGCATAGCTCGAGGCAGGACCCGTGAGCGGGAACGTGCCGCCGATCACGATCCGCGTCGCCGACACACCCGGTGTCGCTGCGGTCGTGTCCGCTTTCGCGAACGCGGCCGGAATCGCCAGGGCGAGCGCCCCTAGAACAGCGAGCCCGGCGAGAGAGACCCTACGCATCTACCACTCCTTTGCTGAACAGGAACACCCCGTGCCGCGCCAGCGACACTACCCCCTTGCAAGGAGTTAGACAACGCCGCACCACGGAAGTTAGTGGCTGCTGCTGCTACGCCCTCAGGCTCGGAGCTCGGCCGGGTCTGTGACCGGGGCGCGGCACGCGAAACGCTCGCACAGATAGGCGGCGGGCCGGCCGTCGACGAGCGCCTTGCCCTCGAGCAGCGGCACACCCTCGGCGGGGCCGACGGCGACGACCGTCTCCGGCTGCCACGGCTCGAGCGCTGCCCGCGCGACCTCCGTGTCGACGCCGCCGACGAGTGCGAGCTCCCGCGGCGGGCTGAACCAGAGCTCGAGCGCGCACAGGGCCCAGCCGAAGGCCGTCGGAGCGCGCTCGAGCGCCGGCCGCACGAGCCGGAACACGCCGACCGCCCGGCGCTCCAGGTCGTCGTCGCCGTAGATCCGGGCGAGCCGCAGCAGCACGTGGGCGAGCATCGAGTTCCCGGACGGGAGCGGGTGGTCGTCCAGCTCCTTCGTGCGGGCGACGAGCTGCTCGCCGTGCGCCGGCGACAGGAAGAAGCCGCCGCGCTCCTCGTCCGCGAAGAGCTCCACCGCGAGCCGCGCGAGCCGGTGGGCCTCATGGAGCCAGCGCACGTCACCGGTGGCCACGTGCAGCTCGAGCAGGCCGTGCGCGACGTTGGCGTAGTCGTCGAGGTAGCCGGTGCCGCTCGTGCGGCCGTCGCGGTAGCTGCGGAGCAGGCGGCCGTGCTCGTCCGAGAGCTCGGAGAGGAGGAACTCGCCCAGACGCTGCCCGGCGTCGACCCACTCGGGGCGGTCGAGGCGGCGGCCGGCCTCGGCGAGCGCGGCCAGCGCGAGCCCGTTCCAGGAGGCGATCGCCTTGTCGTCGCGGAGCGGCTTCGGCCGCGTCTCGCGCTGCTCGAAGAGGCGCCGGGCGAGGTCGGGGTCGAGCTCGCCGCGGATGATCGAGCGGCCGTGCTCGAACGGCTCGAGCAGCTCGCCGGGGACACCCTCGTCCTTCGTCCACGTGAACGTGAGCCCCTCCACGCCCTCGGTGTCGGCGTCCTGCGCCGACGCGAACCCGCCGTGCTCGAGCAGGAGCTCCCGCAGCATGTACCCGATCGTCTCGGCGCAGATCTCGCGGTAGCGCTCCTTCCCGGTCACGAGCGACGCGTGGAGGTACGCCGGCGCCAGAAGCGCGTTGTCGTAGAGCATCTTCTCGAAGTGGGGCACGAGCCAGCGGGGGTCGACGGAGTAGCGGTGGAAGCCGCCGCCGAGGAGGTCGTACATCCCGCCGAGCGCCATCCCGTCGAGCGTGCGGGTCGCGAGCGCGAGCGCGCCGTCGTCCCCGTGCGCGTGGGCGCGGCGGAGCAGGAACTCGAGCACCGGAGCGTTCGGGAACTTCGGCGCCCTGCCCCAGCCGCCGTACGTCTCGTCGAACCCCTGGCGGAGGTTGCGTGCGGCCGCGGCCGTCAACCCGTCGGTCAGCGGGTCGGACGACGGCTGCAGCGCGCTCGAGTGCCGCACCGCCTCGACGAGCTGCGAGGCCGAGCGCGTGACCTCCGCCCGACGCTGCCGCCACGCGTCCGCGAGCGCCTCGAGCACCTGGCGGAAGCTGGGTAAACCGTGGCGCGGCTCCGGCGGGAAGTACGTGCCGCCGTAGAACGGCTCGCCGTCGGGCGTGAGGAAGACCGTCATCGGCCAGCCGCCGTGGCCGGTCATGGCGACGACCGCCTCCATGTAGACCGCGTCCAGGTCCGGGCGCTCCTCCCGGTCGACCTTCACGTTCACGAAGTGCTCGTTCATGACGGCGGCCGTGGCTTCGTCCTCGAACGACTCGTGTTCCATCACGTGGCACCAGTGGCACGCGGCGTAGCCGATCGAGAGCAGGATCGGGCGGTCCTCGCCACGGGCCCGCGAAAGCGCCTCGTCGCCCCACGGGTACCAGTCGACGGGGTTGTCGGCGTGCTGGAGGAGGTACGGGCTCGTCTCGTGCGCGAGGCGGTTCACTGCAGGACGTCTCGTACACCGCGGAGTCGCGTCCGAATCATCTCCTGCGCGCGCGAGGAGTCGAGCGCGCAGTCGAGCGGCCGGCCGGGCGGCGCCGCGGCCGTCCGGACAGGCCGCCGCGCGACGAGTGCCGCGAAATCCGCGCGCGAGAGGGCGTCCGGGCCCGCCACGTGCAGCGGCCCCGCCACCTCGAGCGCCGCCAGCTCGAGCAGTGCTGCCGCGAGGTCGCCGACCTGCACTGGGCTGCGGATCTCGTCGGTGAAGAACGTGGCGTCGGGATCGACCGCGAGGAGCTCGTGCTTCGAGGGCCGCGCCGCACCCGGGCCGCCGTAGATCAACGAGGTGCGGACGAGCAGCGCCTCGGGGTGTGCAGCCGCGACGCGAACCTCCGCCTCGGCCTTCGCCAGCCCGTAGTCGGAGACGGGGCAGGCGGCGTCCTCCTCCACGTACGGCGTCCCCTTGCGGCCGTCGAAGACCACGTCCGTCGAGAGGTGCACGAGCCGCGCCCCCAGCGCCGCCGCCACGCGGGCGACGTGCTCCGCCCCGTCGACCGTGACCTCCCAGGCGTCGGGGCCGTCCTGCCGGTAGGCGGTGTGGATGACGACGTCCGGCCGCACCCGCCCGAGGAGCTCCCGCACCGCCCGGGTGTCCCGGAGCTCGACGCGCTCGGCCGAGGCGTCCGGCCGGAGCCGGACGAGCTCCGAGCCGAGGTAGCCGGTCGCTCCGGTGACGTGCAGCCGCACGCTTGAACGCTATCCGGCTGCTGCTCTAGGCTCGCCCCATGAGAAGAGCCTTCCTCTGGATCAACTTCGTGCTCGCCTCGCTGATCGTCGTGCTGATCTTCCTGCAGGCGTACTTCATCACCGCCTACGTCGCCGGTGCCGGCGAGAGCGCCCTCGACGCCCACGGCTTCACCGGCTTCGCCCTCATCCACGGTGCGGAGCTGCTTGTCTTCCTGACCGCGTTCGGCGCGTGGCCGAAATCGTGGAAGTGGATCGGCTTCACGTTCCTCCTCTTCGCGCTGGGCACCGTGCAGATCTTCCTCAGCCCGGTGGAGGAGCGGACGAACGGGTGGCTGCATGGCCTGCACGGGCTGCTCGCGCTCGTCGTGATGGTGATGGCCGCCGTGATCGCGCACCGCGGCATGCGCGACCTCGGGCTCAGGCGTGGGCGTGACGACGCCGCTTCCGCAGGAACCGCACCGCCTCCACCGCTCCCGTGACGGCGACTGCGATGCCGAACGCGAGGAGGAGCCCCTTCCACGGCTCCTCCTCGAACGTCTTGCCGCCGAAGTAGCCGAGCAGCACCGCGTACGAACCCCAGATCGCCGCGGCAAGCGCGTCCCAGCGGATGAAGCGACGCCAGGGGAACGCGTCGACGAACCCGGCCGTGAACATCGTCACGGTTCGGCCGCCCGGGATGAACCGGGCGACGACGATCAGGTACGCCCCCCGCTCCTCGAGCATCCGGTGTGCCCATTCCAGTCGGCCTTTCGCCTTCTCGCCCTGGAAGAACCGGCGCTTGACGCGGTCGCCGAGGAAGTGGCCGCCGGCGAAGGTGATGTTGTCCCCGACGAGCGCGCCGAGCGCAGCCGCAAGGATCACGAGCTCGACGCGCAGCCCTCCGGCACCCGCCACGACGCCGGCGGCGATCGCCGTCGCCTCGCTCGGCACCGCGGGGAAGAACGCGTCGATCGCCGCGATCGCGAAGACGATCAGGTAGGTCCACGCGGAGCCGGAGACGGCCTCGACGATCGCGTTGAACATCGCGCCATCGTCGCAGAGCGGCACCTCCCGGCTGCCGCCATAGTGCGCGTATGAGCTTCGCGCCGCTCGCCGGGGTCCGCGTCGTCGATGTGACCACGTCCATCGCCGGCCCCTACTGCGCGCAGATCCTCGCCGCGCTCGGCGCCGACGTGGTGAAGGTCGAGCGGCCCGACTCGGGCGACGACGCCCGCGCGTGGGGGCCGCCGTTCTGGGCCGGCGAGAGCCCGATGTTCCTCTCCGCGAACGCCGGCAAGCGCTCGCTCGCCGTGTCGCTGCGCGAGCCGCGCGGCCGCGACGTCGTGCTGCGCCTCGCCGAGCGCGGCGACGTCTTCCTGCAGAGCCTCCGGCCGGGGCTCGCCGAGCGACTCGGCCTCGGCGCAGCCGAGCTGCGCCGGCGGAACCCGAGGCTCGTCACCTGCGCGATCGGCTCGTACGGCCGCACCGGCCCGCGGCGCGCCGAGCCCGGCTACGACGCCCTGATGCAGGCCGCCGGCGGACTGATCTCCGTGACCGGCGAGCCCGGCCGCCCGGGCGTCCGCGTCGGCGCGTCGGTGATCGACCAGGGGACGGGCGCGTGGGCGGCGATCGGGATCCTCGCGGCGCTGCTCGAGCGCGGGCGCACGGGCCAAGGGCGAGACGTCGACGTCTCGCTCTACGAGACCGCTGTCGGTTACCTCGGCTACCACCTCGCCGGCTACCTCGCAGACGGCACGGTGCCCCGCGGCGCCGGCACGCGGTTCCCGATGGTGGCGCCGTACCAGGTGCTGCGGGCGCGGGACGGCGGGCTGATGGTGGCTGCGGGGAACGACCGTCTCTTCGCGCTGCTCGCCCGCGAGCTGGGCCTGGCGGAGCTCGTGGGCGACGCGCGGTTCGCCACCAACGCCGGCCGCGTCGCGCACCGCGAGGAGCTCGTCGCGCTGCTCGAGGCCCGGCTGGCAGAGGCCGACGTGGACGAGTGGCACGAGCGGCTGACGCGAGCCGGTGTCCCGGCGGCGCCGGTGGCGGACGTCGCCGGCGTGGCGCAGGCGGAGCAGACGGAGGCGCTGGGACTGCTCCAGGCGCTCGAGCACCCCGTCGTCTCGGCGCTGCGGCTCGTCGCGCTCCCGCTGACCGTCGACGGCGACCGCCCGGCGTACCCCTCGCCGCCGCCGCTCCTCGGCCAGCACACGGAGGAGGTGCTGCGCGACCTCGGCTACGCGGACGACGAAGTGCGCGACCTCGCGGAGCGCAAGATCGTCAAGATGCAGGCATGACGACGTTTCTCCGCCCTCTCGAGCGGCGAGTGAGCGCCTGATGGAGGCTGCGTCCGTGCGTGCGCTGCGCCCGCGCCGCCGGAGGCGGTGGCGCCCGACGTGGAAGGCGCCCGTCGCGCTCGTCCTCTACGTCGGCGCGCTCTACGCGGGGTGGTCGCTCGTCGAGCGCACCCGCGCCGTGGCCGAGCCGGTCGAGGCCACGAAGCCGGCGACGACGGTGAGCCGGCCGGCGAACACGCCTGCGGGGACCGATCTCACGCTTGCCAACCTCACCACGCGCGCCACCCGGAGCGTGGTCGGCGTCGGCGCAGGGAGCGGCTTCGTCGCCTGGACGGCGAACGGGCTCAGCCTCGTCCTGACGACGCGTCCTGTCGGCGGCTGGAAGACCGGCCTCGCGCGGAGCGTGCAGGTGACGGCCGGCGGGACGAAGCACGCCGGGACGCTCGTGCGCGCCGACCCACGGACGGGGCTCGGCCTCGTGCGGGTCGAGGGCGAGCTCGCACGGCCGCTGTGGCAACGGGTGGCGCCGGTGGAAGCACGGCCCGGGAGCCGACTCGCGGTCGCCGCGCCGGAAGGGCCGAAGCTGTTCACGGTCACCGAGGTGCACCCGGGGGCGATTTGGGGCGCAGGTCCCGGGACGAAGGGCGGCCAGCCGGTGCTCGACGAGCTCGGCCGGCTGGTCGGCGTGACGACCGGCGGACGGATCGTCCCGATCGCCCGCGCGTGCGGGACGATCAGGCGCTGCTGACGGCGAACGGCCCCGCGCGATAGACGCGGCCGGGGAGCTCCCGCCCCAGCACGCCCTCGAGCCAGCGAGCGGCCTCGATCAGCGCGTCCAGGTCGACGCCCGTCTCGATCCCCTCCCGGTCGAGCAGGAAGAGGACGTCCTCGGTCGCGACGTTCCCGGTCGCCTTCGGCGCGAACGGGCAGCCGCCGACGCCTCCGACCGACGCGTCGAGCACCGCCGCTCCGGCCTCGAACGCGGCCCACGCGCTCGCGACGCCGGTGTGGCGCGTGTCGTGGAAGTGGCCCCCGACGACTGCGCCCTCAGCAGCGACACGCGCGACGAGCGCTGCGACCCGACGCGGCGTCGCGACGCCGATCGTGTCCGCGAGGACGACCTCCGCGGCTCCGCTCGCCGCGACCCGCGCGGCGAGCGCGGCGACTGCTCCCGGGTCGACCTCGCCCTCGAACGGGCAGCCGAATGCACAGCTGATCGTGGCGGTCGCCGGCCGGTCGGCCACGGCGAGGATGCGCTCCACCCGCGCCGTCGCCTCGGCGAGCGTCGCGTTCCCGTTCCGCCGGTTGAAGCTCTCCGTCGCGGCGAGCGTCACGTTCACGCGCGCGAGCGGCGTCGCCGCGAGGCGCTCGTAGCCGCGCTCGTTGAGGACGAGCCCGGAGAGCTCGGCCGCGGACTCGCCCGCTGCGGCGATGACCTCCTCTGCGCCGGCCATCTGCGGCACGCGGTCCGGGTGGACGAAGCTGACCGCCTCGACGCGCGGCAGGCCGGCGGCTGCGAGCCGCCGCACGAGCTCCGCCCTCGTCTCCGGCGCGTGCGCCTCCGGCTCGTTCTGCAGGCCGTCGCGCGGGCCGACGTCGCAGAGGAGGACGTCCACTAGGCGCCGGGATCCCGCGGCGAAACGCGCTCCTTGAGCCCCGCGAGAGCGAGCAGGACGCCAATGCCGGCGATCGCCCAGAAGTGCCACGAGAAGCCGCCGCCGAGGAGCAGCACGAGCGCGAGGACGACGTCGATCCCCGCGAACAGGAGCAGCACGGTCGAGAGTCCCGACGGCGGCTGCCCGCGGAGGTCCGGCTCGTCCACGGGCGCAGCCTAGCCGCCGCGTCTACTCGTACTGGAGCGCCTGGAGCGGGTCGAGTCGGGCCGCCCGCCGCGCCGGGAAGATAGCGGCCACGATCCCGACCACGATCGAGGCGAGCGCGAAGACGACGATCTGAGTCGTCGGCAGCGAGAAGACGATGAAGTCGACCCGTGCGACGAGCAGCGCGCCGAGGGCGATGCCGAGGACGATCCCGAGGACGCCGCCCATGAGCGCGGTGATCACGCTCTCGTGGCGGATCATGCGGCGCGTCTGCATCCTCGTCATCCCGATCGCGCGCAGCATTCCGAGCTCGCGCGTCCGCTCGAAGACGGTCAGCACGAGCGTGTTCACGATCCCGAACAGGCTGACGACCACCGAGAGCGCGAGCAGGACGTAGAGGATGTTGAGGATCGCGCTGAGGCCGGCGATCTGGTTGTCGACGAATTCCTCCCGCGTCTGCGACTTCGCGTTCGGGAAGTCCGAGAGCGCGGCGGCGAGCGCAGCCGTGTTCTCCTCGGTCACGTCGCCCCGCATCTGCACGAACGAGTAGAGGTTCTGCGGCGACTCGTAGAGCTCGTCGAACCGCGCGGCCGAGAACGTGACGGCCCCGAACGGAGAGCCGCCGTTCGGCGGCTCGAAGATGCCGCGGACGACGAGGCGCACCTGCTCGCCTGACGGCGTCAGGATCGTCACCGGCGAGCCGGCAGAGAGGCCGTGCTTCTCGGCGTAGCCGTCGTCGACGAAGGCGCCGTCGCGGCCGAGGTCGCCGAGGAGCGCCTGCGAGCCCTCCTTCCAGTCGAGCGTGAGCGCCTGCTCCGCCTCCGGCGTCACGGCGGTCACGAACTGCGGCTCGTCGAAGATCTGCGCCTCGGCCGTACGGACACTGGCGACGGCCTCGACTCCCGGAGCGTCCTTGGCGGCCTCGGCGGCGGCGATCGGGATCGGCGCGAAGTTGTTCTGCGCCGTGATCGCGTAATCCGACGTGAAGATCGACTCGACCGACGTCGTGAACGACTTCGTGATCCCGTCGGCCAGCACGGCGACGAGCGTCACGAGCGCGAGGCCGATCATCAGCGCGGCGGCCGTCGAAGCCGTCCGCTGCGGGTTGCGGCGCGCGTTGTCGCGCGCCAGCTTGCCGGCGGCGCCGCCGATCCGAGTGGCCGGCCAGCCGAGCGCTCCCGCGAGCGGCTGCACGAGGCGCACCGCGAAGAGCGCTACCCCGACGAAGGTGAGCAGCGCCCCCAGGCCCATCCAGAGCAGGAGCTGCGTCGTCCCGAGCCCGTCCGCGAAGAGGCCGTACGCGAGCGCGGCGAACCCGAGCCCGATCAGCACGAGCGAACCGGGCGTCCGGAAGCGCGCGAGGCGCGACTCCGGCAGCGTCGCTCCCTCCCGCACGGCCGCGATCGGCGGCACACGCGTAGCGCGGAGGGCCGGCCGGAGGCTCGCCACGAGCGTGACCACAATCCCGACGAGCAGCGCCACGACGACGGTGCGGGCCTGGAAGACCAGTCCGCTGTTCGGCAGCGTGAAGCCGACTGTGTCGAAGAGCCAGAAGAGCAGCCGCGCGAGCCCGAGCCCGAGGAAGAGCCCGATCACGGACGCGACGATCCCGACGACGAGCGCCTCGACCACGATCGACCCGAGCACCTGCCGCCGCGAGCCGCCAAGAGTTCGCACCGTCGCGAACTCGCGCGTCCGCTGCGCGATCGTGATCGAGAGGGAGTTCGCGATCACGAAGCTGCCGACGAAGAGCGCGATCCCGGCGAAGGCGAGCAGGAAGCCCTGCAGAAAGGTGATGAACTCGTTCGTCTCTGCCGCATCGTCCTCCGCTTGCTGCTGGCTCGCGAGCACCTGCGTGCCCTCCGGCAGCACCTCCTCGATGCGGCCGATCAACTCGTCGTCGCTCAGGCCTGCCTCCGCGGCCACTGCGATCTCGTCCAGCTTCCCCTCCTTGCCGAAGAGCCGCTGCGCCGTCGGCAAGTCGAAGCCCGCGAGCGTGGCGCCGCCGATCGTGGCGACCGAGCCGAACCTGACGATGCCGGAGATGCGCAGGCGCTCCGCGCGGCCGGCTGCCTGCACTCCGACCTGCTGCCCGACCTCGAAGCCCTCCTTGTCGACCGTGGCAGCGTCGACGACGACCTGGTTCGGGCCGGGCCACGCGCCCTCGACGAGGGTCAGCGGGTTGAACGGCGACTCGCCGTCCACGATCGAGAAGCCGAGGTTCGGCGCGCCGCCGTAGGTGATCGCCTTGCCGTCGGCGCCGATCAGCTGGGCGCTCTCGCTGTCGACGCCGCCCTCGGCGAGCGCGACGCCGTCGACCTCGCGCACCCGCTCGAGCACCGACTCGTCGAACGGCGGCGCCGTCGCGCCGCTCCCTCCGGTCAGGTCGAAGGCGGACTTGCCGCTCACGATCACGTTCGACCCCTGCCGGACGTCGGTGAAGATCGAGTCGAACGCCTGGTCGATCGAGTCCGTCAGCACGTACGTGCCGCTCACCATCGTGACGCCGAGGACGATCGCGATCGCCGTCAGCGCCGTCCGCAGCTTGCGGCCGAGCAGCCCCTTGAGCGCGAAGCGCGTCACGCCGTGGTGAGCTCGTTCATCGCCGCGAGGATGTCCCCCTGGCTCGACCGCGGCAGGTCCTTCACGATCAGGCCGTCGGCGAGGAAGAGCACACGGTCGGCGATCGCCGCCGCGCGGGCGTCGTGCGTGACCATCACCATCGTCTGGCCGTAGTGGTCGACGGAATCGCGCATCAGCTCGAGGATCTCGTGGCTCGTGGTGGAGTCGAGGTTGCCGGTCGGCTCGTCGGCGAAGAGCACGGTCGGCCGGGAGACGAGCGCGCGCGCGATTGCGACACGCTGCTGCTGGCCGCCCGAGAGCTCCGCGGGGCGGTGGTGCAGCCGGTCTTGCAGCCCGACCTTCGCGATCAGCTCGTCGAAGAAGCCGCGCTCCGCCTTCTCGCCTGCGATCGACAGCGGCAGCGTCACGTTCTCTTCCGCGGTCAGCATCGGCAGGAGGTTGAAGAACTGGAAGACGAAGCCGATGTGCTTGCGCCGCAGCTTCGTGAGGTCGCTGTCCTTGAGCGTCGTGATCTCCGTGCCGGCGATGGCGACGGAGCCGGACGTGGGCTTGTCGAGCCCCGCCAGGATGTGCATCAGTGTCGATTTGCCCGAGCCCGACGGGCCCATCACGGCGGTCAGGCGCCCCTGCGCGATCTCGAGCGAGATCCCGCGCAGAGCGTCGACCGCGGTGTCGCCGGAGCCGTAGCGCCGCGTGACGTCGGCCGCGGCGACGACCCCGGCCCCGATCCCTCCGTTCTCCATGTTCCCTCCCTCGGCGATCACTCCGCGAACCTACAGCGCCCGGCGGGCGCGCCCTGTGCGGTTAACCGCACCTTCAGGGTGCGCGCCGCCGTCTCCGGTCTCGAGCGGTGCGCGACTACTCGATGCGGTAGCCGCCGACCCGTGTCGGCCGCACCTTCACGAGGACGCGCTGCTCGCCCGGCGCGAGCCCGTAGTCGTCGCGGTCGAAGTAGACCTTCGCCTGCCGGTCGATGTGCTCGTTCGCGCCCTCCGTCGTGATCTCGTCGACCAGCCCGTCGACGGAGACCCACCGGAACGGGTCGTCGCGGTGCAGGACGAGGATGGACACGCGCGGGTCGCCGCGGAGGTACTCGAGCTTCTTCCGCTCGGTGTTGAGGTTCACGAGCACGTGTCGTCCGTCCCAGTCGATCCAGATCACGCTCTGCTGCGGCGTCCCGTCCGGGCGCAGGACGGCGATGACGGCGTAGTGCCCGGCCTGCAGGAACCGCCCCTGCGCCTCGGTGAGCGTCGCCGACACGCGCTCGCCTAGCCGCGGCGGCCGACGCTCGTCGGGATCTCTGCGATCTCCCCCGCGCGGATCTCGTCCGCGATCTGCTGCACCCGTTCGACGTCCCCCTTGGGCACCTCGTCGCTGACGGTGCCGAGGCCGACGCCCTCCTCCTTCAGGCCGAAGACGGCGTTGCCACCACCCCTCCACTCGCCCTCGACGACGGACCGGATCGTGAGGAAGACGGCCGCGTCGACGCCCTTCTGGGCGCTCGTGAGGATGTGCTCGCCGAGGTCCGACTGGTCGGCGTCGACGCCGATCCCCCACCGGTCGCGCTCGCCGGCGGCGTTCAGGGCGCCGAGGCCGCAGCCGCCCGCGACCTGGAAGACCACCCCGGAGCCGCGCTGGATCTGGTTGAGCGCGAGCTCCTTGCACTTCGCCTGGTCGTCCCAGTCCTGCGAGTAGTCCCAGTGGACGGCGATCCCCGGCACGGCCGCCTCGGCACCCGCCTTGTAGCCGGCGATGAAGCGGTCGACCGGCGGCTCCTTGAACCCACCGACGGCGCTGATCATGTCCGGCCCCTCGCGCCGCTTCTCCTCGAGCGCGGCGAGGTACCCGACCAGGTAGCCGACCTCCTCCTCGCGGAAGAGCAGGCCCTGGACGTTCGCAGGCTTACCCGGGACGTACTCGTGGTCGACGTCGATGATGGCGAACCTCGTGGCGGGGAAGCTCTGCGCGACCTTGCCGACCGCGTCGCCCTGCGCGAACCCGACGCCGACGATCAGGTCGAAGCCCTGGCGGGCGAGCGACGTCATGTTCGGGATGTAGTCGGCCGCCGACGCCGACTCGATCACGCGACCCTTCACGCCGAGCTCCTCCTCCGCCCGCTTCAGCCCGCGGAAGGCGAGCTCGTTGAAGCCGTTGTCGTCGAGCTGGCCGAGGTCGGTGATCAGCCCGACCCGCAGGGTCTCCTCCGCCGCAGTCGTCCCCCCGCCCCCCGTCGTCGCCGGGGCTGCGGCGTCGTCGTCGCCACCACCGCAGCCGGCCAGCGCGAGGACGAGGGCCGCGAGAGAAGCGACGAGCGTGCAGGCGCGGGCCATCGCCGGTTTCTACCACAGCCCCTGCAGCGGGCCCGGGCCGTCGCTCCCCGAGCGCGCGGCCGAGGCTGGGCCTCTGCGCGTCTGCTCGGGCCGTCGCAGCGTCGTCCGCGTTGGCCGCGGCGGCACCGCCGCGAGCTCCTAGGTCAGCAGACGCACGACTGCGGTCGCGGCCCCTGCCACGACCAGCACCACGACGAGCGGCGCGCGCAGCGCGACTGCGACGGCGCCCGCTGCCACGCCGACGAGCCGCTCGTCGAAGACGAGCGCCCGGTCGCCCCCCACGGCCTGCGTCACGACGAGGGCCGCCAACATCGCGGGAGCGAGCACCTCGACGAGCGCGAGCGCCCGCGGCGGAAGCGGCCGACGCCCGAGCAGCACGGGACCCGAGGCCTTGAAGAGGACGGTCGCCGCTCCCACGCCGGCGACGACGAGCCACGGCGCACTCACCGCCGCAGCCCGATCACGCAGGCGAGGCTGGCGGCGATGAGCGGCACCCCGGGGGGAGCGAAGGGAAGCAGCGCGAGCGTGATCGCCGCTGCGACCGCAGCGGCGAGCCGGGCCCGGCCGGAACCCAGGTACGGGACGAGGAGCGCGAGGAAGAGCGCCGGGAACGCGGCGTCGAGGCCGAGCGTTCGCGCGTCGACGAGCACGTCGCCGGCGACGGAGCCGGCCGCCGTGCCCGCGACCCACAGCACGTAGAAGACGCTGCCCGAACCGACCAGCACCGCGTAGTCGAAACGGCCGTCGCGCCCGGCGAGGGCCCACGACTCGTCGACGATCAGCTGTGCCTCGACGAAGCGCCGCCGCCGCCGACCCGGGAAGACCGGGGCGACCGACACTCCGAGCGGCACGTAGCGCGCGTTCAGGAGGACGGCGGCGACGACCGCCGCGAGCGCGCCGCCGCCGGTGTCGAGCACCGACGCCGCCGCGAACTGAGCGGCCCCTCCGAACGTCGTCGCCGACATCACGACGGCCGCCACGGCGCCCATGCCGGCCTCGGTCGCGAACAGGCCGAACGCCGCCCCGAACAGGACCGGCGCGGGGGCGAGCGGCAACGCGGCGAGCACGCCGTCGCGGAAACGGCTCTTCCTCTGCTCCTGCACCGCGCGAACCTATCTGCAGACGGCGCGGGGGCCGGGTCGCCCGGCCCCCGCGTGCGGCGTGTGAGAGTCCCGCTACGGGACGAGCGTGATGCGGTTCTGCGGGCCGGGCGTGATCCCGGCGGGGTTCGCCTTCAGGTAGTTCTCGAAGGCGTCGGTGTCGACGTTGCCGGGGGTGCGGCTCGTGCCCTGCGTCAGCACGGTGTAGTTGTCGCCGCCGTCCGCGAGGAAGCTTTTGACAGTGACGCGGTAGGTCGTCCCGGGGCTGACCGGGAAGCCGTTCAGTGTGATCCCGCTGACCTTCGAGCCCGCAGGCGCGGATGCGGAGCGGGTGTACGCGAATCCGTCAGAGACCTGGAGGATCCCGATCCCGCCCGTGAACTGCTGCTCGAGCAACGCGTCGATCTGGGCGCCGTTCAGCGTCATCGTGATCAGGCTGTTGCCGAACGGCTGGACCGTGAACGCCTCGCCGTAGGTCACCTCCCCGGGCTGCTCGCCACCGCTGATCTGGTTGTAGAGCAGGTCGGCGCGGATGCCGCCCGCGTTCATGAACGCGATCTGGGAGCCG